>JAQUYN010000062.1 GCA_028691835.1 Alphaproteobacteria bacterium | reverse complement strand
CAAGATAATCCTTCAGAAGCACCCTGATTTCAACTGGCGGCGCCAACCAAAAGGTTCTATAAGCTTCCAGACGGCCCAGCCAAAAAAAGGGCTCCAACTTCGGAGTCTTTTTTTACGGCTATACTTATCACGGTTCTCAAAAAATGAGTCACAAAACTCATCCAGCGACGAGCCTATGGCTTCAGGAGCTTCGAGAATTACAGACTGCGTGTGATTGAAATGGTGCCTGGGGACGGAATTGAACCGCCGACACGGGGATTTTCAATCCCCTGCTCTACCAACTGAGCTACCCAGGCAAACCGGCATCGAGCACGAAATAAGGCCCGATATGCGTGTGAGGCCCCGCTTATAACCAGAACCCTGTTTGAAGACAATAGGAAAACGCAAAATGAAGATAAAATTCACGTCGAAGGAGGTCTGTTCACGATTGCGTTTTTACCATAATCCTTTATAAATGTGTGTATGACAGATTCAAGCCTTACCCCTGAACCAGAGCCAACTCCCAACGAATCCCTTGCAAATGTGCAGGCTGAATCGTCGCAGGTTCAACCGCAGCCTCAAGTTACGGGCACACCACTCAAGTCGCCGCCTGCGATTACGGTAAGGGCGCCCTCAGCCGAATCACTCTGGGCTGAAATTGCCATCGCCATCAATTATCTGACCCGCCTCAATCTTAAGCTTAACATAGACCTTAAGCCACGATTCATCCGTAAATCGATGAGCTGGTTTCCCTTGGTCGGCGCGGCCATCGGCATCTTCGGTGGATGCATTGACTGGATTATGACGCAAATCGGCCTTCCCGGCATCATTACGGCAGCCTTTGCCGTCATCAGTATGTTATGGGCCACGCGCGCCCTTCATGAAGAAGAATTCGCCAGCATGGCAAATACCTATGGGAAGACTTTTGATAAAGAGCAAGGTATAGGTTGGCTGAAAGAAGAACGCTCAGTTCAGTATGGGACTTTGGCCGTCATTTTGGTTATCATCATGAAGATCGGTGCCATTGCGAGCCTAAGCGATAACGAAGTCGTGTTCAGTGCACTGATTGCCTCGTCCAGCTTCTCACGCGCCTTGATGGTCATGATGGCTTCATGGCTGCGCCCGATTCCCGGTGATCCCGTTGCCGATCATTTCCAAACGCCTCCCGCCTTACGCATGATCATAGCACTTGCGATTGGGGCTATTCTCACCTTCTTGGCGTTAGGATCGTTTGCATCCTATGCCATAGGCGCTGGCGCTGCGGCAGGCTTGATTGTCGCTCTTTTGGGAGCCAATCATCTTCGCGGCTATAACGGGCCACTGATGGGAACACTGCAAGAAATTGTCGAAATCACGATTCTTGGCGTCATTCTAGCCATTCAATAGTCGTTTTTTTCGTCCAACAATTGACATCCTCGGTGACTATCTTCATCCTGAAGATGGTATTGTGACTAATCCTTTTACTCCTTACGAGCATGGAGCTTTTCTTATGCGGAACCTGCGCCACTCTCTCTTTATCACGCTTTTCGTCGCCCTCTTGTCTTTAACGAGTTGCCGCAGTGCGGGCGAGTTCGGCAGTGAAACAGATCAGTTGATCAATCGTTCACGCATCACCTTTAAAAGTATGATGAGTGACAATCAATATCCGGGTCTTGTCGATCTAGCCTCTCGAGCTAAAGCCATCATTATCGTCCCCAGCCAACTTCGCGCCGCCTTTATTTTTGGTGGGAGCGGCGGCAACGCTGTCATGCTGGTAAGAGATTCTCAAAATAAATGGAGCCCCCCGGCCTTTTATACGCTGGGTGGAATCAGCTTTGGCCTTCAGATCGGTGGCAACTCATCAGAGATCATTATCGCGATCATGACAGAACGCGGACTCAACGCCGTTCTTGATCGACAAGTCACTCTGGGGGCTGATGCTGGCCTTGCGATTGGGGAGCTTGGCAAGGGAGTAAATGCCTCCACTGCGATAGGGCTCAAAGCCGACATGTATGCGTTTGCTCGTTCAGAAGGTCTTTATCTTGGGGCCTCACTTGAAGGCTCCGTTATTGCGCCACGCCATACTTGGAACCGCCAAATGTACGGGACCCAAGTATCGCCTCGCAATATCTTAATTGATCGCTCAGTTTCCTCAAATTCACAAAGTGTTTCTAGCCTTATTGCCGCAATGCCATAAACCATAAAGCGTGCATAAAGGTAGAATAGTCATTCTCAATGCATTTTGTTTCGATTTATTAACAATCGATTCATATCACCATGGTATGAATGAAGGTATTCCTTTGTTTTTAAGTGGATTTTTTATGACTTATGCCAATAACAATCTGAATAAACAGATAAGACCGTCCTTACGCAAACTTATGGCTGATTTTGGGCATAAAATGCGCCAAATTCATCAATTAAGCCTAAAAGTAGGCGTTTTGTCACAACGGGCGGGGACAAAACCTTCGCTTTGGGTGAAACTTGATCAATGGAGATTGCAACTCAGTGGGCTTCAAAGAAAAGAACAAGCAACTCTTTCACGGATCAAAGCTATTGAAGTCCAACACCAAAAACTGCGCCTGAAAAAGCAACTTAAGATGGCACGCCCATTGGTTGGTCTGCATCCCTCACCATCAGCACGTAACAAGAATAAGGCATTGTGGTACTGGATCCTTGCCATTTACATGATCATGCTTCGGCCCAAGAAAATGGCCCCGCAGAGAACACTGACCAACGGCTAGCGAGCAGTCCGTTAAAGCAGATCGCGATTAGGTTGACGCTTTTATGCGCCAACCATGCAAGAGGTCGCCCTTCTTTCAATCTGTTCTTAAGTTGGAAACAAAGCGAACAACCTCTTTCATAAAGTGGATGAAACATTTTTATATACTCTTTATCTGTTAAAATCCCAGTCGTCCCGCCAGCCCACCTCATTCGCTCTGCGCCTCACCTACCGCTTGCCGAGCGGAAAGGTCTGTTCTTCTTGGCTTCTTCGGTCCGGCAAGAGGATCGCGGGGCGCAGAGCGAGTGATTGAGATCGGCCCTTTCAATGAGTCCGTTCATAGGTATGAACGGACTCCCTGCTGGTATAAGACCAGAAAACACCCGCAGTTTTAACAAGCAAACTGTTTACAGATGGCGTTAACCATAATAATCTAGCGAAGGTTTTTATGGTTTGGGATTCGATGTTTCAGTATCACCTCCTCGATTTACAAAATATTGCACTGGCTCCTTGGTCTCAAGCTGCGCGTGTCGCTGGATTCTGGTTAAAATCTCCACTTAACCCTCTCAGTTATTCCGAAGCCGGGTGTTCTTTGATCGCCGTGACTGCGCTCTTTGAGCAAGCAACGCGGCCCATAATCAAGCCAGCGTTTAACATCACCCAAACACACTTTCGCGGCGATCCAATCAAGGTCAAGGAAACGACTTGTTGGTCAACACCTTTCTGTCAATTATTGAACTTTTCCAGATCAGCGGACAATTTATCCACGCAGGAACATCTAGCTCAAGATCCTCGCGTCTTGATAGTAACGCCTATGGCGGGTCACTTTGCCACACTCATGCGCGGAACGGTGGAAAGTCTTCTATCTTCCCATGACATCTATATTACTGATTGGAGCGACGCCAAAATGGTGCCGCTAAGCAATGGATATTTTGATCTTGAAGACCAGATCGAAACCATCATCAATATTATTAAACATCTGGGCCCCAATCTTCACATCATTGGTATTAGCCAAGCCTCATTATCGGCCCTATGTGCTGTTTCAATTCTCGCCGCACAAAATCAAGAACCAACGCCGAGCACATTGACTCTTCTCGGCGGTCCAATTGATGCTCGCGACAAAGCCGCCGTTTTCTCTGAAATTGCTCAAACCAATTCCTTATCTTGGTTCCGCAAAACACACATCCAGATTGTGCCCAGCTATTATCCGGGGGCCTTGCGCATGGTTTATCCGGGTCCTCAGCAATTACTTGATCGTATGGCTTTGTCCTTGGATCGTCACGTCACTGAGCACATTAAATACTACCAACATCTTGTGCGCGGTGATGAAGATGCAGCCGCAAATCACGAAAAGTTCTATGATGAATTTTTATCCGTCATGGATGTCACTGAAGAATTTTATATCCAGCTTGTTGAGCGCGCTTACCAACGATGCGATCTCCCCAACCATAGTTTTTCATGGCGCGGACAAAAAGTTGACCCAACAGCAATTCAAAAAACGGCGCTTTTGACTGTTGAAGGCGAGATGGATGATCTCTCCCCGCCCGGACAAACACGCGCAGCCTTAGATTTATGTACGGGAATTCCACCAAATAAAAAGAAGGCTCACCTTGAAATTGCCGTGGGTCATTATGGTATCTTCAATGGCCGCAGATGGCGCAACAACATCGAGCCTATGATCCACAAATTCATCAGAGAAAATTCTGCGCCTTAACGTAAGGCCCCCCAAAAAAACAGCGTCGTGTCGCGCATTTTTCCCCAGAGCAGATCGCGATTAGGTTGGCGCCTTTATGTACCAACCTAATCCAGCCTTGCGCCTGAAGGAGAGGCCTGTCCGGCGAGAGAATATCTCCTCGCAACCGCTCGTGATCTATAGGGATGCTTTCATACGCAGGTCGGTATTATTTGACGGGCGCTGGCTCACCAATCGTAATGCCTGAGGGAGGCTCGATAGAAGACTCACGCGATGTCGGGGTTGGGACTTCTTTTGTACTCCCCACCGAAGACAAGGGTTCGTCCGTTGCTTGCGCATCCTTAGATTTAACAACTGTCTTTTTGGCAGCCTTCGGTGTTACCGACTTCTTGATCGCAGACTTGGCTTTTTTAACAGTTTTCTTACTTTTTGCTTTTGCCTTTGCTTTTGCCGAAGACGGTTCCCGTCGCGATTCACGTGCGGCTAGATGATCACCACTTGCCTCAAAACTGGTACAACCAGTGATCCCTTGAAAATAGCCGCTAAAGCTTTTAGCCACAGGATCAAAGCTTCCAATCATGATCGTGCTATAGAAATCTTTGGGGCGATGAACCCATGTTCCCGGATTAATCAAGATGCGTTGAGAGTCAGCATCATACTCGCCAAACACCATGTACTTACCTTTAGGCACGTAAGGATTCTTAGCTGTCGGATAAAAACTGAAAGACCCTTCGAACTGATCACCCTTCATACGATCCACTTGCAACGTCGCGCCTGTAGTGCCTTGCGAGCAAGTATAAGTTCCCGTCCAACGCCCCACAGGAGAAAAATTTGAATGCATCAAGCGACTTGTCGTTGAGGCCGCAGGGATAGGTTGAGGCTTTGCGGACCGAATGGTTTCAGCCATAGGCATATGGCTTGGCAAAGTTGCGGGCTGAGGCATGACCGTTTCACGCGCTGTATTCAGCGGGATGGGGGATAAAGGCGCTGATGTTTCGCACAAAACCATCACAAGACCAATTTCACCAGCGGACCACAAAAAGATAAGATGACGATCAGGACGATCTGCCGAAAACAACGTAACATCACGAGAAACAGCATTCGACGTTTTGGATTCAACAACAAAACCTTGCGCACGCATGCGATCAACGGTGTTGTTAAAAATCTGATTGACGCGACTCTGCTCTTGCGCCTCTGTGCGCCAGCCATAAGCCTCCATCCGACCACAGCTGCGCCCCAGCTCACTGCTGACCGTTAGCATTGCCATTTGGAAATTACGTTGAACAGGCAGCATCAACGGTCTGTCATCAAACGAAATCCCAGCAATAGGAGAACCAGCCGCCGTCGGCATATCATTCGCAAAAACGCGTGTCGTTGTGCAGACCAGAAAGCCCAACAAGACCATGCCAAGGAAAGCTTGTTTAAAAATTCGTGTTTTCATCTTTTCCGCCCATTCGAATCAGCGTTAATCAACGCGTAGCCTACTATGCCGAGCCTTGCTTTTTGTGGCAAGAGCGGCTTTGCGTTTCAGACACATAAGAGTCCCACCTATGGCAAATAAGCAAGAAAGTATTAACATTCTGTTTTTTTGACGAAAGAGACCGTCACTGAACAAGTTCGCGAACGGGGACAATTTCGAAACCGCGAGCCTGAGCTTCAGGGATCCAACGTTCTAGCGCCGCTAGCGTCACGGCATGTGGATGCCCTATAGCGATAGCAACCCCTTTATGCTGCGCCACAGATTCGGCACGCACAAGTTCTCTTTGGATGGCGGCGACCGTCTGAGAATCATCAATAAAAACATCACGGCCAGCTGTTCTGACTCCCCTATCATGGGCCACCCCCAAGGCAATTGAAGAGGAACTTGTACGGGAATCGATAAAGAAAAGTTTCTTTTGTCTCAAAATATCAAGAACGACACGCATAGCGGGCTCACAAGTCGTCAGCTTGCTTCCCATATGATTGTTGACCCCAATATAGCCATCGAAACTATGCAGCGCCTTTTCGGTCAGCACGCGCCATTCTTCCTCATTTTGCGCAGCCAGCAACGCACCAGGGCCTGGATTATCGTGCCCCATCGGCTCCATCGGCAAATGAAGCATTAGGTCGTGCCCCTTCGCCTGCGCAGCTTCAGCTTGCTGGATCAAACGCGGCGCATAAGGCAAATAAGACAAGGTCACAAAGGCAGGAAGTCTCGTCGCACGTTCGGATAAAGACGGAGCAAGCCCCATATCGTCGATGATAAGCGCAATCCGCCGATGCCCCTTACGAGAAGGTGGAGAGGGAGGCAAAGGCAAGGACGACTGCGGTGGCATAACACTAGGCACGGGGGGCTCCGTTGCGGGAGCCTTGTTCGACGATGTCGGGCCAAGTGGCATCGGCTCTGATGGGGCCTCCTGTTGAGCCTCATAAGGCAAAGAAGGTAAATCCGGGATTGAGTTGACAACCTTTTTACCAAATTTCCGAACATCACGGAAATTGACATCCGGCATTTGAGACTGCGAGAAATTGGACAGCTTCTCTGGAAATGTCGCAATACGCTTGGGTAAATCCGGCATCGCGACATGAACAGGGACCCGCCAGTGAACTTTGGGCGTGGAACGGGTGATCGGCATAAAAAACAGGCTAATACCGGCAACAGCGACGAGGCCCCACAATGCCCAAAACCACTTCGACCTTTTCTTTGCTTTTTTTGCCATGTATCGTAAAGACCAAACTTATAGTAAAGAAAGTGTAAATATCTAAGCCACAAAAAACTAACTCAACGTGATTTTGTGATTTTCCTTTAAGGGGATGCTAAGAGTTTTACCGCTACTCTGGTTGTGTAGAAACTGACTTTGTCTTAACAATTTTAAAGTTCCATGGCCGAAGCCACACCCAAATGCATTTTGATCGTTGAGGATAATGAACTCAACAAGAAACTGTTTTGCGATCTCTTGGAAGCAAACGGTTATAAAACTGTGCATACAGCAGACGGCCTCAAAGTTATGGAACTGGCACGCTCGGCCAAACCCGATCTAATTTTAATGGATATTCAGCTTCCCGAAGTCTCTGGGCTTGAAATAACAAGCTGGCTCAAAAAAGACCCCGCGCTCAAAACCATCCCCGTTGTCGCCATTACAGCGTTTGCTATGAAAGGTGACGAAGAAAAAATTCGCGCAGGTGGATGTGAAGGTTATATTTCTAAACCTATTTCCGTTGTCACCTTTCTTTCAACGGTCAAAAAATACACCAAACCACACGAACAAGCAGATTAGGACAAACACATGTCCGCTCGCATTCTCGTCGTTGACGACAACAAGCTGAACGTCAAGCTTTTGGAAGCCAAACTGGCCAAAGACTATTACTTTGTCAGCACGGCGGCAAATGGTCTTGAGGCTCTTGAAGCCGTTAAACGGGACATGCCGGACCTCATCTTGCTTGACATCATGATGCCAGAGATGGATGGCTTTGAAACCTGCACCCGCCTTAAAGCAGACCCTACGACCCAGCACATCCCTATCGTAATGGTCACCGCGCTATCGGACATCAGTGACCGCGTACGAGGCCTTGAGTGCGGCGCTGACGATTTTCTCACGAAACCCATCAATGATATAGCCCTCATGGCACGGGTGCGCTCCCTTCTTCGGCTCAAAATGATGATGGACGAGTGGCGTCTTCGCGAACAAACGGCGGCGCAGTTTTCACTCCCCGCACAAGATGAACCTGACGAAAAAATTGGCACGACCGGACGTGTGCTCGTTCTTGAAGATGATATGCTATATTTCAGAAGCATCGAAAGCACACTCACGCAAACAGGAAACGTCATAACACAAGCCGTTTCCATACAGGATGCCATTGAGAAAGTGGTGTGTGGGGATTATGACCAAATTTTGGCCAGCCTGAACCTCAAAAACGAAGACGGACTTTATCTCTGCGCCCAACTGCGCGCCCGCGAAGCGACACGGAACATCCCAATTCTGTTAATGGCCAACGAAGGCGAGATCAATCTCATCGCAAAAGGCCTTGATCTTGGTGCCAATGATTATCTGATCCGTCCCATTGAATCAGCGGAACTGAATGCGCGCACACGCACACAGCTCCATCAAAAGCGACACTATGATCGCCTGCGTCGCAACTATGAACACAACCTGTCGCTCGCCCTCGTCGATCCCTTGACAGGCGCTTATAACCGTCGGTATCTCGACATGCATCTTCCGGTGCTATTTGATCGATGCCGAATGACAAAGCGGCCCCTCTCCATACTATCCATTGATCTCGACCATTTTAAACGCGTCAATGACACGCATGGCCACGCAGCGGGCGACATTGTGCTGAAAGAAATGATCAGCCGCATCCTTGTCAGTTTAAGGCCGTCCGATCTTGTCGTGCGCATGGGGGGCGAAGAATTCGCCGTAATCATGCCCGAAACCGAGCAGAAAACGGCCATGAGCGTCGGGAACCGCCTGCGCGAAGCGGTTGGAACAACCCCGATCACAATCCCGGGCACAGACTTAAAGCTAAGTGTGACGGCAAGTTTTGGCGTTGCCTCTGTTAACCATGAAAAAGACACAACGTCCGCGACAGTTCTTGAACGCGCCGACACGGCCTTGTATCGTGCAAAGGAAACAGGGCGAAATAAAGTGGTCGGAGAAGACGATGCCAAGGATCAAACGTCATAAGATTATATGCGGTTTACTCAGTCTGTGCATAATGACGGCGACAATGACAACGACAGCCTTGGCCCGCATCGGCAACAACCAATCAGGCGATCTCTTTTACGATCAGCATTGGGTCTATGACCGCCCTTCTGTCCCAAGCGACTTGCAACGGGGGAGCGATATGTTTCCCAAAGTTCCTTTGCTGTTTCATCGGGACGCCGATGTCTTTGACTCTCTAAGCAAGACAAATACCTATGGTGGTGATGACATGTTGCCTCACATTCCCGTCCCGCAACAAAGACCTTATTACATTCTGACGATGGATCCGCCCCAAGGCCCCTATATGGCGCGATAAATATATATACTGCTCGCACATCAAGAATTGGTCATTTTGAGCCCATACTCACCGTTAGCGTCATCCCGTGCTTGACCCGGAATCCAGAGCTGCGTGTCCACGCGACATAATACCAACCGCCCAATGAAATGATGGTGTGGACGGCTTCCCCCCGAACGGTATCGCTGTACCATAGGGGAAAGCTTCACCCTAGAAGAGAAGAAACCGTCCATGAACATAATTAGCACGATAGGCCTTGATCTGGCCAAGAACATTTTTCAGGTTCACGGCATCGACGACGAGGGGCAGATTGTAGAACAAAGGAAGATCAAGCGGGAAAAACTGTTGGATTATTTTGCCGAGCTGCCACGGTGTTTAGTGGGGATGGAAGCGTGCGCCACGGCGCATTACTGGGGACGTGAGCTGCGCAAACTTGGGCATGACGTGAAACTGATCCCGCCGATTTATGTGAAGCCCTATGTCAAGCGCGGCAAGAACGACGCGGTTGACGCGGCTGCGATATGCGAAGCCGTCACGCGCCCGCACATGCGGTTTGTGGCGATCAAGACGGAAGACCAGCAGGCGGCACTGAGGCTTCACAAGACACGCGATTTGCTGATGGGGCAACGTGTGGCGACCAGCAACGCCTTGCGTGCGCAACTGGCCGAGCTTGGTTAACCCGAGTTATGGGTTTAACACACTGATAAAATTAAGAACGGTGTCATTGCGAGGAGGCCTATTGGCCGACGTGGCAATCCATCGCCCGCATTTTCAACGTAGGCCCATGTTGAAATTGTAGGAGATGGATCGCCACGGCCCCCTGAAGAAGGGGCCTCGCGATGACGAGTCCTTTATGTTTATCACCGGTATCAACCCATAACTCGGGTTACCAGAGAGCCCAAGGAAAGGATGACGATATACCCCATCGACAGGGTCGCCGTGAAACGAGAAAAACCGCTATCGAGTCACGTGGCTTTGACGACGTTGAAAGGATTGGTTCTCGCCAGCGGATTCCATCAGGGCCAGTCGGCCCCAACCTGTCAGCAGGCCAAAGCCGACACTAAAAGGCCGGACACATGATCGCACCTTCTGTTGATCGAGATCACGTCGTCAAAATATCCTTGACACACAGAGGCCGTCCATACATGACTATAATAAATTCGTCATGCCAGCGTAGGCTGGCATCCCATTTGTTTTGAATCCTTTTATATGAACTTAGCTGGAGAAAAAGCCTTTTTCTTAAAAAAAGAAACAGGCCAACCTCACCTGAAACGGCGCTAACCCTTCAAATATTTCTCGATCATACCACGGATGTCGGCTGTTTTAACTGGCTTGCGCAAATAGTCATCCATGCCTGCTGCCAAACATTTTTCACGATCTCCCACCATGGCGTCCGCTGTCAGGGCGACAATGGGGATATGTTGATGTGTTGACTCTTCAAACAAACGAATTTGTTTGGTCGCCTCAAACCCATCCATCTCGGGCATATGGCAATCCATAAAGACCAAAGCAAACTTTTTCTCAGCGACCAATTTGACAGCTTCGATTCCGTTGACGGCCACATCTGTTTGATAGCCAAGTTGCTTGATGACCGTCTTCATGAGCATCTGGTTGATGGTTTGATCTTCGACGATCAAAATAACAATATCCGATTTTTGATCTTTCACTTCCGTTGGCGGTAATGGCTGAGGCACTTCCGCGACCCACCCCAGTTGATCTTCACGAACCATAACGAGCTGTGGCTTACCGATGTTCCGCCCCAAGGCACGAAGATTGTCCATGACATCGAACATATCTTGCGGGAACACAGGCTTTGTCAAAATCCCAACGGGACAGGGTAGTGTCAGATCATCTACATTGATGGGCCTATCCGGTGAAGAAATCAGAACCAAGTATGTTAAAGGCGAAGCCTGAAAATAATCACGGATCATTTCATTAAGACGTTCCGTTTGGTTTTCTAAGGCATCTATTTCAACGAACAAAAACTGATGGGGCACACCAAGAGAAACAGCCTGTTTAAGAGCGGCAACAACATCCTTGGGATCGGAAACAATATCAATCTTGCCCCCATCCAGATGTAAAGCTTCTTTCATAAGAAAGCTAACTTTATCCATTGCCGTGCATAAAAGGAAAGATTGGTTCTTTCTCTCAGAACAAACGAGAGGCGCTGTTGATCGGTCTTCACCTTGCATAAACTTAACAGTGAACCAAAAAGTGGATCCCTGTCCAACGGCACTACGCACACCGACATCGCCCCCCATCAGCGCCGTCAATTTGCGACAGATGGTCAGACCAAGCCCTGTGCCGCCGTAATTGCGCGTCGTTGACTCTTCGGCTTGCGAAAACTTTTCAAAAACATAAGTTAGTTTATCTGCGGGAATACCAATGCCAGAATCTTTGATTTCGAACCGCATCAAATGAACATGGCCCTGTTTTTCGGATGAAACGGAAATCTCTATCGTTCCACGACTGGTAAACTTAACGGCATTTCCGACAAGATTAAGTAAGATCTGACGCAAGCGAACGGGGTCGCCGATAACAACTCGCGGCAAATCAGGCTGTAAAGCGACAAGAATCTCGACACCCTTGCGATGAGCGCGGGGATACAACAAATCAGTTACAGCCCTGATATTCGTTTGCAAATCGAAGGGCAGATTTTCGAGTGTCATGTGCCCGGCTTCGACTTTTGAAATATCAAGAATGTCGTTGATCAAGTTTAAAAGCTCTTCCGAGGACTGATGCGCGATTTGGGCCCACTCCCGTTGTTGAGAGGACAATTTCGTCCCAAGCAACAAAGCGAGCATTCCCATAGCCCCGTTAAGAGGTGTCCGAATTTCATGACTCATATTGGCAAGAAAATCACTTTTGGCGCGGGTCGCCTTCTCAGCCGTAGCTTTAGCCTGTTCAAGCTGAAATATAGGGTGCGCGATCAGGGACCCCAAATAATAAGTAACAAAGAAAAGCAGGATAAACGGAACCGTGACGATCTGAACCCACAGCTTAATCTGCTGATAAAACGAATCTTGAATATCATTAGTATATACGCCAGTCGCAAAAACCCAATTCCATGGGCCGAACAACTGACTATAAGTCAGCTTGGGATAAACGAGAACCCCTGATCCGGGACGTTTAAACTCATACTCAATATACCCACCGCCATGCTGAGCTTGGGTGACAATCGCATCCAAAACATTGTTCCCCTGAGCATCATAAAGGGGAACATCTTTTTTCCCTTCGTACTCGGGAATAATGGGATGGGCGAGAATGGTGTTTTGAATATCAATAATAAAGATATACCCACCTTCGCCATAACGAATGGCGCGGATCGCATTTTTCACACGGGCTTGGGCCTCGGCTTCTGTAATTTCACCGCTTATAGATTGCATATAATGATAGTAAGCGACGCTTTCAGCTGATTCGATGAGTTTAAGCAGCGATGCCTTGCGCTCGAGAATCATATTATCGCGCAGTTGAAAAAGACTAATCCCAATCAAAAAGATCATAACAAGCATTGAACCGCCCAAAAGGACGGAAAGTTTCAACATAATCTGAAACTTTTTGCTCACAAGATCATCTCCCCCATATGGCGACGCCTGACAACGTTGCACGAAATCACCAAATCTTTATTAAAATTAACCCTACCCGCACATGCACCACTCAAAAAGGTGACAAAAGCCACACAAAAGGTTATCACCTGCCCTTATGACCGACACCATTATGACCACAAACGTTGTGCGCAGACGCACTTTTGCCATTATCGCGCATCCTGACGCGGGTAAAACGACGCTTACCGAAAAGCTCCTTCTTTTCGGCGGGGCGATTCAACTTGCCGGGGCCGTCAAGGCTCGTGGTGAACAACGCCGCGCACGCTCTGACTGGATGAAGGTCGAGCGCGAACGCGGCATCTCGGTTACGGCCTCGGTCATGAGCTTTGATTATGCAGACCGCTCCTTCAACCTCGTTGACACACCGGGGCATGAAGATTTTTCCGAAGACACCTATCGCACCCTGACCGCCGTTGACAGCGCCGTTATGGTCATCGACGGCGCGAAAGGTATTGAAACCCAGACGCGCAAACTCTTCGAAGTCTGCCGTTTGCGTGACGTGCCTATTATCACCTTTGTCAACAAAATGGACCGTGAGTCACGCGATCCTTTTGACCTCATGAGTGAAATCGAAGAGACCCTCGCCCTCGACGTAACGCCTGCCAGTTGGCCTATCGGTTCAGGGCGCGACTTCAAAGGTTGCTATGACCTGATCCACGATAAGCTGATCTTGCTCGACAAATCGGACCGCCACCGCCTGACGGAAGGCATCGCCTGTCAGGGGCTGGACGACTCCAAGATCGACGAGCAACTTGGGGCCGAAGTCGCAGCCAAACTGCGCGAAGAAGTCACAATGGCACGCGGTCTTTGC
>JAQUYN010000061.1 GCA_028691835.1 Alphaproteobacteria bacterium | reverse complement strand
CCGAAGGGGGGCTTAAACTTTCTCCCGTTATCGATACAGGCTATGTCTCAATAAACAAGAACGCAAAGGGCGAAACGTACAGGCCTCTTTTTGATTTTGAAAATTGGCGTGGGCGAGGCGGAAATACTTTTTCCCAAACGCGACAGAATCTGATGCAAACGATTATTGATGTTAAAGAATCTGAGCGCGTTTTGGCGCGTTTGGATTTAGCACGTTTTTATTTTGCGCAAGGGGACGCCAAGGAAGCCTTGGCTATTTTGTCTATTCTTGAAAAAGCAGTGCCAGAGATTCAAGACTATACGGATTTTCTTGCCGTTCGTGGCGGGGCCCATGCTTCGGCGGGACAGGCTCAAAAGGCTTTGGCTGATTTCAATCATCCTTCCCTAGCAGAGCAACCTGAATCAATTTTATGGAAGGCCGTTGCTTCGGCTGAATTGCAAGAATGGACCGCCGCCTTTGAACAGTTTGACGCGACGTGGGATTTATTATCTGATTATCCCGAGCCATTCAGGTCTAAGTTCACTATACTTGCTCTTGAATCCGCTGTGGCGTCCGGGCATGACTCCAAAATGGGTAAGTGGGTAGATCAGTTTGAAAAACATGGCTATACCCCCTCTGCCGAAGCTGCCTTGCTCTATCTCAAGGGCGTTACGTTCAGCAAGTCTGGGCGTGCTGATATGGCCGAGAAAATGTGGCGGCAAGTTGTGCGCGGCAATGATCGTCTTTACAAAATAAGGGCCGAGTTGGCTTTGGTCGATCTTGGCGTGGCAACAAAATCTATGACAGCGAAGCAGGCGGTGGACAGACTTGAAGGCCTGCGTTTTGCTTGGCGTGGAGATGATTTGGAACTTGATATTCTGACTCGTTTGGGCTGGTTTTATGTGGACTCCAAGAATTTCCGCATGGGATTTCAAACATTGTCTCAAGCATTGCGTTTGTTCCCATCGGCTCCTATCACGGCAACGTTGCGTGCGAACATGACCCGCACTTTCCGCGATATTTTTATGACAGACTTGGGCAAGACCTTGTCGCCTATTGATGCTTTGTCGTTGTTCACCGATTACAAGATGTTGCTTCCGGCTGGAGAAGAAGGAAATGATGTCCGCAAGAATTTAGCGGAGCGATTGATTGACATTGATTTATTAGACCCGGCATCCAAGCTGCTCAAAGATGTTGCAAAGAACGCATCCAAGATTGAGGATCGAGTCAATGTTGCGACACGTTTGGCCGCCGTCAGCCTTTTGGATCGCAAGGCGGCAGAGGCTATACACTATCTTGATCAAAGCCAAGACGAAGCCAAAGCTATGCCCTCGGCTGTTCAGGATGAGCGCCAATTGCTTCGCGCCAGAGCCTTATCTGAACTTGGGAAGTATGATGAGGCGCTCAATGCATTTCCTGCGCAAAACACAAAAGCTTCAATGCTTTTGCGTGCGGATGTGGCGATGCGCGCGAAAAATTGGGCTGATGCAACAAAGGCGCTGATGGAGCTTATCGGTTCTGTGCCCAAAGCCCATAAAACTTTGGATGAGGAACAGGCTTCGTGGCTTGTGACCGTGGCTTTGTGTCAATCCCACGCAGGCGATGTGAACGCGTTGGATCGTTTAGCTATCGATTATGGGGAGGCTATGGATAAGACCTCGCGGGCCAATTTGTTTAGAATTCTCACGCAACCGGAAAAAGTTTCTCAATTTAAGGACCTCCGGTCGGCTCAAACGAAATTAGGCGAAGTGGATATGTTCCGTGGCGTCCTTGACTCCTACCGGAATATTCAAAAACCATAGTATCGTCTTCATTTTTCACACTTTTTTAATGATTAAGATCAAAAAGGTGGGGTATTCTTATTTATTTCGAAATCAATATAAGGCATAATAGTCATACTTAAGGTGATTCCTTCACAGAGGAGACCACAATGACTGAGGTAAGCCCCGTTGCTCAACAAGGCGTGATTTCAACGCAGGTCGAACGTGTGCAAAGTGAAAGGCCCGTTTCGGCTGAGCCAGTTCGCGAAACTCAAACGCCAGCAGCTCCACCGCCGCCACCACCTGTAGATTCAGGCCGTGGGGCGACGGTTGATACGACCGCTTGAGCATATAAAGATATAAATAAGGAAGGCAAGGGGCAACGACCCTGCGCGCCAATGATGGTGCTCGGGGCCGTTTGTGTTTGTCTTGGTGGCGTGTCCGGGGTACAAAATGACGTGTTTCTTCGCGAAGGCTAAAATGTAATGCGTCAGTCCATTGGGTTTCTCCGTCATGTCCATTTTTGTACCCGCCATGATTTAGGTCGGTTTGTCCCTTTTTACACAGCCGGGAAGCCGGTGGGGTGGGTACGAAAAGATCTTGAGGCGGTTTGGCAGCGCTTAGATGGCTTTGTGTGGGGGGCTTCTGGCCTTACGCTGCATCCGCAGCCTGACACAATTGAAACCCGCTCAGAGGCTTTGGTTCGCGCGGCAAAGGCCCTTTCGGATCGTCACCGCTTAGCATTGCATGGTGAGATCTATCCCGTTATCCAAAATTGGGGTGATGACAGTTTGGCACGAATTGATCGGGCGGCCATTCCATGGTTAGGCATCAAAGGGTGTGGCGTTCATCTGAACGGATATGTGCGACGTCCCGACGGTCTTTCTTTTTGGGTAGGCGAGCGATCTTCGTCTTGCCGTGTTGATCCTGGCAAGTTGGATTTGATGGTTGGCGGCGGCTTGCCTTTAGGCCTCTCGATTCAAGAAAACCTAAATAAGGAAGCGTGGGAAGAGGCGGGCATGCCCGTGCAGGTGGCGTGCCGCGCGCGGCGTGTCAGTACGCTCAGTTACAAAGTCGAGATGATGTGCGGTTTGCGCAATGACACTTTATTTATTCACGATCTCGAGCTTCCTGAAAGCTTCGTTCCCCATAATACAGATGGTGAAGTCGGCGCTTTCCATCTGTTGCCCGCCCAAGAAGTTGCCGAGATTATTCGTACGACAGACCGTTTCAAGTTCAACTGTAATCTTGTCATGATCGAGCGACTTTTGGCCCACAACATTATCACAGAAGCCGATGACGAGTATGAGTCGTTGGTGCAGGCCATGGCCGGGGTCACAGACGCGTTTAGTCCTTGATGAAGGGAACCGCTCCGGCAGGATCGCCTTCAAAAGGATAGCTGCCGATGTGAGTCAATTTGGTTTGACGGTCCAGCCAAATCTTGCCGCCAATTTTTCTCCAGCGATGACAAAATGTAAAATCTTCGCTGAGATAGGTTTTCGTTTCCGGGTCAACGATACAATCAAAAAGATTGTACAAATTCTGACTTTGATGTTTGGGAATGGGATAGGTCTGTGCTGCTTTGTATTTGGTGTCGGCATAGCTGGCCGCCATGCGTTCCGCGACGCAGCGCTTCATCAACATAAAGCCTGTTCCGGCATATGTGCCCGTGGCAAAACCGTCGCGCTCTTCAAGCTCGTCGCCCTTGCAAGGAATGCCAACATAGTTCAACCCCATATGCTGAAGTTGGTCCGCAGGAACGGCGTCTTTGCGTTCGGCAACTTGTGGCCAATGAATGACCTTGAGCGGATACATGCCCGCAACAACATCTTGATTAAAACCAACCAGACGCTCGATTGACTCCGGCGCGAATCCAATATCGGCATCAATAAAGAAAAGATGGGTCAGTTCCGGTGTGTCCAAGAACTTGGCCATCAGGGCATTGCGTGCGCGAGGCACAAGGGAATCATGGGCGAGAAGGCCCAAAGTGAACATCATGTTACGGGAACCGCCATAGGCGACCATTTTTAAAATGGATTGCATGTAAAGATGCGAAACCATACCGCCATAGCAGGGCGTGCCGATAAGAATATTTGCAAATTGCATAAGGATGACCTTTGGAAAGGAAGAATTGATTCTCGTCCTGTCGATCTTAAGGGATCGTTCAGCAGATTCAAACCAATTGATAACCATAAACAAAGGAAATCGTAACTTTTTGCAAAAAGATAAGGGCCCGCTTTCGCGGGCCCTTATGAAAGACTGCAGAGGGGGTGCAGCCAAAACGCGTAAGGAGGCCGAGGTTTAAAGTGCGCGCTGATGCGGCGGCAAGGTCATGCCGACTTCGTGCACGGCACGGACGATACGTTCGGCGATGCTTCCCACGCGGGCAGCGGCGGCGGCGTAGCTTCCGTTTGAGCGGCGGATGGCAGCCAGACTCTTGTCAAGGGCAACCAAATTGGTTTGGTTGGTCATTGCGATGAGGCGTTCAAGCGTTTCATCGGTTGACGGAGCAAGGTACTGGAAGTCAAATTCCTGGGCCATGATCATTCTCTTCAGTTAGTGTTGTGGAAGCGAGGTTGTCCTCATCTCTTCCCTTTAGTCTTTTCCTCTTCGATAATTTCACCTTAGCCTGTATTGCTGAATCCCGAGTTAATAGAAGAGATTTTTTTCAAAGAAAAAGTGCGATTTTTTGGCCCAAAACTTAGGAAATTCGAAGGTTTTATTGAGAAACTATTAACCCTGTTGTGGTAGAATCCAACTATGCTGAAAAAATGATTTTGTGCAAATTGCCAAGGAAATCAGCCATGTCGAACGTTTTTGGGATCGCTGTTTCGGGTATGAATGCTGCCGCGTCACGTCTTTATAATGCGGCGACGAACCTCGTAAATGTTTCATCAACAGGTTCGTTACCCACGGCAGAGGGCGAAAAAGCAACGTCGTATCAGCCCACGGACGTTATTTCTATACCCACTTCTGTCGGTGACAATAATTTTGGCGTCACCACGCAAACGGTTGCGCGTGAGCCTGCTTATTATCCGGCCTATGATCCAAGCTCGCCCAATGCCAATGAACAAGGCGTTGTTGCTGCGCCGAATGTGGATGTCGTCACAGAAATTCTCAACATGAAATTGGCAGAACTTGCCTATAGCGCAAGCGCAAAAGCGATTGCTGTCGAACAACGCAACCAAGAAACATTGGTTGATACATTAAGCTGAGTTTATGCTCGTACGGTGTTGATCGGCTTTCCGTCGAGGAAGGCCTGGATGTTCTCAACGACAGTATCAAACAATCTTTGACGCGAAGCGCGGCTTGCCCACGCAATGTGTGGCGTGATCAGGCAATTTTTTGCTGTAAAGAGGGGATTGCTTGATGTCGGTGGTTCAACAGACAAAACATCCAAAGCCGCCCCGGCAATATGTCCTGCGTTGAGTGTATCCGCCAAGGCCTGTTCATCAATCAAGGGTCCGCGAGACGTGTTGATAAGAAACGCTGTTGGTTTCATCAGACTGAGCGTTGTTTTATTCACGAGGTCTTTTGTTGTCGCTGTCAAGGGGCAGTGAAGACTCAAGACATCTGAGCGTTGAAAAATCTCGTCCAAAGAACAGGCTTCGATTCCTTGTGGCATGGGGCGCTCTGTGCGAACGTTGGCGATGATCTTCATGCCGAAAGCTTGGGCAATTCTTGCCACGGCCAAGCCTATGTTGCCAAGCCCAAGGATCCCCATTGTCAGCCCTGAAAGTTCAATGGAAGGGCGTTCGATCAAACAAAAATCGCGACTTTGTGTCCATGCCCCATTCTGAACCCTTTGCGCGTAATGACTCGTGGTGTTCGTCATTTCCAAAAGCAGGGCAAAAACGGCTTGTGCGACGGAAGGCGTGCTATAGGCAGGTACGTTTGTGACAGTGATTCCCAAAGTGGCAGCGGCTTGAAGGTCCACAACATTATACCCTGTGGCCGTCACGCCAATGTAGCGAAGCGCAGGTAGGTGCTTGAGCGTGTCTTCATCTAAAATACTTTTGTTGCCGAGGACAATTTCAGCGCCTTGGGCGCGTTCGATGACAAGTTCCTTGGTAGGGCTGCGGTCATAAAACGTACAGTCACCCAAGCTTCTGAGCGCGTCAAAGTTTATATCTGCCGGGATGCCAGTGTGCGTGGCAGGATTCATCGTTGATGAATCGAGAAAGACAATACGCATAAGATTATTCCGTGTGACAGGTTCCAAACTTCGTCAATGATGGCGAGCGAAGCAATGTGTCGTCGCAAACAAGCCGACGTTCAGGCTTGGCGTGCAAAATCATAAACACGATTCCGAAGAGAACGACGATAATAAAAATCCACCCTAGTAAAAGAGCGGGCCATTCGGACTCTTCTTTGTGTTTGGGGCGGGGGCGATGTGTGGTCATGTCCTCATGTGGCCAAAAACAAGGCCTCTTTGTCAAGAGGCCTTGTTTATTATGCCGCTTCGGTAGTCGAAGCGTTGTGAAGAAGTTTCGTAAGCGCGCCAGAGTCTTTGGTTTTACGCAAAGTTTCGCACAAAGCCGGATCCCTTAACGCACGTGATACGGCAGCGAGGGCATGCAGATGATCGGCACCAGCTTCTTGCGGCGCAAGAAGAAGAAAAACGAGATCAACGGGCATGTTGTCCACGGCATCAAACGATATGGGTTTGGCAAGTTTTGCAAAAAATCCACAAACGTTCATCAATCCAGGTACACGACCATGTGGAATGGCAATGCCATGGCCGACACCGGTTGTGCCAAGTTTTTCTCTTTCCCATAAAATATCGGTCAAGAGATGCTCTTCAATCTTAAGCGCCGCCGCAGCGTGATGCGCCAAAGATTCAAGGAGCTGTTTTTTATCCGCCGCCTCAACCCCGGCCATAACGGCATCGGGGCCAAGGAGGTCAGAAAGCATAACGGGCCTGTTCATGGCCGTACCTTTACGCTTTGACACTTTGTGACGGATCGACCCAGCCGATATTACCATCGGCGCGACGGTAGATCATGTTGAGTTTGCCGTGCGCGCGATTGCGGAACATCAAGGCAGGCATGTCACCCAGATCAAGCTTCATGACAGCTTCGCTGACAGTCAGCATTTCGATGGGCGTTGTCATTTCAGCGACGACAACGGGGTTGTCATTGCCTGTGTCAGATGCATCAGCTTGCTCGGCATTCAAGACAAAAGACTGCGCGACAAGAGATTCGTCGGCCTTCGATTCATGGTGTCTTTTCAAACGATTTTTGTGGCGACGCAGACGTTCAGCGATACGTTCGGCGGCTTGGTCAAAAGCGGGATAGGGTTCGGCGGCGCTGCCATTGCTTTGCAGCGTAATGCCACGCCCGGCATGAACCGTTATATCGGCGCGGAACAGGTGGGCTTCACGTGAGAATGTGACTTGCGCGTCCAACGTATCGCCAAAAAACTTGCCGACGACTTCAGACAGTTGATCATTCACGTGCTGACGCAGTGCGTCGCCAACATCGATTTGCTTGCCTTTAACGGAAAGTTGCATAGAAAAACCCAAAAGTTAATCGTTACGAAAACGGCCCCTATATCAGTGCGCGTCAAAAGAGTTTACAGCGCGGGGGCCAAACCAGAGGGAACGCGTCCCCCAAACAAGTAGCCCAAGATAGTCTCTCGGCTCAAGGAGTCAAGTATGCACAGACATGAAAGCCTAACCAATTGATTTATCATTAGCAATGGGAGTAAACCGGATCCAAAGACGGTGGCCCCTATCACGAACAGGGCTATTTCTTGAGAAGCTCACCTCTTTCCATAAGGATTCCTCGGTCTTTTGGAAACGGCTCACCTGTTTGCCGATAAATTCGTTGAGCATGTTCGCCCCTGTTCTAGCCGTTTGCGATAAGGTTGACGCCTTTTGCGCCAAGCGTTCGCGTGAATCGGCTCGATAAATATAATAGGATAAAGCGGCGGCATGCAGTCAACGATGCATCAACCGAATCGGGAAACGTTCTATGTTGGGGATGTGGTGAGAGTTAAGATATTTTTGAAAACGTCTTCAAATGATTCTCCGCCAAGAACGAGGCCTAACGCGGTCAGTACGATTAACCAGATCAGCGGTCGGCCCAAAGCGCCCAGTGATTTGCCAGAGAGTTTTTCGCGATAAGACACGCCTGTGCCGGGGATTCCAGCATTTCCGGTGACACCCTTTTTACCGATGTTCAACGATGCTCCCTTTTTGCCGATGGTAACCGACGCTCCCGTTTTACTGAGGTTCAGCGTGAGCCCCTTGAGAAGAGAAATGCGTTTTTGAAAGCGAAGACCCATCATAAAGCTCCAGTATGATTCGTCTGAAGAGAATAGCAGAAAAGGGGCCTAACCGAAACGCTGGTTTAAACGCTGCGTTTTTCGCGGCGGCGTTGGGCAGAGGTCGCGATGTTCAGGCTCTCGCGGTATTTCGCGACGGTGCGCCGGGCAATGTCGATGCCCTCAGCTTTGAGCAGTTCCATCAAGCGGTCGTCGGACAGAACGGCCTTGGGGTCTTCGGCATCGATCAAGACTTTAATGCGTTCCCGCACGGCCAACGTCGAGACGCTTTCTATGCCGTCTGTAGAGGGAAGGGCATTCGTGAAAAAGTATTTCAGCTCAAATAAGCCACGCGGCGTGGCTATGTATTTGTTTTGCGTCACGCGACTGACTGTGGATTCGTGCATCTCTATGGCTTCGGCAATATCGCGTAGGATAAGTGGTTTTAAATACTGCACGCCATAAACGAAAAACTGGTCCTGCTTTTTGACGATTTCTGATGCGACTTTCAAAATGGTCGTGGCGCGTTGGTGCAGGGCTTTGACAAGCCAATTTGCCTGTTGCCAATGTTCTGCGACATAGGCTTTGTCGGGGCCGGAACGCGTGCCGTTCACAAGTTTTGTGTAAAAGGATTCGTTGACCAGAACGCGTGGCAGATTTTCGGCGTTGAGTTCGATATGCCAACCTCCACCGGGGAGAGCGACCAGCAAAACGTCGGGCGTAAGGGGGGGGGCAACGTCAGAGGCAAAGGTTGCGGCTGGCTTGGGCGCCAGCGCCCGGATTTCGGTAATCATGTCAGTGAGGTCTTCGCTATCCACATGACACAGGCGCATCAGCGTTTGCAGTTCGCGTTTGGCCAACAGATCGAGATGATCCAGCAAAAGGACCATTGCTGGATCAAGCCTGTTTTTTTCGCGGAGCTGGATGGTCAGACATTCTTTGAGTGAGCGCGCAAAAATTCCGGCGGGATCAAGACGGTGAAGTTTGGTGATGATGGATTCGAAAAGTGCGGGTTCAACGCCCATTTGCGAGCGGGCAAGATCTAACTCAGCAGGGAGATAGCCCGCATCGTCTAAAAGTTCAACCAACGCGGCGGCAATCATGCGCTCGGCGGGGTCCGTGAAATCGACATGAATTTGGCTTAACAAATGCTCGCGTAGGCTTGGCCTTTCCGCGACGGTTTCCGCCATGGATCGTTGCGGCGCCGATGGATCGTACTCCCCGCCGCTATGTTCCTGTTGGTCATAAGACTCAAACGCCTCCTCGCTGGGGGTCGGACTGTCTTCGGAAGGGGGCGGAGTCTCGTCAGGACTCTGTGGCGTTTCCGTGTCCGTGTCGCTGCCAGCCATAACCTCTGCCCCAGCAGAGGTTTCATTGGGCGTTGCGACATAATCCTGATCGTCGCCATGTTCGAGGAATGGGTTTTTATCAATTTCTGTTGCGACAAATTCGCACAAATCTTGATTGGAGAGTTGCAAAAGTTTGATCGCCTGCTGCAATTGCGGCGTCATGACAAGCGATTGGCCTGTCCGTATGTCAAGGCGTTGCGAGATCGTCATATCGCCTTACATTCTGAACTCATCGCCCAGATAGACGCGACGCACGTCGGCATGGGCGACGATTTGATCGGGCGTGCCTTCCATCAGCACGCGACCATCATGGATGATATAGGCGCGATCCACGATTTCAAGCGTGGCGCGGACATTGTGATCGGTGATGAGAACGCCAAGGCCGCGATCACGCAAATGAACAACCAGATCGCGAATATCGCCAAGAGCAATAGGATCGATCCCGGCAAAGGGTTCATCAAGAAGAAGGAAATGTGGCTGCGAAGCGAGCGCTCGCGCAATTTCAACGCGGCGACGCTCGCCGCCGGAAAGGGCAATGGCTGGAGCGCGGCGCAGATGTGTGATGCCAAACTCGACAAGCAGTTCGTCCAGCATGCTTTCACGCGTATCGCGATCCGGTTCGATTACTTCTAAAATGGCGCGGATATTGTCTTCGACATTCAGGCCGCGAAAGATGGATGTTTCCTGTGGCAGATAGCTAAGGCCCAAACGCGCGCGACGATACATGGGCAAGTTGGAGACATCAATGCCATCAATGGAAACACTGCCGAGATCAGGTGCGATGAGGCCTGTCAGCATATAAAAACAAGTTGTCTTGCCCGCGCCGTTGGGGCCAAGAAGCCCAACAACTTCCCCACGCGCCAATCTAATGCTGACATCATGAAGAACAGGGCGGCCCTTATATTGCTTACCTAAATGTTCGGCCTCAAGGCCATGCCCAAGTTCGGGTTGCATGGTTGGGGCTGTGCTGTGGGGGTCTGTGGCAGAGAAAGGGATCACTTTGCTCGCGGCTTTCATGGGCCCCCCTTTTTGTTTTTCTTATTCGATGAGGGCAACAGGGCGCGTACCCGGCCAGTGCCGCTGTTAATCAGACGGCTTTGGTTTGTTGTGAAATTGACTTCGGCTTTGTCGCCAGAAAGCTGTGTTTCGCCTCGTGTGATCCGTACATTTTTGGTCAAGATGGCAATGTTTTTCTTCACGTCATAGACGGCATTGTCCCCGCGTGACAACCCGCCATCCTTGGTTGTGATCAGCACATTGCCCTTGCCAAACATCTGTGTCATTTCCATTTGTCCGGCGGCTGTTCGTCCAAACTGAGCACTAAGAACATCGGCTTCGACTCGGTTGCCTTGGTGTTCGCCAATAGCCCGACCTTTTGCCAGAGCGACCTGACGATCTTCATAATATTCAAGCGAGTCCCGTGCGGTCACAATATCTTTTTCGGTCATGTATTTCAGATTCGCGCCCGTCATCTTAAAAGCGCGCTGATCCATGTCATACACGGCTTTGTCGCCAAAAGCCTGCTGTTTGAGATCGTGAATATACACATGTCCTTCGGCGGTCATTTGATCGATGTTGCCCGCGCCTTGAGTCTTTTGGCTGGGACTGGCTTTATCCTCCTTAGGGGGCGTTTTTGTGTCGCGTTGGTGTGCCGTTAAAAGGTCGGCTTCGACGATCATGTCCCCGCGTATAGCCTTGGCTTTGCCGCGAGCGACATAAAGCTTTGTGTCTTGATACCATTCAAGACTTTGATCCGCTGAAATATCGATCATTTCAGATGGCGGTGGGTCAGGTTCGCTGTTGTTTGCCGTCATCTTGTTTTTGGCCACAGCTGGCCCTGCCAAGACGAGCAGGCTGAGACACGCAAAAGAAACAAGGCGAAGATATGTTTTCATACCGCTATCGTGAAGGTGAAGTGTTGAGATTGTCTTTATCAGAAGTCCCCATATGCTGCAAATCGAGCTTCGCATGCGCGGGACCTGTGACGATCATGGTTTTGCCGCCATCTAACAGGCGAAAGCCGCTGCCTGTGATTTGGCCAAAACTTCCTTGGATTAGAACGGGTTGGGATCCCCATGCGGTGCTTTTGGGTATATCGACATTTATTTCTTCAGAAGTGAAGCGATAACCTGCGTCATGAAAAACCTCGACATGCCCGCCGAGCCATAGTTTTTTGGTGTTTTGATCCAGACGGCCTTGGTCGGCATGGACGGCGACCCATGTATCGCTTTCGAGCGTCAACTCACCCTTTGGTTTTTCAAGATCAATCAAATTTTTGGTGGTGGCGGCTTGAAGGGCACGGTTTGCTGTGAGAGCGTAGGGATGTCCTTTTTCGTCAAGGCCAGTCATGTTCAGGCTTTCGACCATTAAATTAGGGACATTATCGACCATGACGCCGGATATTTTGTTGTCTTGCCATAGCGGCCAAAGCAGTAAGACGCCCATGCCGACAACCACGATAACAGGCAACAGCCAGCGCAGGACATCGACCGTCCGGCTGTACCGCGCATTTTGAGCTTTGGCGGCACGCGTATCGCGAGGCCTAAGCTGCCCCAGCCTGTTGTTGTCATCTTTGGGGGGAGTCGTGTTGTCTGTGATCATCAGCGGCTTGGTTTGTGGGCAAAGATATCGACATTTTCCCATCCTGCCAGATCAAGAGCAGCGCGAGTAGGTAAAAAGGCAAAGGCTGCGCGGGCCAGATGGTCGCGTTTTTCGCGCACCAGCATGGCATCCAGTTTTTCGCGTAGCTTGTGCAGATAGAGAACATCCGAAGCGGCATAGGATTGTTGTTCGGGGGTCAACGTGGCGGCGCCCCAGTCGGAGGTTTGTTGCTCCTTAGCCAATTCGAACCCCAGCAAATCGCGGCACAAATCCTTTAGCCCATGGCGATCACAAAAGGTGCGGGCAAGAAGTGAGGCGACCTTGGTGCAGTAAGCAGGCTCTGGCATCACGCCAAGATAACAGGCGATCATGGCCAAATCAGCGCGTGCAAAATGGAAGAGTTTGGTGATGGACGGATCGCGCAGCATTTTCTTCAGGTTCGGCGCATCATACGCGCCTTTCGCAAATTGAACCAAGTGGGCCGTTCCATCCCCTGATGAAAGTTGCACGACGCACAGGCGATCACGCAAAGGGTTCAGCCCCATGGATTCTGTGTCGATGGCAACGCTGTCCCCAAAAACGAGGTCAGAGGGAATATCGCCGTGGTGAAGCGTAATCGGAGGCTTGTTAATCATTGAAGAATCCTTGGTTAAAGAGGCCAACCCATAAGAAAGCTTTTCCTGCGGCGCGTCAAGCGACATGCCGTCTTCGTGTTCTTTCAGGGAAGGGCTGGCGGAAACAAAGGCTAATATATACTCTTTATCTGCTAAAACCCCAGTCGTCCCGCCAGCCCACCTCATTCGCTCTGCGCCTCCCCTGCCGCTTGCCGAGCGGAAAGGTCTGTTCTTCTTGGCTTCTTCGGTCCGGCGAGCGTCCGGCTCCTCGCAACCGCTCATAACCAGACCGGAATTCTCGCGGAGCCTGGTTATACTTTTGTCCCCGCCAGCCGCAACAGGTCAGCGGTTGTCAGGTTGAGAACGAACGGCCTTAAGCCCTGCCATGTTAATGCGATAGGGCTGCCCATCTTTCGAGGAAATCAGGCGTCTGTTTCTCAGCTTGGTAAAGATGGCCACGGTGCAATCGGAAAGCACATACCCTTCGCGGGTATAGCAAGCGACAGCGTCGATACGGCCTCGTTCATTGCGGTAATGCACGATGCGACCACCTTGGGCGAGGACGTGGAGCGTCCTCTGTTCCAGTTTGGATATGTTCATGTTGAAGATCTCGATGCAGTAATCAGTTGCACAAAACGGGCAAGCATCAACGATGCCTGCCGATTTCTCGTACAGGTTGATAACCACAGCCCTATTCAGGGACTGGGTTATCGGATTACTGCAATCTCCAACATACAACCTCGATAAGATGGTGACCTGCAAAATGCAGGAGCAGCCATTTTATCAGATTGGCCGTCAAACATCAATATTAAGGACGATTTCATCTGCACGCACTTACGCAAGGTAAACCCAGCCTTCTGATGGCGCGGTTCGTGTCGGTTGTGCAAAGGGGGGGGTGCCGGAAGAAAAAGCTTATGGTGCGCCCAAATGGACTTATATCGAACTATTCAGACGCCCACGAAGTCATTAACACAATGGTTGAGTGGGGCGCAATACTGAATAATGTTCATGGAAAACAGATGGCTAGACGTGAGGCTTGTTTTTAAGAAATGCGGCTGTTTTGCTTTCTTCGTGTGGACTTATAGTTAATGTTTTAACGATTTATTGGATTTTGTCATTTTGCTTATATAAGCCATACCTTATATATTCTTGTTCTAATGATAAGAAACATCTTATATATTTATTCATAAAATATATGCTATATCTTATAGCATGAAAGAATCACTTAGACATTTAGACCAGCGATTTGAAGAGCTGCGCCCGCTTTTGAAGGCCAAAAGGCCTCCGAGGGGATGGGTG
>JAQUYN010000060.1 GCA_028691835.1 Alphaproteobacteria bacterium | reverse complement strand
GTAAGACCAGCGGCCCACATATCCTGAATCGCAATCACGGCTTCGGTGTTCATGAGTTCCAAGCACGCTTCAATCAACAGCTTTTCAGTGAACCGGTCGCCGACTTGAACCGTGGGACGTTGACTTTCGGCATCAGCGTTGAATTCGCCGGAGGCCATCGTCGCGCCCTTGATCCCATCACGACCTGTCTTTGATCCGACATAGACAATCGAGTTCCCCACGCCAGCCGCTTGCGACGTAAAGATGCGATCCGCACGGGCAAGTCCCACCGTCATCGCATTGACGAGGTTGTTTCCATTATAGCTCGCGTGAAAGTTCGTCTCGCCGCCAACAGTCGGTACGCCAACGCAGTTGCCGTAACCACCGATACCAGCGACAACGCCAGCAACAAGCGAACGAGTCTTAGGATGGCTAGCCTCACCAAAACGCAAAGCGTTGAGGTTCGCAATCGGACGCGCGCCCATCGTGAACACGTCGCGCAAAATGCCGCCAACGCCTGTTGCCGCACCCTGATAGGGCTCGATATAGGATGGGTGATTGTGGCTTTCCATCTTAAAGACTGCAGCCTGACCATCGCCAATATCGATCACGCCAGCGTTTTCGCCCGGCCCCATGATGACTTGCGGGCCTGTGGTGGGAAGCGTTTTCAAATGAATGCGCGTAGATTTGTACGAGCAATGCTCTGACCACATGGCGGCGCTCACACCGAACTCTGCTTCTGTTGGTTCACGTCCAAGAATATTCAACAGAACGAAATACTCGTCCCGCGCCATGTTATGCTCAACGATAAGCTTTTCGATTTCGGGGCTGATTGTCGTATTATTTGTTTGATCGACCATTCTTGATTACTCCCTGATTTTCAACCCTAAACTTTGTTACTCTAAACTCGTCATCGCGAGGCCCGTTTACGGGCCGTGGCGATCTAGCGCCAACTCTCCACCGTCATTTCTGCCTACGCCAAGGCTTCGGCAAGGCAGGCCGGAGAAACTTTCTCTTCGCGGCTTTTATGCTGCAAAAGAAAGTTTAATCTGGAATGACGAATCTCTTAAACCAAGCATCCTCTTACCCAATCTTCTTCAACATACTTGCAAACATCGCCGCACCGTCGGTGCAGCCATGCAGTGTTTCGTTTACGCGCTCAGGATGTGGCATCATACCAAGGACATTGCCCTTTTCATTGATGATCCCCGCGATGTCGTTCATCGATCCGTTTGGATTGTCGATATAGCGAAACACAACTTGGCCATTGCCTTCGATCTTTTCGATTGTGTCGGGTTCAGCAAAATAATTGCCTTCACCATGCGCAACGGGGATGGTGACGGTTTGTCCTTTTTCAAAGAGGCTTGTAAACGCCGTCGTGTTATTTTCAACCCTCAAGCGCACTTGCTTGCACACGAACTTGAGGCTGATGTTGCGCAGCAAAACGCCGGGCACCAATCCTGATTCGCACAAAATCTGAAAGCCGTTGCAAATACCGATAACACGCACGCCTTTGTTGGCCCGCGCAATGACTTCGCGCATGACGGGCGAGTGCGCCGCCATCGCGCCGGTACGCAGATAGTCGCCGTAAGAAAACCCACCAGGCAGAACGATCAAATCCAAATCGGGGAGTTCCGTATCCGCATGCCAGATCATATGAGGCTTCTGCCCCGTGGCCAGCTCCAAAGCACGGGACGCATCGCGATCACAATTAGAACCCGGAAAAACAACAACAGCAGCCTTCATAGGCGTTTCACCTTTTCGTAAGTGTTTCACAACCCGCTCAATGGTTTAAAAGCCAGCGTCATCGCGAGGGGGCTAGCCCCCCGTGGCGATCCAGCACATCCTTTCGACAGCCTCGCAAAATTGAAAATTCAAGATCTGGATTGCCTCCCCCCCTTAAAGGGGGCTCGCAATGACAAGTCCCTAAATTCCTACCTTACGAATCAACTCCGATGCTCAGGTTACAAAAGAAATTAAAGCGTTAGCCGCAATCTATCGTGGTCGGCTGAGGGTTGCAAGGGGCGAGCGTGCGTTTTCGACACAAACACCTAACACCAATCCGTCTATGAACTGACATATTGAGAGCGCTGCACGCATTCACTCGCTCTGCGCCTCGCACTCCTCTTGCCGGACGGGTGCTTTGTTTTTAAAGGAAAGTCCTGTCCGGCGAGAGAATCCCTCCTCGCAACCGCTCGTGATCTATAGGGATGCTTTCATTCGAGGGTTGGAAATACCCCTTGCCCCAAGCTCAATCTATAAACGGCTTCGCTACGGGCAAGGATGAGGGTTTGATGATCATACATATCCCCAGCACGGTTCAAAAGTTAGTGTGTGTTCAAAGGAGTGACGCGGTTGAGGGCCGACAACAAGAGATCATAAACAGGCGCTCACAACCAATTCATCGCAAGTATTGACGATCCCCCCGTTAAAGGCTCATATCATCTCTTCGCAGCCATTGAGCTTGAAATCTGAACAGACTATGTCTCATCTTTCATCTGACCGTTTAAGCATACTTGACAAATTGACCCTCATTAACTGGGGGCTCGTTGCCATTATCTTGATCATAGGCCTGATCGGAGTCGGCCTGCTCTACTCCGCAGGAGGCATGAGCTGGACACCGTGGGCAGCGGCACAGGCTACGCGTTTTGCCGTTGGCTTTGTCCTTATGCTACTTCTGGCTCTCGTCGATATTCGTTTCTGGCTGCGTTCGGCATATCCCCTTTACGGCTTTATATTCCTCCTTCTCATCGTTGTTGAGATTATGGGGCACGTCGGTATGGGCGCACAAAGATGGATCAACTTAGGGTTCTTTGTCTTACAGCCTTCTGAACTCATGAAAATTACGCTCGTTTTGGCACTGGCCAAGTACTTTCATGGGCTGGATACTGAAGAAGTTGCCAGACCACTTGTTCTCATCCCCCCCATATTAATGGTGGCGGCCCCCGTCGGCCTTGTTTTACTTCAACCAAATTTAGGAACAGCAACGCTTCTTCTATTGGCCAGCGCCGCGATGTTTTTTGTCGCTGGCGTCAAATGGTGGAAATTCGCGCTGGTCGCGGCCATTGCCTGCATCATATTGCCTTTTGCGTGGGAGCATTTGCACGATTATCAAAAAGCGCGCCTTATGACCTTTATAGATCCCAATGCCGACCCTTTAGGCGCTGGGTATAACATTCTGCAATCCAAGATTGCCCTTGGTTCTGGTGGCCTGTTCGGCAAAGGCTTTGGCATGGGCACACAAAGTCAACTCCAGTTTTTGCCGGAAAAACACACGGATTTTATCTTTGTCGTTTTGTCTGAAGAATTCGGATTGGTGGGCGCATTGGGCTTATTGCTGCTGTATTTTCTTCTACTCGGGTATGGCTATATGATTGCGCTATCCAGCCGCAGCCAATTTGCGCGGCTGACGTCATTTGGCCTGACAACAAGCTTCTTCCTCTATGTTTTTGTCAATGTGGGCATGGTTACAGGCACGATTCCCGTCGTAGGAATCCCCCTTCCCCTTGTTTCATATGGGGGAACGGCTATGTTGACCCTTCTTATCGGGTGTGGCCTTCTTTTGGGCATTTCAGTCCACCGCGATATTCGCATATCGCGAACTGGCAACACAGAATTCTAAGACAAGATTCTACTTTTTTTTGGTAGCTACCCAAAATGGGTTGGTACTTGCCAAATTTCGGCAAAACACTTTATTTTCATTGCGTTATAATCAAAATTCTTTGCATGAAAGTTTTTTCACTTTCAGATTTTTAGATTAAACTGTGTCTCAAGGAAGCGATAGGAGTTGCTTCCTATGAAAACAGAAAAGGATTTTAACAGTGCTCGTCGAACTCACCCCAATGGCCTATTTGGCACTGTGCGGACTTGTCCGAGATGCTCTCGAAGTGGAAAGTGATGCGACCCCCATATTGGAACGTGTTGCCGACGAACTTATGGGCGCCACAGCGGGAGGCATGATCTCGTCCGAACTAGCGGAATGCCCGGAACGTCTTGATGCCCTACGCCGTGGAGGCTTCCTCGCAGGCTAAGATGTCCTGATGCTCGGCTGACAAACCGGACAGCCAGAAGACCTAGTCGGTGTCCCAATTACCGGGGCACCGACTTTTTTCATGAGTTATACCAACCTGCGTATGAAAGCATCCTTATAGATCACGAGCGGTTGCGAGGAGGGATCCTCTCGCCGGGCAGTTCATAGACGGATTGATATTTAGCCTCTCATAATCACAGAATCATGGTTAACTGTGTATGAAAAGAAACACATAGATCATAAATAAAGGGCTACAATGAAAATAATAGGAATTCAGGTTGACAGGAAATATCCCCTCGACATAAGAATGTTGATATGAAAACGGACAAAGAAGAACCTAAATGGCTCAACAACCTTAGAGCCCTCCTTGTGCACCGGAAGATCAATCCGCGCGCGCTGTCGCTTAAGGCTGGCCTCAACGCAACCGCAGTCAGAGATATGCTTGAGGGCCGCGCCCGCTTCCCACGCTATGATACGGTCGAGTCTCTCGCCAAAGCGCTTGAAGTGACACCAGCCCAGCTGATGGGAGGAACACCTGAAAGCGTCGTCAAGGGATCAATCTATACAACAGACAGGGATCCACTGGCAGCCGAAGATTTGAACCTGCTCACCGAAATCATCGCCAGACTTCAAGAAGTTGTCGAAGAACAGAAGCAACAGCTCAAACCACATGACTTTGCGGCCATGGTAACAACCATTTATCGTCAAGTGCATAGTGGTCTGATTCAAAAAGTGACGAAAGATGGGCTAGAGCCACAAATCAGCCACCTCATCACATATGAAACGCTCCGCAAGCGCGTTAACGGCAAGTAATCCACAAACTCAATCCCGCCTCGTCATCTAGCAGTTTGCTGAAAAACGTATGGAACAACGAGCTATTTCAAAAAATCCCGGCCCCCGAGGCGGGATCCAGCTTGTCATGCTGAAGTCTCTTGCGTTCACAGGTCTATGAGCCTTATGCCGCGTGTCCACGCGGCTCTGGGTCCAGTGTAACACATAGCTAACTGAATTATCTAACCCGAGTTATGGGTATAACACACTGATAAAATTAAGAACGGTGTCATTGCGAGGAGGCCTATTGGCCGACGAGGCCATCCATATCCCGCATTTTCAACGTAGGCCCATGTTGAAATAGTAGGAGATGGATCGCCACGGCCCCTGAAGAAGGGGCCTCGCGATGACGAGTCCTTTATGTTTATCACCGGTATCAACCCATAAAGCGGGTTATCTAAGGTTCTGGATCCCTTGCACCGGGATGACGTTGGATCATTTTCGCGGAGCAATTTTTCTGAGTTTTTCAGCAAAGTGATAAAGCAGATCGCGATAAGGCTGACGCAGGTTTGGTTTACTCTTTATCTGCAAATCCCAGTCATCCCGCCAGCCCACCTCATTCGCTCTGCGCCTCATACCAGCGAGCCTATGAACGGACTCATTGAAAGGGCCGCTCTCAATCACTCGCTCTGCGCCTTGCGATCCTCTTGCCGGACGGGCGCTTTGTTTTTAAAGGAAAGGCCTGTCCGGCGAGATGACCCCTCCTCGCAACCGCTCATAACCAGACCGGAATTCTCGCGGAGTCTGGGTCTTCCATGCGACCGTTCCACATCAATGCAGGCTAAGCAGACTACAGAGAAACTATCCCACTTTGCGGCCTGCTCTTTCACAATCAGCTCAATATAAAATTTTCTAATCTTAAGACTTTACGGTTCAACCTTTCAATCGCCACCATGGCGAGCACACCACACAACATGCTGATATATATAGTTATTATTAAATAGCATGCACCCTATACTGCCTATTAAAGGCATCATGAGCTTTAACCAATCCCAAAAATTCTACCAAATTTTGGTGTTTTGTATGCAGATAAACTTTGTAATTTTAGGTTCGATATGATAATGATATATCCTAAATTACGAAGACATATTACGTACAACATATATTAAGGACGCATACCGATGAGTGATCAGGGAGAAAAAATAATTCATCTCGCTCGCGAAATGCTGCGGGAAAATCATGAAATGGTTCCACACGCCAAATTTGGAAATTGTCCCCCCACAACCAAACATGCCGTGACGCTTAAGATTGCGGCCATAACGGCTATTATTTCAGCCTTCGGCGGGGCCTCTCTCGCAAGCCTCGTGGATGAAATGCGCCGCCCCATCAATCGTTATGAACAAGTGGAAATCGAAGCCCTGATCTTTTATGCAGCACGCCAAAATGCTTTGACAAAAGATGCTGTAAAAAACGAGACAGAAAAAGCATTGGCGCTGACATCCATTTTGGACATCAACGCCATGGACTATCGCCGCGTTCGCGACTATCTGCGTGAGAAAATCAAAGGATAATCAAAAACACGGCCAACGCGCCTTTACTTAGGCTGCTTCAGCTTCAACGTCTTGAACATAATTGTTCACGAGGTTCATAACGCCCTCGACCCAAGCATCAATGTCGCTGCCATCAGCCGTCAAAATCAAGCCATCAACGGCAAGATTTTCGCCGACAACTTCTATGTTTGCATTTTTCAAATCTTCGTGAGCGTCCCCTGACGCCGAGACGGACAAACCAGAAGATTTGGGGGAAAGTGTCAACAAACTCACACCAGAAGCAATCGCAGCAACTGGTTTTTGAGCCTCAAGGAAGTGATTTACGATACGACGCGTGTGAAGATTGGCCTTCAATTTGGTAACGCCTCGAATGCCGCCAATAAGGATGAGGACATCATAATCAGAACCCATCGCCGTTGAAACAGATTCATCAACGGTAAAATAGTGCCCCCAAGCATTATCCTGCCATCCATTAGCTAATCCTTGCTCTGGCGCAATAATCTTATACATTTTACCGGCCTTCGTCATGGAACGTTGAACTGCTGTAATGTGATTTTCGTCAAAACCGTTTGCAACAAGAATAGCAATGCTTGGATTGGCAAGCTTAGTGGTCATATGAAGTTTCTCCTGCTGTGAACACTGAAATCGAGTGGCGCGAACAAGCCACCCTCAAGGTATCCGTTAATTTTTGAGATGACGGAATATGACACAAAATGGCTTGGAGAGAAATACACCTTTTTACTTTCCGTTCATTTTTATTGCAAATTCCGTAACTTGCTGCCCCCGTTTTCCGGTAAAATCCTTATGAAACCACTCTTTTTTCAGGCTATTTGCCATCAAACATGGCCATGGGGGAGGAGACAACTTGAAAACCGTCACACCAGTTTACGCCGGGAGGACGCAAACTATACATCGATAGCCTTGTTTTTGGAGTTTTCCAGCCGATTGCAAATATATCCCTGTATGCGCAGAAAAGGAAATCTTGTTACGCTCTGGCAATATAAGCCGCTCCAAAATGACAAAATGCTGATTTTTTTGCCATGTTTAATGTAAGGTGTACGTATTTTAAACAGAAATTAGTTCTTATATGTGAATAATGTGATCATGAGAATGTGGGAGTTCGACGACAATAGAGCTGCGCCTTCAAGCCTCGTGCTTGAGCAGGACTTCATTTTGCGCATCCGCCGCCTTCACAGGCTGGGGACACCGCATCTTGTTGCCAACATCGCCATATCAGAAATCCCCGCAGACTACAGTGGCAGAGGAACCCTACAAGACGCGCAAAAACGACTTCAGGCCCTTGTCCTTGTCCAAAAAGGCTCCTATTGCGAAATGAGCAACGGAGATGTGTTTTTGATTTGGCCCGATACGCCAATTGCGAAGATCTTTCCAGAACAAGCCATGATGGTCATCCTCCCTTATGGGGTCGCTGCAGACGACTTTACAAAATATGTAACCCTCTTCAACATACCTAACGATTATGCCCTGTTGCGCGAGCGATCAAATCACTACGTCAACGCCTCGCGAGAAATGTCGCTTACCAATGAGGATGAAAATTCGCCGGCAAACCTTCTCAAAAGCGAGCTAACGCGTGGCCCCCTAACGGCCTGGAGCGTAAATCTCATTGAAAAGCTCACAAAGGATATCGATCTTTGCCAGTTCATCCGCTCACAATCTATTTATGAATATCAAAAAAAGGATGACAGTTGGAAACAGTTTGTTGATGAGGCGTTTATCGGACTCGACGACTGTAAGGCCATGTTTTTCCCTCATATCGATCTGTCGCAACCCAAGCATTTATTCCTCGATTTATGCCAAGTTCTTGATCGTAGTCTTCTTGAAACGCTGACATCCAACTATGAATCCGTCAGTGACATGAACCTGAATCTCAACTTGTCCTTACACACAGTCTTAGGATTAGAGTTCGCACAATTTACGCGTCGTATTCCGCGATCAAGTCGCGGACGTGTCGGGTTTGAAATCCATTGTGGTGATTTGCTTCAAGACTTCACACAAACGCTCAATGCAATGGGAACCATGCGACAAGAAGGGTTCAAATTACTGATTGATGGCGTAACGCCTGACATGTTGGGTTATTTTAATTTTGCGCGCTTTGATGTCGATTTTATTAAGATCAACGTTTGCAAAGACAATGCAGCCTCATTGAAATTTCAAGCGATCCGCGAAAACTTCGTCAAACTTCCCAAAGAAAAATTGATCTTCTTTCATTGCGATTCAGAACAAGCCCTCACCGCTGGCATTGATCTCGGCGTGACAAAGTTCCAAGGCTGGTTGGTCGATGACAAAGCGCGCTCTTGGCGCAAGGGGTAGATCCCCCCCTTTGAGAATGTACACCCTGAGAATGGTGCCGTTGGAGAGATTTGAACTCCCGACCTTGGCTTTACGAAAGCCCTGCTCTACCGCTGAGCTACAACGGCATACAGCTGACCCGATGGGACAGCGATGCGGATGCAAGCTCTTAACGAGTTCAGAGACAAATGTCAACTCTCGGCTTCACTTTTGTGACTTTTTATGTGTTAACGGGCGCAAATGGGCACAAAACTGAGCCGTTGCTGCCCCCCAAGCATGCCTTTCGGCAAACTTTCTGGGGTCCTGCGGCGACTCAGGCAAAGCAAGGGCGCGTTCGACTGCCAGCTGCAAATCATCATCCAAAGCCACAAAGCTGCACGCATCAGGATCCGAGAAAATGTCTTTAGGTCCGGCCACCGGATACGCAGCAATACGCAGTCCGGCGGCGCAGGCCTCCAAAAGAACAAGACCGAAGGTGTCCGATTTAGAGGGAAAGACGAACAGATCCGCAGCGGCGTAAGCCTTGGCCAGCCCCTCGCCCTCCATACGTCCCAAAAAGTGAACATCAGGGAAGGCCCGGCTAAGTTTCCCCTGATCAGGACCAGAACCTATCACCACCTTACTCCCGTTCGTATGAAGGCACAGAAAATCCGCAAGATTCTTTTCTGTCGAAACGCGCCCAACATAAAGAAGAATGGGCCTTTGTAATTTCGAATAAGGCGCAAATCCTTTGCCGTAAAGCGTGAAGAGTTCGGTGTCAACTCCACGAGACCACATAACGACATTTCGAAACTTGTGCTTCGTTAAGTCCGCGACAATCGTGGCCGTCGCCGCCATCACAGCGCAAGACTGACAATGAAAAAACCGCAGAATGAAATAGGCAAGATGCGCCGTCAACAATCGGAAGCCGTAAGGCGCTCGTGCCGCAAAATACTGTGGAAACCGCGTATGATACGCCGTCGTAAAGGCCCACCCAAACTTCAAACAAAGCCGACGCGCCGACCAACCAAGAGGACCTTCTGTTGCAATATGCAAGCTATCGGGTGCAAAAGCTTTAATCTCGCGCAGCAACCGAGCGCTGGGAAAAAACTCAAGAACAATCTCAGCATAGCTTGGCAACGCAAAGGTCCATAGGCTTGAGACATCTGGCCCCACAACTTTGACGCCATGCCCCCTTTTCTCCAACTCACGACATGTCGCCTGCAACGTTCTGACGACGCCGTTGACTTGAGGCAACCACGCATCAGAAACAATCAGGATCTTCATGGCGGCAAGACCCCCAAGACACGCAGCAACGCGTCTCGTTGCTCGGGCCAGTTGATAATAGAAAGCCGTCCTTCAAAGTCTTCAACGACAGCCGTACAGGATTCAACCCAATCGCCGCAATTGCAGTATTGAGCATCACCGATCATACGAATCTCGGCTTGGTGGATGTGACCGCACAAAACGCCATCGACATCATGACGGCGCGCCTCATCCGCAACAAGCGTCTCATAGGCGCTGATATATTCGACGGCATTCTTGACTTTGCTTTTCAAATAGGAGGACAAAGACCAGTACGAAAAGCCCATTTTACGGCGAATTGTATTCAAAATTGTATTGATCGAAAGCGCAAACGTATAGGCAACGTCGCCAAGCTTTGCGACCCACTTGGCAAAGCCAATAACGGCGTCATACTGATCGCCATGCAAAACTAAAAACCGATTTCCATTCGCCAACGTGTGCACAATCTGATTGGTGACAAGAACACCACCAAATTGCAGACCGCAAAAATCACGAGCTACTTCATCATGATTTCCGGGGATATAGAAAACATTGGATCCCTTACGCGCACGCCGCAAGATTTTTTGGACGACATCGTTATGAGCCTGTGGCCAATACCAGCGTTTGCGCAGCTGCCAGCCATCGACAATATCGCCGACCAAATAAAGGTTTTCAGATTCTGTATAACGCAAAAAATCTAAAAGCGTTTCGGCCTGACAGCCACGTGTGCCCAAATGAATATCAGAAATCCAGATGGTGCGATAACGAAGAAAAAGCGTTTGCACGTCTAAAGATTCTTCTTCGATCATAACTGTTCCTGCACGAATGAGTGTTTCTTGATCTTAATCGATGTCCTAGACCCCCGCAACGGTCATACCCTCAACCCTCAGTGTCGGCGCATCTACGCCATAACGGAAACACAAATCGTTCGCTGCCGTCATATTCAAGAACATCTCCTTCAGGTTTGCGGCAATCGTCATTTCATAGACTGGATGCGTAATTTGGCCATTTTCGATCCAAAAACCACGAGCAGCCTGACTTAAATCACCCGTCACGCCGTTAACGCCGCTGCCCATCAGTTGGGTCACATAAAAACCGCTCTGAATATCCTTAATAAGCTCCTCCGGCGATAAAGACCCGGGTTCAATATAGCTGTTCGTCGGTGAAGGATGAGGAATACCTGTCGTGCCACGGCTTGCATGCCCCGTACTTGTCAAGCCCAATTGACGCGACGAGCGCAGATCAAGCATCCACGTTTGCAAAATACCCTTTTCAATAAAGTTGCGACGTTGAGGCTTAATCCCTTCCCCGTCAAACATTTTTGAACGATGGCCACGATTACGAAAAGGATCATCAACAATTGTGATGGCATCAGAGAAAACCTGTTTCCCCATATGCTCTTTCAAAAAGCTCGTCCCACGGGCTACACTGCTTCCCGAGATGGCCCCCAGAAAAGCACCAAGCAGGCCGTTCGATTCACGCGGATCGAAAACAACAGGTACCTGACAGGACGGCATTTTACGTGCGCCCAGATTCTTTAAGGCTCTCTGCGCCGCGCTGCGCCCAATTTCAGCGGCACCCTTTAAATCGCTTTGAAAAACGACGGAGTCATACTCATAGTCGTGTTCCATATCCGTATCCTGCCCGACCAAAACGGATGTCGATATATGATACCCCGTTCGGCTATAGGACCCCGCAAAGCCGTTTGTTGCAGCCAACGCAACGAACGTCTCCCCACCCCCGGCATAAGAACTCTCACACTGAGCAACACCCTCAACGGCCAAAGCGGCCTCCTCAGACTCACGGGCGCGGGCGATAAAAACATCGACATCCGGCTCATACGTATCGGCAAGCTCAATGACTGGGAAATCCGTAATGATTTGATCGGGGTCCGCAAGACCGCAAAAGGGATCTTCTGGCGCGAGCTTGGCCATCGCAACAACACGTTCAGCAATTTCCTTTAAAGATTTGGGACTGTGTTCAGACGTTGCCGCAGAAGCCTGTTTCTTACCAAACAAAACGCGAAGGCCGAGATCGCCGCCTTCCGAATGATTAAGGCCTTCCAACTTACCACCGCGCCACGACACGCCAATAGATTTACCTTCAACATAGAGCGCATCAGCAGCCTCTGCCCCTAAGCGCTTTGCGTAAGCAAGCACATCAGCCAATTTTTGCCGAGCTTGTCCTTCATCAAACGATTCCATTACGTGTCCTTGTTATAGCCAATTTTTATTCAGTTATAGCTCAAATCCTTGGCTTTGCCATGAAAGACTTTATAGGCAAAAATCGTATAGCCAATCATAAAGGGCAAAACGATCAAGGCCCCGACCAAAATAAACATTAACGATTCCGGCGCGCTTGCCGCATCTACGATTTTAAGCTGCCCAGGAACGATATAGGGATAAAAGCTATAGGCCAACCCAATCAGACAGGTCAGGAAGATCGACGCCGTCATCACAAAAGGAGCCCAGCATTTACAAGTTGGGGTCAACGAAAGCTGACGCAAAACCACTTCAAGCCACCCGACAAGCACAACCGTAAGAATGGGAACCGGCGCCAAGTACAAAATATCCGGAAAAGTAAACCAACGAGAAAAGACGTGCGCGCTGACCATCGGTGACGCCAAGCAGACAAGCACAATCCCGACGACCGCACCGCGAAGTCCCAGTGAAGCCCAAGCAATGGCTTTTTGCTGTAAGGCCCCTTCCGTTTTCATAATCAACCACGAAGCGCCGACAAGAGCATAAGCGAAAGCGACCGAAAGACCAACGATCAAACAAAACAGCAAAGAAATCCAATCGTGCGTAAACCCAAGAATATAGGATCCAACCATATAGCCCTGAGAAATCGCAACGAGGAATGAACCCGCTGCAAAAACGGCATCCCAACGCCCCTTATGATCGAGGCTCGCTTTAGCACGAAAATCAAACGATACACCGCGCAAGATTAACCCAATCAACATCAAGGCCACAGGCAAATACAGACTTGTCAGAACAATGCCGTTAGCTTCAGGAAAGGCAATCAGTAACAATCCAACAGCGAGAACCAGCCATGTTTCATTCGCGTCCCAAAAGGGCCCAATGGAAGCGATCATCACATCGCGTTCTTGTGGTGAAGCAAAGCGCGAAAGAATACCAACACCAAGATCATAACCATCAAGTACGGCATATACATATACCGCCAAAGCCATCAGAGCCGCAAAAACCAATGGCAACCACTGTCCATTTTCAAACATATCCATGACGACTCTCCTTACCTAACGGGCGGGCACGGCGGCAGCAGATTTGCGAGCCATATAGAACAACGTTTTGATGAAAGCTATCAGCAAGAACAGATAGACAAGCAAATAAGCTGCCAGTGTGATCCCAATCATCGGAGAGGGAACGGTTGACGCCGCATCCACGGTCAAAAGCAGATCTTGGACAAGCCACGGCTGCCGCCCAATTTCGGTGACGAACCAGCCTAAGATCGTTGCAATCCAACCCGAAAACGTCATCACGACAAGCGCTCTCGCAAGAAGAGGATGCAACGTGCCTTTACGTTTCAGCATCCATGCCGCGCTCCATGACGTGAGCAACATCAGCCCACCCAATCCCACCATCAGGCGGAACGACCAGAAAACAGGCGCAACAGGCGGGTGCCGTCCTTCGAACTCATTGAGGCCCTTCACCTCGCCATCCCAATCATGAGTCAGAATAAAACTTGAAGCCTTAGGAATCTCAAGTGCAAATTTGTTGCTGTGCGTTTCTTTATCTGGCCAGCCCAAGATCACAAAGGGCGCCCCCTTCTGCGTTTCCCACAGCCCTTCCATAGCAGCAACTTTCTGAGGCTGATATTTAAGCGTGTTTAACCCATGCGCATCACCAGCCAAAACTTGCAGGGGAATAAGGATAGCCGCCAGATAAACCCCCGTTTTCAAAGCCGACATCACAGCTTCACCACGGTCATTTCGCAACCAACGATAAGCAGAGACGCCAGCCATCAAGAACGCCGCCGTCAACCCAGAAGCCAACAGCATATGCGTCAAACGGTACGGCATGGAGGGACTCCACAGGATCGCCAACCAATCGATGGCATGCGCCTTGCCATTGATCATCTCATAACCGACAGGCGTTTGCATCCAACTGTCCAAGCCTAGGATCCAAAAGGAGGAAACCGTCGTCCCGGCGGCAACGAGAAACGTCG
>JAQUYN010000139.1 GCA_028691835.1 Alphaproteobacteria bacterium | reverse complement strand
CTTTCGCCATGCAAGGGCATAACTCTTCGGCTGTCTTGCGACAGCCTTACCATAGCAACGCTTCCGACACGGCTAGCCGTGTCGGAAGGGAAGCTATGGCTTCTTTGCTTCGCGGCCATTCCTGTAGTGCAGCTTAGCATAAGGCTGTTTGAGGATGCCGTTTTCATTGGCGCGTCCCCGCGTCCGTTTCCTCAAGCTTTTCGTCAAGGGGGTTATCGGAAGGAAAGGCTTTCGAGAGGTTCAACTCGCTAAATTCATTCATACGCCGCGCCAGTTCTATGACTTTTTCGGCCATGCCTTCGGACGGTTTGCCGTGGGCTACCACGGTCTGAAACGCCAACATCAGACAAAGACGGTGCTGCCAATTTTGTTGCGTCATTGCTTGTTCTCCTTGCTCCGGCGGCGAGCTATTTGGGAAAGCTTAAGACAAAACCTTTCCAACACGTTCCCGGCGCTTGTGGCTGTCGAACGCTGTAAAAACGCAGTTCCGTTTTCATGGATCGTCCGGGCAAATTCATCCCGGCTGGCATCGGAAGGAAAAGAGCCTTGCAGAATTGTGCTTTTGCACATCTCGCCTTGCTTGGCTGTTGCTCTATCGCCTCTCATCAAAAAGCCTCACCGATATTGATTAATCAATGGGGCAAGTGTCTCTCATTTGGGCAACGCAAAGCAACGGGCGGATTTTCTCATTTCCATGAAAAGAAATGCCCTGTTTCTCACAAAAAGAGGAAACCAACCTTTGAGGTTTCGATTCCCCCCTTTTTGGCGAAGGAGGAAGATGCCAAAGGCAGGTTGGCGCATCCGTTTGCGTCTTTAGTCCGTAACGGAATTTCAACGAAAAAGTTGGAAGGGGCTGGTAGACCGTAAAAAGCTGAATAATGCCGACATCAAAGGCGTTGTCTTTGGACGTATACTATTATAGTTTTTCGTTAATAGCCGTTCTCATTGCAGCAATGGCGTTGCAAAGTGCGTTTTTGTGCTCATCTGAAACAAAGGTCTTGCGTGCATATTCGAGTGCCGGGCGCACGGACTGAACGGATTTGCCGAATTGATCCATCCAGCCGTAACGTGGCACCATCCAAAGATGAAAATGATGCTGCGTATCTTCATTGTAGAAATAGTTTACGACTTCTATGTTCAGCCCCGTGCGCTGTGCTTTTCTAATTTTTTTGACCAGCATCGCAAATTCCTGAATCTCTTCATCCGTCATCTCATCGAAGCACTTGATATGCCGATTGCTGGCAAGGATTATCATGCCGATGACAGGATATTCGAAATCATGATGCGCGTTAAAGTGTGTCGTTCTAATTACCGCACCGCCAACTGGCGTGAGAACCCCGTTTGCAATATCGCAACTTAGGCAACATTCGTTGGTCATTCTGCACTCCAATTATGGGGCTTGATGGTAGCATAACGTCGTAGCCACCCGGCGCGCAACGGAAGCACAAGGACGTGAAGAAGATGGACTATACAACGCTCCGGTCCTGAAATGAAACAGCACCTTTTCCGAAGGATCAAAGAGCGGCGAAGGCAAAGAATCGAGGTCGAAAAACTTCCAAGCACCGCATTTATCGGGTTCCAGAGTGAGGGGAAGGCTAGACTTTATGCGTCAGACCGCAAAGTTCAAAGCGATTGCACGGCAAGGGCGATGACTCTGCCCACAAGGAAGAAAACAGCGCCCGATAGTCGCAAGCCATTTTCGCCGAATAAAAAGTGATAAACGCAAAATCAGACCGTTCATATTCCAAGGCATGAACATGCTTGTTGCCGTATCCGAAGTAGTAGAACGGAAAGGCAAATAGATTTGTCGTTGTCCGGAAACTTACAGCCGGAACAACAATGGGGGAACGAGAAGGAACCGTAAAAAGGCACTTGATTTTCGTGGCTTCGCTGAGGCTTTCCAGTTGAGTTTGATACCCTTCCTCAGGCCCGAAGACGCGCATAAACACGTCTTGCGAAGGGAGTACGCACAGAAGTTCGCCGCCATGTTCTTCGATGGTCTGAAATATATCGCTGTAAAAATTGTCGCGGCTATCGATTCCTCTGTAAATCTTTATCTCATTATTGTGGCGCTTCACACCATCGTCTTGCGTAAATTCAATCCCTTCTTTTTCGAGCGCCTTGCGAATCCTAGCAACGGAGTCGCGGCGGGGGCTAAAGCCATTTTCAAAGCTGCGAATGGTGGAGCGGTCGAGGCCGGCAGCATTTCCCAAATCGTTCTGCGTCCAGCTAAGATACGCTCTCGCTACTTTGGACTGCGTTGGGCTAATTGTATAGAAAGTAAGCTGCATGTTAAGCGCTTCTCATGCCTTAATAGGCGCGGGTTCGTTTTTAAGGGCTGCCCAACGCTGCTCAAGGGAAACACTGTTATCGGAGCAAATGCCCTCGATGCGCTCAATCTGTTCGATGATGTATTGGGCGACAAATTCACCGTGGCGCATAATAAAGTTATGAAAATCTGGCATAATATCTTCTCCGGCCTGCAATGTGTTTGAAACCCTTATTCTCTTTTAGGTAGCTTTTATTGCCCCCTCAAATTGCACTATGAGGCAATAATACATGATTTTATCGAAAGCTCAACAGGGAATTATCTTAGTGATAATGTATAGTTCTCGCCACGAGAACTATATACAAGGTTTATAGCTCAATGATTAAGCCCGGCCCTATTCATTATTGGTAACAACATACCTATTTTTGGTATCAGTGTTTATAATTGACACCCGAAAGTATTTAATTATGATAATTTTTGGTTATCACTAAAGGAACAGGAAACATATGCCCTCAGGGAAGCAAATACGCGCGGCAAGGGTTCTTCTTGACTGGACAGCGGAGAAATTGGCCTCAGAAGTGGGGATTAGCCGTGAGAGTATTGAAAGCATAGAACTCGGCAAGAAACAAGCGCGCGAATTAACTATGGACAGTATCCTGCGCGTATTTGACGACGCCGGAATTGAGTTTTTGGATAACCAAGGGGTTCGTTTCAGGCCGGAGGGACTTGAAATTCTCGAAGGAGAAATGGGCATCAAGACTTTCTTGGATGGTGCCTACGCTTTCGCAGAAAGAACTGG
>JAQUYN010000059.1 GCA_028691835.1 Alphaproteobacteria bacterium | reverse complement strand
GATCTCCTTGATTTGACTATTTGCAAGGGCGTTCATCGGGTACACGATGATGGCTCTCGTCTTGCGAGGCAGGCCACTTTTACGGCCCCTAACAATAGCGTCTACGATTGGAACAAAAAAACAAAGCGACTTTCCAGACCCTGTCCCGGTTGTTACTACATAGCTCTGTCGCGCGTGCGCCTTGGAGATGGCCTGCACCTGATGCTTATAGAATCGAAGAGGCGTTGTCCCAAAACGGAAAATCTTGCCAGTTGCATCATCAATTTCTCCAGAAGCAACCAGATCATTAACTGTTGGCCCAGAACGAAATTTTGGATTCAGCGATAATAGAGCATCTGGCCAAAAACGTCCGGCATCGTACTGGTGTTCAACTTCGTGATTCAAATCTTCCGCACGGATAGTAGTGAAGGATCGAGAGAAGCGTGCATAAGAATCAATTAAATGATGATCAAAATCGAAAGCCTTCATCGACACTCCTCCACCTTACGGTTTTTTATTTTGCTCAAACAAGCTGCGCTCACTGCGCAATTTACGGAGGCGGCTACTGTTGGTCGAGTAATAGCGCTTCTAGCAATGCCGTGGATTTGAGAACTATCTTTGATGTTTTTTAGTTCAAGCATTTCTTTTCCTGCTCTTTAATCCATTTTTCAATCTCACTTAGGCGAAACCGCCACGATCCACCAACCTTGAACCCCGGCAATTCTCCACTAGACACGAGGCGATAGGCTGTTTTTTCTGTCAGCTTCAGCATTGCTGCTACTTCGCGGATTGTTAGAATGTTGTCTTTCATTGGGGCCACGCGCACAGAGAGCCATTTCCTTAATGAGAAAATAGGGCAAAATTCTCTAGACGTGAAGCAGTTATGTGCGCACAAAACAAAAATAACACACCATGTTAACCCTTTCAGCTCAATCCACCTGTTGCGCCGTCAGGAACATCGCTTTTTCAAGGGCGGCAAAGAACTGCTGGTACGGCTGGGGATCCTCGATAGCGGTGATGTTATACTGGGCGTTGGCACGGACAATGGTCTGGGTTGTGCCTCGATCTCGGACACTGACGGTCATACGCATGGCGTAACCATTTAATTTTGTTCCACTTACTGTGCCGAGCGTCGCATCGGCTTTGTCAATCACGAAGCCCAAATCCTGAAGCGTAGCGATGATGGTTCTCAGGGTTTTAGGCTTGTCCGTCGTATCAAAGGCTCGGCTTTGCATGCTGCGCAAAGCCACTTGGCTTTCGGACGTTTGAAGCGCCTGATCACGGCTATTTGTTTGACAGGCCGTCAGCAGCGACAAGGCCAGCAAAGATGTTGCAACAGGCTTCACAAGGTTCTTTGACATGGTGTTTCCTTTTATCTCAATGGGTTAGATTTCATTGGCCGTGAGGAATACTGACTGCGAGAGCTTGTCGAAGAACTCTTGATATAGCTTCGGCTCGTTGAGAGGCTCAGTCGCCGAAACTCTTCCTTGGTTATTCCAAACCACACGCTGGAAAGTCACACGCGCGGCAGTTTCTTTATCGCCAACAGACCGAGTGACCATGCTAACGCGGATCTTTTGTTTTTCGTCGTAGATGACGGGCGTTCCGATCAAAATCCTCATCAGGACAACACCGGCCACTTCGCCAGCCTCTGTGGCATCACGATCTTTTGACCCAACCACTACGCCCAGCCCCGTTTCACTCTCTTCAAGATTAAACCCAAGATCCTGCAAAACCTGAGCGCCAGCCGTTAGGAGCTTCTTTTCATCCTTGGTGTCAAAGCGGCGCGTTTGCATTTGGCGTTGCTGAAGGCTTTCTTGCGTCAATTCCAGAGCCTCTTTCGGAACAGTCTGGGCGCAAGCTGACAACGACAGAAGAATAGCAAGGCATAGGGCGAATTTACGTATGAAAGCCCTCCTTAAAAGCTGGAGGAGCGATAGGCATAATCCCGCACTTTGCCCGCTTCATCGAATTTCACGATAATGGTCAGCGTTCGCTGGGTCGTGCTGGAAGCTCCGGCGCTGCTGCTCGTATTTCCGCCTAGACCGCCAAGAAAACCGCCACCAGCCCCGCCAAAAATCAAGCCAAGGCCGCCGGAGGACTTCGAATAGACTTTTTCAGTCGAAATCTTGTCATAAACCCAGCTTTCCCGCCGATTTTCGTCCGTCGTCACCATGTTGGGCGATCCTAAAACCTCGACGACTTCCGCCGAAGTCATCCCTTTACGCAATTCCTTTTGCGCCGACGCTACGGAAATCCGATCTTTATCTTGGTTTGAAACATCCGCGCGATGGTCTTGCGCCGACGCGCAAGCGGCCAAGGGCAATAATAAGGCGCACAGCAGGACTTTCTTCATGGCTCTCCTCGCAGGTTTGAAAATTGAACTCCGAAACCCTGTTTATCACGCCCATGTGACAAAAACGGTCACATTGCCCCTTGGCGGGTCAATGTTTTTTGTGGCAAGCTGGTTCCAACAGAAAATGAGCTGGGATCATGAGATTTGAAAAAGCCGAAGATCTGCTAAACCTTGCCTTTGCTATGCAGTCGAGCAGCGATGGCGTTTCACTAACAGACATCATTGAAATGTTTGACGTTTCGCGCCGAACAGCCATGCGCATGCGTGATGCTGTCGTCCGCGTTTACCCGCAGGCAGAAGAAAGAACAGACGAGAACCGCATCAAGCGGTGGCGCATTCCGTCTTCGACAAATGGCCGTCATCTAGCCCTAACGCCGGACGAGTTAGCCACCCTCGATATGGCCGCCAAAGCATTCAACGGACGTGGCCTTAACTTACAGGCCAAAGCTCTGCGCTCCTTGTGCGGCAAAATCAAAAGCTTCCAAAAGTATGAAGCTTCACGCCGGATAGAGCCTGACCTTGAAGCATTGATCGAGGCAGAGGGTCTTGCGGCTCGTCCGGGGCCAAAACCGAAGATCAACCCAGAACATCTCCACGCTTTACGCGAAGCGATTAAGGCCTGTCGAATTGTTGAGATTATGTATCGGGGCAAAGGCAAGAAGGAAGCCGAAGTTAAGCGCGTCGCGCCTTATGGATTTCTCTACGGACACAGGCACTATCTTGTTGGCGGCGGAACAGAAAAAGGACGCGAAGCTTCTCGCTATCACTTCATTTTGTCTCAGATAGAAGGCGTAAGCGTCACCAAACAGGGTTTCCGTCGTGACCCCACCTTCAACCTTCAGGCCTATGCCGAAGAGTCTTTTGGTATTTGGAAGGAAAAGCCCGTCGAAATCATTTGGAAATTTACCCGCCGCGCCGCCGATGCCGCGAAGGACTTTGTCTTTCATCCAAACCAGAAAATTACTGATGGCAAAGATGGATCCATGACCGTTCGCTTTAAGGCTGGTGGCATGTTGGAAATGGCGTGGCATTTGTACATGTGGGGAGATCAAGTCGAAGTCATTAAGCCTGCGGCGCTACGTAAAATGATCGCTCCGGCCATTAGAAAATGGGAGGGGCTGCCGTAAATGCAAAACCAATATGTAGGTGATGTTGGTGATTATGTTAAGTTTGCTCTATTAAGAGCTCTGTGCTTTGACCATAAACTTGGCATTGCATGGTATCTTTTCCCAGACGAGCCGCACAAGGGCGACGGACGACATATCAGCTATTTGAACCACGCGGATGAATGGGAAGCATTCGACCCAGATTTGTTTAGTGCCTTATGTAAATTTGTTAAATCCGGCAAGCGAAACATAAATGCAATTGCTTGCGCAAACTTGATAGCTTCGACCACCTATGCCGATGAAGCACTTCAATCTCAAGCGACAACATATAAGGCTCGCGCAGAATGGCGCGATAGTTGGTTTGCGCGAGTGCTTAATCGACTGAGCGTGTGCGATGTTGTGTTTGCTGACCCAGACAACGGACCTAAATTGGATAATAAGTATAGGAGCGGGACAAGAATCCATTGGAAGAGCATCCCCCTCAAAGAGATTCTTGCTTTATCCGCCCATCGGACTGTTATTGTATATTTTCATAACACGCGAACCAAAGGCGGCCATGCCAAGGAAAATCGTCGATGGCTTTCTCGGCTACCTAAAGGCAGCATAGCTGTTTATTGTCGCGCATTCAGCTGCAGGACGTTTTTCATCATTAACCCAACAAATGATATCCGACAGCGAGCTGTAGATTTTGTTCAAAAATGGCATCGGCATGTCGACCTTATCCCATAAAACTATGCCCAAAGAGAATGCCTTTAACCGCAAACAAAACCGATCACAAAACCAACAATTGCTCCGCAAAAAGCCATCAACATATAAGCGATCACGCAGCAGGATCTCTGCGCATCTTCTTCCTCAAGCATGGAAACATTTTTATTCGAAGCTTTATCGCTCGCCGTCTCGTTCATCATCTATCGTCCTTAAAGAGAATAACATGTATCCTCTATAGGACGATGATCTGCCAGAATCGGTCACCTATAATCCTTCGTCAAGATCGGTGTGACCAGTATTGACACACAGCACAGAAACAACAGCCAACCTTGGCAGGTAAGGATCTCATTATGCAGTGCAAGCTTTGCAACAAGGAGTACTCTTCGCTAGAGGAAAGCCATTATATTTCAGCTGCGGCGTATAAAGCGCTCCGTGATGCAAGCTCAAAGAATCCCAACCCATATCAGCTCACTCATCACAAAGCGGTTCAATCCTCGACACAAGTGACCGCTCAATTGCTTTGCAGGGCTTGTGAGGAGCGCCTCAGCAGAAATGGAGAGAATTGGACATTACGAAACTTTCTAAGAGGAGATGGACGTTTTAAACTGGATAAAATCTTGAACAAAAGCAACCCCGTCGCCGCACAAGAAGACTCTCCATCAAGCTTATATTGTGCCTCAAAAATTCCGGAAATAGATGTATCTGCATTAGCCTACTTTGCGATTAGTATATTCTGGCGCGGGTCGACATATGCATGGACGGATGAAGGTCATGTCCCTGTCCCCCTTGGCCCATATGGCGAGCAATTTCGACAGTATCTTATGGATCAGGCGCCCTTTCCTGAGAATGCAGCCCTATGGGCGATCGTTCGACAAGACAAGAATTTTAATCGTGCCATTTGTTTTCCTTGGGGAGGAAGAAACAGAGAGGGACACTATGGATACAATTTTTCAATACCGGGTTTGGCATTCACCTTATTGGTCGGAAAAAGCATTCCACGTGCCTATAAAAAGTTCTGTTTTATCAATGGCGATGGACATCCTCTCATCGCGACGACATTGGTTGACCAATTACTGCTTGAGCATGCGACCAAAATGAAGAAAGGCGTCATGCAATAAGCTCAACGGTTTCCTTTCTATTTTTACAATGAGAGCGTTTGGCCTTCGCGAGAACAAACGAAGCCTTTTCCAAAAACATTCCTAAAAATTCTTTCCGCTCGCATTCCTGTGCAATGTGTTGGAGAGACCATTCTTATCCCCTCATTCTTCAAAGCATTGGCACAGGCATAGATTTCTTCTGTGCTTGAGTGCATGAGGTGAAGTCCTCCGACAACGCCATAAATCGACACGCCAAATGTTTCTTTCGCTTTCTGGACAATAGAAACGATGCCCGGATGAGAGCAGCCAACCAAGACCACAAAACCCTTTTCTGCCTTCACCAGAAGAAATTGCTCGGAAATGGATTTATCATTAAATGTGCCGGTCATTTCATCCGAGAGCAAGACATCCTCATTCAACGTCTTAATTCCCGGCATGTCGACAAGTTTTCCCCCTTCCGAAGTAACGCGACGCTTAACGGCTTCTTTTGCCGTTGGCGGCAAATAAACGTCAATGCCCGGATGTTCTTTCAATAAGCCCCATAGACCGCCTGTATGATCCCAATGGTCGTGTGACAGGACAACCGCTTGAATTGCCGAAAGGTCAACCTTGGCTTTTCTAAGCTTGCGCCCCAACACATGGTAATTAGAAAACGCGTCATATAAAATTGTGCCATTGACGAGATAAGACACCCCCCAATAACCAAACCAAAGCTCCCAAGGCCTTGCCCCCACGGCAATCAACTTAATGTCCATGCGCTACACCCTTCCTCTATAGGAGGCGCAAGCGTAAAGCTCGCCCCTCCTTTTGACAACAATCTATGGAGCAGGACTTTTCAAATTTACCACTCGCCCATCAACATTCACCTTAGAACGCTGAGCTTCGTGATCAAAGCATGACTTCCCACAGAAAACAAAGAATGTGGGCAATTCGAGGCGATAGAATGCGGTTGCAAGCTTGTGTCCATCCAGAACATTGTCCAAAGAACATAATGGGTAGATCCCCACATGCGAGGTAAAATTATCTCTTACCTTATTGTTATCAATATCATACCGGATTGCTCGAAGCGTTGCCGCATTGCCCGCTGCGCAGTTAGGCTTATCATTTGTTAAAACAACTATCCGGTCGCTCCCAACGACCATCTCCCAATTATTACCGTTCTGGACGAATTGGCCACTGCCATCTTTTTTCTTGCTCTTGATGTGGCGCTTGAAACGATCTGCCATGTTCTTCTCGCTGCAATAATGCAGTGCCAGTTCACGACCAAGCCTTGAGGAGTATTGAATCAGCAGATCGTTAATTTGCGGAGGAATAACATAAGGGCTTACAGCTTCCTTCCTAAAGGCGTTCGCGCTTCCTTCGTCCGTTCCGGCATCTTTCTCCATGTAAAAATCATTTAGCGGCATCAGAAACTCTGCCTGCTTACCAAACTCCTCTTGTAATCGCGCGACAAAACCCAAAGCCAGATTGGCAGATCGAACAACCTCTTGCCCAACACAAAACCTATCCTTCAAATTGACTACCGTGTGACCACCAGCAATAATGGCTCGATCCGTCATCTCGACGCCCGCCAGCTTTGCCAGTATTGTAATGGTTTTCTCGGCGTCCGGTGAATTGTCGCCTTCATAAATTTTGTCTATGCCTGCAGATGTCGCTTTGAAGACAACCAGTTTGTCTTCCTCCCTCCAAACTTTTGTGCAGTTGCACTGATAGTCCGGGTAGATTTCCCTGCTGGCATTCAATGCTTCGTAATCTCTGATAATGCTTAGTTTTTCAATAGACATGGTTTCCCTTTCTAAAATTTATCTGATTAAATTCTCACTTTGGTTCTGCTTTTCGCTTTTTCATAAAAGAGAACGAACATTGTATTTCTCAGAACCTCTCAGCGTTGTTTGTTCGTAATCCTCTTTGATCTCTTCTGAGACCAACGCCTTCAAGGCCGTACCAACTAGCGTGCGCATTAGCTCATTTCGAAAGCCTGTTGTTTCAAAAAGATCCTCCTTTCTTAGAAAGCGATATGTGTGTTTATGATTGGGATTGTTCTGCGCTTCGCCCGACATGCGCGCGGCAAAGACAACAGTTCTTATAATTTGCTTGTTTCTATTTTTGGCATCGATGATCGTTACTGGGATCACCAAACCGATGGCCATATTGGCGGCCTCAAAGACCTCTCGGCGAGCAGCAGTTTCCGCATCGTCATCGTCCCACTCAATTTTCCCTCCCGGTAGAACGAACTTGTTATTGCTGTTTAACGCCAACACTCGGCATTGTTCGTCAAAGACTATGACTTTGACATATCTTGCTTCGTTGTCACCGTTGCTACTTGAAAAACACTTATCCAGGGACGTTTTTTCAAGATCGTTTGGGTCTGCTGACCCAAAAGTTTGTTTCGATGTTGGCATGCCTTATGGCCTCCGCTTTTTGTTTTCTGCAATCTTGCAGGCCTCCGGCCAATAGCGTGCTACATCATCCAAGGAAAAACCAAGCGCGCGCAAATGCACGACTCTGCACTCACCATTGATTTTTAGTTGCTCGACAATAGCGTCGGCCATCCGCTCAGCGACATGCTTTGGCTCATCATGGCCTGAAGGAATGTTTTGAGCTTCAAGCTTCATTGATATCCCTCCGAGTTCTTTTCTTCGATCTCCTCATCCATATATTTGAGAACCAGATCGGCGAGTTCTTCCGTTGTGGCCTGCGCGTAGAACAGCCATTGAGAACGCCTGACCTTTCGTTGCTGAAGGCGGTCGTAATACTGAATGAGGGTTTCTCTGTCCGTAGGCAGTTTGGTTTGTTCGCGCTTCTGTAAGTCCTCAATATGTTGATTAATCGCTGCATCCACCTGCGTAACCCACCTGTCGTCAGGGAGCTTTATGGTCTGCTCTGGAAATGTCTGCGTCAGGTGCAGATTGCAAAACTCATTAATGAGCTTTGCGTAAGCGATAATTTTTTTAACTGATGCTTCAGACTGTGCGCGCTTGTCTTGCGCAGTCACGGTCTGAAACGCCAGCATGAGAGAGAAGCGGAGTTGTTCGTCCTTATTCATGACACCCTCCAATGACTAAGGACTCCGGCCAGAAGCGCGATAACAAACGCGCCAAGCGATCAATGACGCTTAATTCATGAGGCGATGGTTCTGGGATTGGGGAATTGGCGAGATAGAGGAATGTGACGCCGTGTCTTTTAATGGCCTGCGTAAATTCTTCTCGATCAGCACTCGTTGAAAAATTGTCTTGGAGAATTTCGACTGCAACAACTTCAGCCGTTACCGCCTTGCAAGACTGCGCGATTGCTGTGTTGTCGTTCGTCATCTAAACCCCACCAATATTGTTGAATTCATGTGGTGAGTATCGATATCGTCAGCGACTGAAACAACGTGAGTATTTGGCCGAATAGGTCGTTTGAGGCGGGTCTATTTGGCCGAATTTTTCTTTTGTCCTTTTCGGACAAAATTCCGGCTAAATTTGTTTAAGCGATCTGAGAATCTTGAGAAGAAGATCGTGCGCCGATCACACAAAAACAAAGCGCCTAGAAAGGGGTTTCCTTTCTAGGCGTCTTTTGCTGCGGGGAAAGTTTCAAGTTTTAATAACAGGCTTGTCTTCTGGGTTCTTCGTAATCACTCATCATCGGCATTTGGCGGTCGATTTTCTGAGCAGGCTTTCTTGATGAAGTCGATAGATATGGCGTTGCTTCCGGCCAGTCTCTCTCAAAATATCCAAACATCTTTTTGGCCAGATTTGCATACTCAATGACCATATAGACTGGATGCCGGAAGTTGAAGCGCGTGTCTTGCTCAACAGCAAAGGTCGCTTCGTCGCCATATGCAAACTCCGATGAAATAATGCTGGGTCTATTTTCAGGAAAGACCCGAACTTCAAACGAAGGCTTGCCCGGAAGGTAGATTTTCTGATCGGAAAGCATGCATCTGACTCTGGTAATCTTGCTCAGACTTTCTAGGCGGTCAAAATTGGTCATGCCGTTCCGCCCTGTAACTCTGGTCAGCATTTCTTGGCATCCAATGCGACAAACAACACCCGTATCGTTTTCACCAAGCATTTTTTCGATATTAGCAAAAAAGCGGTCGCACCCACTTAGACCACGGAAGTCCTTAACGCCATCCGTTCTTGGCTTTACGCTGCCGTCAGGATTGCATTCGACACCGTTGGCATCAAATACACTTTGAATATCCAAAATGATGGACTCGCGGATTGGCTGGTCGTCTTCGAAAATGCGGATTGTGCCGCGTGCAACATTAGCTTCCTCAGCCAACTTCTCACGAGACCACTTTAGCAATGAACGCGCCATTCTACTTTGTGCGCCTGTCATAAGATAAAAATCTGTCATAGCGTTCTCGTCCTAATTAACAATTTTATCCATTTTTAAATCCATCAGATACTCAATGGCATTCTGATAAAGACGCGAAGGAAGTGCGGCAACTGCACTCACGCCAAAATGTGACGTTACGATTTCACCAACAATATCCTCGCCTACGCTTTGATCGTGAGCGACATAAGAAATCATGCCATAAACGGCTTTCAGCTCTATTTCATTCAAAGCAGCTTCATGCGCTTTGCGTAATGCAACAATCTCGGCTGTCAACTTCCCCAAGTCGCTAGATGAGAAATCAGCGCCTTTCGAGGTTTCGTCGAAGATCTCTTCGGCTGGTTGACGGTTGTGCTGTTTTGTTTGTGTCATCGAGGGATCCTTTAGTTTGACCCCAGATCAAGACGAACCAGATATTCGACCGCGCGAACAAAATCTCTGCGGCAAAGGTCGTCCATTTCCTCTACGCCCATTGTTGCAAAGAACGTCTGTGTCGTGACCCAGATTTCTTGTTCGAGGTTCTTGGCGCGATATTTAATCATGTCCCGCAGGGCATTTGTTTCGTGGGAGCTAAGGGGAGCATGCATCCGTTGGTCAATAACATCATCCCCAGAAGCTGCAGGGGTAACCCCAGTTCCCTTATAGGGGAAGACCAACACGGAGGCGCTGTAAGCGAAGGAGGCGTTATCTTGAATAAACTGCTCGGCGTAATCCCTAGATATGCTAAGACTGGACATTAATCCCTCCGATTGAAAAACCTTAAAAAATCGCCCTTGGCTTACCGTATTTTGGCAATGTAACTGATGGTTGCAGCGAAAGCAATACATTTTATGCTTTTTGCATGGAATAATTATACTGCAACTAAAAATATGCTGTTGATTCCATGCACGTTACCGCTATTATGCAAGTATGTACCGTTTTTTGGTATCGCTTTTGTATAAAATAAACATGGATTGTTAACCCTGCGTGTGTAAGAATTGCGGAAATTGAGTGGTTTTGGAGGATCAATGTCAGTAGGACGTCAAATTCGGGCTGGGCGCGGCCTCTTAAAGTGGTCTGCAGCAACTTTAGCGGAAAAAGCTGGGCTAACTCGCGACACCATCAATAAAATTGAGGATGAAGCCGTTCAACCACGTGAAGGCACGATGAAAGATATTGTCCGTGTCTTTGATGAAAATGGCGTTGAGTTTACAGACAACTACGGCGTTCGCCTCAAACCCCAAGGCGTTGAAGTCCTTGTGGGTCACGAAGGCCTGTGTCGTTTTTTTGACAGTGTCTATGAACACATGAGCAAACATGGCGGCACTATTATGGTGACCGGAGTAGATGAAAACGATTTCTCTGAACATTTGGGCGAATACTCCCCGGTCCATGTCAAACGCATGACAAAACTGACACAAGAACGCAAAGACATTAAAGTTCTCTCCCTTATCAAAGAGGGCGATACGAATTATGTTTGTTCGGACTACGCAGAGTATCGTTGGCTCCCCTCTAAACTATTCGAGCCCGTGCCTTTCTATATTTTTGGTGACAAGCTGGCGATTATGTCCTTTCAAACTATTCCGACGCCCACAATAGTCGTTCACAACATTCCGGCTATTACACACGCCTATAAAAAACAATTTGAAGCCCTCTGGAATATGTCGAAAGATCCATCAGCAAAGTAGAGCTCTATGATAAAATATCACGAAGTAATAAGGCCAACGGCCTCAGAAAACTTTTTTCAACAGTCGGTCGATCTGTGGCTAGGTTTTGCGTCAGGCCACATGGGGCCTCAGATGTATCAACATCACAAAGGCACCAAAGATGGACAGCCGATGTCTGGTGTCTTCACATGGGATCAGCATGCAAAGCATGGAACAATACCCGCTTATAACGAAGAAGTTTTCCAAACATATCTTCCTAAAGCCGCGCAACACATAGGAAAAGGCATCCCTGTTGTGGAATTCGGCCCCGGCTCTATGTCTGACGCAAAGGCTGTAATCAACGCTGTTGAGAGCCACGAATATATTCCAGTCGACTGCTCGCTTGAAGTTATCAAGAGCGCGCATAAGTTAAGCATGGAACTCCCCGAATGCACAGTATCTCCTGCCGTAATTGACTTCTTTTCGAAAAACAACCGTCCATTAATTGATCGCCCCGCACTTGGTGTTTTCTTAGGTGGAACGGTAGCCAATATTCCGGGGCCTGTCCCGAACACAAGACCACACCATGAACTCATCAACACATTTAGAAACCTAACCAAAGCCATTCCAGCGGGGGGATATCTCGTCGTCTCCGTTGATGTTTGCGAAGACAAGGATCGGAACATAGCCCTGTATAATGAACATTGGCATCGCTTGTTTGGCGTCAATCACATCTATCGCATGGCAGAAGAACTGCCCATGAATAACTTTGATCCTGATGGGTTTGAATATCTGCCTGTTTGGCATGAAGATTGTAGTCTATTGGCCCATACGGTTGTTGCAACAAAGAGCCAGAACTTCGAGATGGGCAATGATGGGGAAATCCTTGTGTCCGTTAAGAAGGGCGATATATTCCACTACAACAACTCGTTCAAATACCGCCCAGACTTTTTTGAAGACTGCGCAGAAGACGCAGGACTTGAAGTCATTCAAAGCTGGCAAGGCGTTGGCACGATCCGGCTCTACTTGTTCCATGTTCCCCCGCGCGATGCGAGGAACAGCTTTAGCGCACCATCTCCTAATTCATATTTGCAGGAGCTCCAATCTCGTAGCTTCTATTCTTCTTCTCAGTTAGCGCTCATGCAAGAGAAGCTTCGAACTGCGGCTTAACTTCACAGCATCACGTAGCGGCTTTCTTTTTAATTTCTTGCAGCTTCTTCTCCCACTCTCCGGCGTTCCAATCGACAAGTTCTTCGGGAGCATCCCATGCCGCCGTCATCGCCTCCGCATTCTTCATCAGCGGAGCGAGCTTATCGAGATTGTTTAATCGGAGTAGGATCGTAAAAACCTTATTCACGGCTTCTTTCATCAGTGTTCGCATTTCCTCGTTGTTAAGACGAGATGCCTTGTTCGCATCGGACGTGCGAACCCACGGAATTTCCCCATAAGGAGTCACGACCTTAACGTCCGAATAGTCCCCCGTCTTTGAATCCGGAAACGTGCCTGCATGAAGGTCTTCGAGAGAAGTATTACGGAAGGCGCACAGGACGATGGTTTTCGCTAAAAGCGCAGCTGCTTCTTTATCCATCAGAACGGCTTCCTTTCTTCGTTTTTCAAGATTTAAAAGTCTGCTGACATTACAGAAATTCAACAAAATAGGGAATTTATGTAGAAATTGTTTGATTTCAAAATGTTAGTTTTTGCCCCAAAATTAAAACTCATTGATAATCAACGAGATAACAAGGAGCATGTTCTCTTCGAGTCACGTTCCCTCCGCCATTTACGTTGCAACAAGTAACATATTGATCTGAATCGATATTTATGTTGCAACACAAATGAGAAACTGGGTGGCAATCGTCACTGCCAACAAACCTCAAAAATAATCCATAACGATCAAAATGTTAGGCGCTGCACTTGAGCGAGATATGTGCACAACATTTTTCAAAAACAACCGACACAGCCCATAAAATCAGGCAGGCCCCCTCTGCACATAGAAGGCGCCCTCATAATATCCTTTTTGCCAAATTCCGATTTTCAGAGCATATTTTTCTAAGAAGGGTCTGCACATTTTTTGCGGTCCTGTGCAGAGGTATATCTAACGGAGCATGGTGTAGAAAATGGAATATCTCAAAATTGCTCTCAGCGCATTAACCCCCATTTTGATTTTTATTTTTGGGCTTCTCCTGCTGAAACATACAGAGGGTGTAAAAACAAAAGCGGCAAGACAGTCAGAATATGTCACAAAACACGCTGAATATTTCTTTGTAACTTACCAGAAACTTACTGAATCTCTCGAACGCGTCCTAGCTCTTGCAACAATATGTTCCGCCTCTTCAGATAAAGGATCAGACCGTGCAAAAAATTTATTTGAGGAAATCTTTCGATTGTATCCAGATATTTCAGAATCTGAATTGCGCATTAGACGCTGCGCCTGTTTTGCCCCAATCAATGGCCCTATTGTGGCGGACATAGCTCATCAGAGCGTTTGCTTAATGGCGGCTTTATTATCCAATGGCGGAGGCCAAGACGGCGTCCTAACAGAAAAAATCATAGAACTTGATAAAGCAGCACGCGAAGCGCACCAAGAGATGTTAGAAAAAGCGTCAACCTCATTTTGGCAAAAACTTTTTTCCTAATTACGCACCTATACCTCATCACCAAAGATTCGCGTTGAAAGGATGGCGGCTGTTATGAACATTATCTCACTTGTTTCTGCAGCAGGCATTGGTGCCATTCTTGCAACGATAATTCATGCTTGGCTAACCGAACGGAAAGAAATCAGACAACGTATCTTTCAAGAGAAGAAAGAAGCTTACCTCGGTTTTTTAAACGCAATGTATGTCGCTGAAATTACGCCGTCTGAGGAAAATCAACGCAAGGGTGGCTATTGGGTGAATGTCTGCAGAATTGTGGCATCGAAAGAGGTGAATGATTTATTGGAAAAACACCTCGCAACAAATCCGATAGATGGTCATATTCACCCCGATAGACCTGCTGTTCTGAAAGAACTTTATGCAGCTATGAGAAAAGA
>JAQUYN010000138.1 GCA_028691835.1 Alphaproteobacteria bacterium | reverse complement strand
ATGAAGCGTTCATGCTGGCGAAAGGAGGACTTAAAACATGTCCAAAAAACCAAGCAAAACAGCCAAATCCATGCCGAAGACCATCGTCAAGACCGCGATCAAAACCAAAGCCCAAGGCAACGGCAAACCCCTCGACGAAAGCAAACTCTCCGCGCCTATGCAGGCGGGGCTTGCCGCCGTCGCGGCCATGAAGCCGACAAACGATGCGCCTGCGAGGGAGACGAAACTCACGAAGGTTATCGAACTGTTAAGCCGTCCCGAAGGCGCGACCATCGATCAGATTGTCGAGGCGACGGGCTGGCAAAAACACACAGTGCGTTCGGCGATTTCTCATGCGCTCGGCAAGAAACGTGGTTACCAAATCGTTTCCGAAAAGCCGAAAGACGGCAAACGCGTTTATAAAATCGCACCACCTAAGCCATGATGCAATCCGTGCGCGCAGGTTGATTATCTAACAATCAACCAGCGCTTATCTTCGCAATCATATGATCCCTAATTGAGTGGATAATCTTGCGACGAAGAGCGATCATCACCATGTAATGAGAAACGCATTTATCGGAGGTCCTTATGCAAAACAACAACCCGCTTCCCACCGCCAACCCCGAATGGGGATTTTGGGGCACAAGCGTCCGCAGCGACTACGATGCGCCGATGGTTTGGAACGCGATGAGCAAACTGCTTGCAGAGCGCTTTGATCTTACACCTGAACATACGCGCGATCTTCTTGACGCACGCTTCGGTCGCCATCTCGCCGATGAGTTAAGTTTCATCAAAGGCGGCCCCGCAAGCCACGAAGCGATTGCCGCACACATCGACACCATCCTGCAAGACAGGGGTTGGAAGAACTATTTCAGAAAAGCGATTCACGAAACCAATGCAGCGTGAGGGAACCATGACCGAAGAAATCTTTGTCCGTTTCGCCCGCAAACCCTACCGTTTTGACGAGGTTATTTCAGCCGCCAGAGACACGGACGATCTCGGCAGTCGGGTTGTGATCTCCGAGACCATAGAGCTTACCACAGATGAGTACGATGCCTTTGCCAACGCGCCGCTTCGCGACCGCGCATGGCTTGCTGGCAAGGGTGGCTATTTTGACCTGAAGCGTCAGGTTGTCGAAGTTACCGCGCCAGAGCGGCAAACGCTTTATGTCGATCCGTCCGGCTCAAGCTATGGTCGCTATGTCGGCCTGCGCGTTCCGACCCCCAGCTGCCGCTATCCGGAAGTGCGGGTATATTTGTCGGGGCGAGACGGCAACGCTTTTTCAATTCTCGGACGATGCCAACGCGCGGCACGAAAAGCCTATCTACCCGACAATGCAATCAAAGACTTCATATCCGAAGCCAAGAATGGCGATTATAACCACTTGCTTGCCACCTGCATGCGTTGGTTCGATTGCGTTTAACTCATTGTTTTCGCCCAACGCTTGCCAGAAAAGCATCGGGTATGTTTGTTTAATCACAAATCAAGGCTCATTTGCGTGATCTCATCAAGGCGAATGATCCCGTTGATAAGCCATGTGTCGGGATAAAGGGAGTGGGTCCCCATCGCAAAAGCCATGCCCTTTTGCGGATATTCCTCGCCAAAGACCCGCTGCATGTTCTCAATCGCCTTGGCTTCGCCGTAATGGCGACTCCAATTAAAAAATGTTGCGTCCGTTTCCCAATCCTGGCATGTGCCCGTTCGTTCACCGTCATCCGTGACATAACTGTATTTGAACAGGTACGGGCACGGCTCGTAAGGAATGATATGAACGGTATGGAACAAATCGGCCTGAGAAGCGATGTTCTTAAACTTCTCTCTTTCTTCGGCCAGTTCTTTTTCAATTTTACGCTCAATAAAAAACTTTGGCTCGCGCGGACGCAAGAGCGCCAGAGTTTTCCCATCGCTCTTCATTTGGTTGAGAGAGGAGACTTCCAAACGAGACAAAAAGTTCAGTCGTTCTTTTTGTTTCAGCTCGCCAATGACCTCTATCGACTCGTGATCTACGCGAAGGCTTTCTGGACGAGGATCGTCATCAGGCCTTCTCCAGCGAAAGCGAATGCGATCCCACCGCCTGAATTGTTTGGCTTGGTCAAGCGTGCGAAACGTCACAGGATAGAGGCGAACCCATTCGCCTTTATCGTTGACCCCGGCACAACAAACAGTCTCGCCATGTTTCTTGCCGACCTGCGGCGAAGCCTTGACGAGAATGATGGCCTCGGATGTTCCTTCAAAATGCGACATGGCCTCAGACCTGATAATCAGGCCGCGATTCGACCTGTGCGATTATCCTGAACGCTCAAATGGGCAATCGTCAATCCAGTTTTCTCTGCCAAGGCCCCGGCGACCATGCTTCTATGGCAAGTTTCATAATCGGCCTCGAAGCACATAAGACAAGCACGCTGCGACAGAACAAGCTCGGCTGCTGTTTCCAGGTCTCTTTGCGCAGCGGCGGATTGAAGATGCCGCATGAAAATCTTTGTAAACAGGGCATATTTACCTGCCCGCGCCGCCTCACGTCCCTCTTTTGGATCCCCGAGACCACGCAAATGGACATATTCGATGCCCCAAGAGCGCAGCGCTTCAGCAAACTGATTCTTTGAAAAGCCCTTTTTGCGAGACAACGGGATATCACGCACATCAATCAATAGATTGATCGATGCGTGTTTAAGATGGACGATGAACGCATCTATCGTGGTTCCTTCGTACCCGATGGTGGAAATAACGTTTTTCATGATGATCCCCTCAGAAGATAGTTTACACGGTACGTTCCAAGGGATGAAGGATTTCTTAACCCCCCATTAACAATAAGGCTTTCTTCCCCGTAAAGTCTTCCCACCGCTTTACGATCACGTCGCAGTATTTGGGATCCAATTCAATCAACCGCGCCTGACGCGCTGCTTTTTCACAAGCGATTAACGTGCTACCGGATCCGCCGAAACAGTCCAGAACGATGTCGCGGCTTTTGCTGCTGTTGCGGACGGCACGTTCGACAAGCTCAACAGGCTTCATGGTCGGATGCAGATCGTTCTTCGTCGGCTTGTTCACAAACCACACGTCACCCTGATCACGCGCGCCGCACCAGAAATGATCCGTGCCTTGCTTCCAGCCATACAGGATCGGCTCGTATTGGCGCTGATAATCCGAG
>JAQUYN010000137.1 GCA_028691835.1 Alphaproteobacteria bacterium | reverse complement strand
TCTTGAAAAAGAAGCCGAGTTATTCAATCAGGGAATCAAAGTTCTCTCCCTTTTCTTTATCGACGAAGTAGTGAAATACCGCGACTACAGCCGCGAGGACAAAAAAGGCGAATATGCCCGCATCTTCGAGGAAGAATACGAGAATGCGAAACAGGAATATCTGGAGACGCTGGTGTTGGATCATCACGACTGGCGCAAGCATCTGGAGGGTACCGAACCTGCTTTAACCCACGCCGGATACTTTGCCATCGACAAGAAAACAAAGCATCTAGTGGATCCCAATATTGAAACCCGTGGGGAAAATGCTGGCTTGTCCAGCGATGTGGACGCCTATGACCTCATCTTGAGGAAGAAAGAGCAGCTCTTATCGTTTGAAGAGCCTGTGCGCTTCATTTTCTCCCACTCCGCCTTGCGCGAAGGGTGGGATAACCCGAACGTCTTTGTCATGTGCATGCTTAAGCACAGCGACAATACAATCTCACGCCGTCAGGAAGTTGGGCGCGGCCTGCGTCTTTCCGTGAACCAGAACGGCGACCGTATGGATCATCCCGCGACTGTTCACGACATTAACATTCTCACCGTCGTGGCCAGCGAGAGCTACAAGGACTTCGTAGGTAATCTTCAAAAGGAAATCAGCGACTCTCTTTCCACCCGTCCGCGCAAGGCCGACGAAGGCTATTTCATTGGCAAAGTTATTCCGACTGCTGATGGTGGTGCGCTGGAAATCACGCCTGCGCTGGCAAAGCAGATTTATCGCTACCTTGTTAAAAACGACTACACGGACAACAGCGACAAGATCAGCGTTACCTATCACAAGGCGAAGGAAGAAGGCACGCTGGCTGCATTGCCAGAGGTATTAGCCCCCCATGCCGATGGCATTTACAGCCTGATCAACAGCGTGTTCAGCGAATCACAATTGCCTCAGCCTGGCGACGACCGCAAGCCGAAGCCCAATCCGCTCAACGACAATTTCAACAAGAAAGAGTTTCAGGAATTGTGGGCGCGGATCAACAAGCGCGCCGTATACCGCGTGGAATTTGATTCTGCCGAGCTTGTGGGGAAATGCGTCTCCACCCTGAACAGCGAGCTTAAAATCTCGCCGCTTCAATACACCATCCATGCGGGTATTCAGGGTGACCAGATCACCGACACGCAGCTTGCCGATGGAGAAGGCTTCACGATCCAGAACACGCAAACGGGCGTTTTGAACGCTTCCATCGCTTCATCAGTCAAATACGACCTGCTGGGCAAAATCGCCGAGAATGTTCATCTGACCCGAAAAACTCTGGCGGATATCTTGGGCGGCATAGAAAAGGTTGTTTTTGACCAGTTCAAGCAGAATCCCGAACATTTCATCGCCGAAGCCTCGCGCCTGATCAATGAGCAGAAGGCAACCATCATCATTGAGAAGCTCGCCTATGACGAGGTAGCAGGAACCTATGACGCCAGCATCTTTACGGCGGGGCAAAGCCGTCAGGACTTCACCAAGGCTAGCGAGAAGCTGAAGAAGCATATTTACGACTACGTCATCACGGATTCCAAGAACGAACGCACCTTTGTGCGCGAGCTGGATACCAGCACCGAGGTCGTCGTCTATGCCAAGCTCCCGCGCGGTTTTCTGATCCCCACGCCCGTGGGCGACTATAACCCCGACTGGGCCATTTCTTTTACCGAAGGCAAGGTCAAATACATTTACTTCGTCGCCGAGACCAAGGGCAGCATGTCGTCCATGGAATTGCGTGAGATCGAGAAGAAGAAAATTGAGTGCGCTCGCAAATTCTTCGACAAGATCAACGTGAGGATCGAGAAGGACAAGGTTAAGTACGACGTGGTCGATAGCTTCAGTAAGCTGATGGACGTGGTTGGCATTAAGTCTGCGGCTTGATACTGGCATCGGCAATCTATAACCATATTCGTTTAGTGGCAATTTTATTAGAAGCGTACACAAAGCGGTAAAATTGTTTGTAGGAAGAAATAGGGAGTTTTATGGAAGGATAGAAAACGAAAAATGAGCGGAACGCTGATGGATTGCGTTTGACTTTATGATTTTTAAGATGTATGTTAAGGAAAATGGAGGTGAATATGAATGAAAACTCGCTAGATAAAGTTGGAAAGCGGCTCGGAAATCTATCTGACCTTCCAGATGAGTTAAAAAAACAGCTTCAAGCCACCAAGACGGATGAGCTTGAACGTCAAATCCTTGACGTCCTTTCTGGGCTTGAGGGAATTGGTAATATAGACGAAGTTTTGGTGGGCCTATACAGAAAATTTTCGGTGATACAAGAGCGGGCGTTTTTGTCCAATAAGATGTACAGAATGGCAAAGGCTGGGCACCTAAAGTCTGTAAAGGGCAAAAAGGGTGTCTACGAGATGACTTAATTGCATTGCAGATTGTGATGTGCTAAAAGAATAAGGCCAGTCGTTTGAGCGACTGGCCTTAAAGGGGACAGGAAACCCGTCCCACTGCTAATGTAGCAATTTGCAGTTTAGCGGGTCCCCTCCTGAAAGTCAACCGAGTGCCGCTGATTTCCCCGTCAGAGGCTCTCATTCACTAAAGGAGTAAGCTATGTTTGAAGTGTTTAAAGCAACCAATGGAAACTTCTATTGGCGCCTTAAGTCGACGAATGGAGAAATTATCTGCCAAAGCGAAGGATACACCACCAAGCAAAACGCCTTAAACGGAATCGATGCCGTAAAGCGTATTGCTGTTGGTGCTCCGATTAAAGATCTCACCTAAACTGCTTGAGGGCTGTGGCGTCAATGCGTCACAGCCCTTTGGCCTTATTGTACAGGACAAATTATAATTTGCTGCCGTAGCAGACCATAGTCAGCAAGTGCTTCTGGATATGCAGCACCTTCTAATGCCTCCTCAATTTCTTCCGCAAGCCTTTTCTGAAACTCCCGACTGTATTCCTTAATCGGCGGGCAGACGCAGGCGGGGTTAGAATTTGCCGTCTCGCAAGCGCTTAACGAGGTCAGCGCGAGTGCGAGGAGCGTCCAACGTGGCGCGAAGTTGGGCATCTTTGATCTCCACGATTTTTTTGAGTTGATCGTACCGTTCGGCGGTGCGGCCTGATTGCTTTGCGCCGAGCAAAACGGCGGCAACGGATGCGGCAATCGCCCCCCAGCCGATGA
>JAQUYN010000058.1 GCA_028691835.1 Alphaproteobacteria bacterium | reverse complement strand
TCCCTATGGGGCCTATGTACAATTGGGCCCTGCCCCTACAGTTGAAGAGCCTGTAGTTCCGGCGGTTGAAGCGGAAGACGGCAAAAAGAAAAAGACCAAAAAGAAGAAGGTCGCAGGCCCGAAACCCAAGCGCATGTCTCTTCCCAAAGGCATGGATCCTAACCTCATCGATCTAGAGACAGCGCTGAAGTTGCTTGCTCTGCCGCGTGATATTGGCGCACATCCAGAAACGGGAGAAATGATTTCGGCAGGACTTGGTCGCTTTGGTCCTTATATCAAAATGGGAACACGATACAAAAGCCTTGAGGATAGTGACGATCTTTTGACCGTAGGAATTAATCGCGCCGTCAGCCTTTTGGCCGAACCCGACAAAGGCCGCCGCGCAGCAGGTGGAGCTGCCGCAAAAACGCTTGGTGAGCATCCGGGTGACGGCAAACCCGTTACGCTTAATTCTGGTCGTTTTGGCCCCTATGTTAAATGGGCAAAGGTCATGGCGACGGTGACCAAAGGATACGACCCCGAAAGCTTAACCCTTGATCAAGCCTTAGAAATCATCGAGGCCAAAATCGCAAAAGGCCCCTCGACGAAGGGTAAGGCAGCAAAGGCCAAGCCTGCCAAAGCCAAAGTTGATACCAAAAACAAAGGCAAACCGAAACCTAAGACAAAAACAAAAACAAACGAAAAGGTCGAGACACCACCCAAAACAAAAAGACCTACAAAAAAGCCTGCTGCTAAGAAAAAAGTGGCTGTTAATAAGAAAAAATAGCCGCACAAGTTATAGGAATCCAGAACATGATAGGATACTTGATGTTGTTATGACATGGGGCTCAAATGACTGAGAACTTATATCCCTGCTCGGTTCGCAAAATCCAAAAAAGCGATGTGCCATGCGTTCTGCAAATGATGCAAAGATTAGCCGAACAACATCATGAGGTGTCTCTCGCGCAACCTTGTGATATACTTAAACACGCTTTCGGCCCTTTCAATATTTCGCATATTTGGGTTGCACAGCACGACAATGAACTGGTTGGTTTTCTAGAAGCAAATTATGCAGTGAACTTCCCTGAACAAAAGACTATAGCGCATATTAATCTTATTTATGTGCGCGACGGATACCGTGAACATGGAATTGCCTTATTGCTTCTTCAAGATGCTATTGCGGATTCTATGAAAGACGGATGCAATCAGCTTTTGATTGAGGCTTATAGCACAAATGAAAGAGCTAATCGTTTCTATCGGAACATCGGCTTTCAAACCAGAAAATCATCCTTTATTTCTTTATCCAGATACATTGCAGAAAATGATACGATGAAACACATACTCAAACTTCAAAGGAAACTCACTTGAAATTTAAATCCAAAAAGAAAGAACCTAAAAAGGAAAATCGCTTCAAGAAATCATTCGGCGGCCCTTCCAAACGGGCCGAAAAACCCGCCGTTCCACTCAAGAAAACAAAAGCTCAACTTACGCAATCCGTCGTGGGCATGATCACAAAAACAAAACGTGGCTGGGAACTTATGGTTGCCGACCGCAAAGATAAAGCCACTTACACCGTACGCAACCCCGACAAAGCCAAAGGCCTTGATGGCCAATTGGTAACAGCGCGTTTACTGGCGAACTCAAAAGCTGGTAAACAGGAAGTTGAAATTGATCTTACGCTTGGTAATCCCGATGACCCGCGTTTAGTAAGCCTGATAGCCATCTATCAGAACGATATTCCGTTAGAGTTTCCCGATACAGTTCTAGAACAAGCTGAATCTGCAAAGCCTGTAACGATGAAAGACCGAACGGATCTTCGCAGCATTCCACTTGTCACCATTGATGGAGCTGATGCTCGCGATTTCGATGACGCCGTTTTTGCCGAGCCTGATGCAAAAGGGTGGCACGTCGTTGTCGCAATTGCAGATGTTGCCCACTATGTACCGACAGGAAGCCCCCTCGATAAAGAAGCCTTCAAGCGAGGGAACTCTACTTATTTTGCTGATCGTGTCGTGCCGATGCTGCCAGAAGCTTTATCAAATGAACTCTGTTCTTTGAAACCACATGTCAATCGCGCCTGCATGGCTGTCCACATGTGGATTGACAAAGAAGGCGAACTGACAAAATGGAAGTTCGAGCGCGGCGTCATGAAATCGCACGCACGCCTCACCTATGAACAAGTTCAGACTGCGATGGATGGCCAGCCAGATGAGACAACATCTCCCCTTCTTGAAACCGTTATCAAACCACTCTATGGCGCTTATGCTTGTCTTATGTCAGCACGACTTAAACGAGGCACGTTAGAACTTGAGCTTCCCGAACGTAAAGTCATGATAGGCCAAGATGGATATGTCAACGCCATCATCATGCGCGAACGTCTTGAAAGTCACAAGCTCATTGAAGAGTTTATGATTTGTGCGAATGTCGCAGCTGCAGCTCAGCTTGAGGGTAAAGGTGGAGTATGTCTGTACCGCATTCACGACAAACCATCAGAAATCAAACTTGATGCTTTGCGCGGATTCTTAGATAGCCTTGGAATCAACCTTGTACCTGCACGACAACTTCACCCACGTATGCTTACACAAATTCTTGAGAACGCGGCCGGTGGCGAACACGCTCAAGTTATCAACGAAGTCATGCTCCGATCACAAGCTCAAGCAATTTATAGCCCCGATAATATTGGTCACTTCGGGTTAGCCCTCGCAAAATATGCTCACTTCACATCGCCTATTCGTCGTTATGCGGACCTTATGGTCCATCGAGCATTGATCCGCGTGTGTCGGCTCGGTCAAGACGGGCTGACGGATCAGGAAATCAAGACCCTCGAAGACATTGGCGAACACATATCTTCAACCGAACGCAGATCAGCCAGTGCTGAGCGTGACGTTGTAGATCGATTCACAACAATGTTTTTAGCTGATAAAGTTGGCGCAACCTTTTCCGCTCGGATCAGCGGTGTAGCTCGCTTTGGACTGTTTGCGCGATTAGATGACAGCGGCGCGGATGGAATTATCCCGTTTCATGCCCTGCCCCGCGATTACTATGTTTACAATGAAAAACAGCAAGCCCTCATCGGCGAGCGCCATGGACGCGTTTATCGTCTTGCGAGTCCAGTTCAGGTACGTCTTGATACGGCTGACAAGCTTACAGGAAGCATGAGTTTCGCAATTATCGAACCCGACAATAAAAAGATCAATAAACAAGGCGAAAAAACTAAATCGCCACGTCCGTTGGGCTTAGTCCGGAGATCAAAACAACATCGTAGATAGTTTGACATTCGCGCCTCAATCTTTAAACTCAACACAAAGCTTCAAAGAAGGAAGACATTGTACGATGAATTGGGATAAGAATCAGGGCCCTTGGGGTTCCAATACACCGAATAAACCGGAGAACAACAAGCCAGAATCATTGCACGCATGGACACGTCGCAATGGTGGTGGCGGGAACGGTGGTGGTGAACCGCCTTTCAACATGCCACCTCCACCGGATCTTAAAGAAATTTGGAATCGTCTGAAGGACTTCTTCAGCCCTTATAAACCACAAGGACATTTTCAGGCCGTCATGATGGGCGTTAGTGTTCTTGTCGCCATTTGGCTTTTCAGTGGTATTTATATGGTTGCCGCCAATCAGGTCGGCGTTGTGATGCGTTTTGGCGCCTTTAATCACTTGGACCAACCAGGCTTACGCTATCATCTTCCTGCACCTATTGAAGAAGCGCTCACACCGGTCGTTACGGCCCAGAATGAAATCCAAATCGGTTTTCGTAATGCGACTCGTGGCGGCGAAGGTGTTTATTCCCTTCCTGAAGAAAGTATGATGCTGACTCAAGATGAGAATGTCATCAATGTGCAATTTACCGTTTTCTGGCGCGTTGCAGACGTAAATGACTACCTTTTCCAAATCAGAAACCCAGAAGTCACAGTAAAAATGGCCGCCGAAAGCGCAATGCGCGAAGCCATTGGGCAAAACAAACTACAATTTGCCTTAACTGAAGGTCGCGCAAAAATAGCGGAGGAAGCACGTACACGTCTGCAAGAACTCATTGACGAATACAAGGCTGGTATTGTGGTCACACAAATCAACTTGCAAACCGTTGCGGTTCCAACAGAGGTTAAGGCCGCCTTTCAGGATGTCGTGAATGCACGTTTGGATATGGAGCGTTTTCAAAACCAAGCCGCAGCCCACGTAAACAAAGTCATCCCCGATGCTAAAGGCCAAGCAGCCAAGCTTTTACAAGAAGCAATGGCTTATCGTGATCAAAAGATTGCAGTAGCCAAAGGTGATGCGGATCGCTTTAAAGAAGTTCTGATGGCCTATAATATGTCTAAAGATGTTACAACCAAACGGATCTATCTTGAAACAATGGAGTCGATCTTAGGCAGCGCACAAAAGATCGTCACGGATAAATCTGCCGGGACCTTTCCTATGTATCCTTTGCAAGACATGATGCGCAAAAATCAACCCATCAAAGCGGGGACGAACGAATGAACCTACGCCTTATTCTTACACTTGTCGGCGTTATCGCCATTTTGTTCGGCTTAAACGACAGTTATTATGTTGTACGCCAAACTGAGCAGGCTATCGTTTTTCAGTTCCGTGATGTCGTACGGGTCGTTAGCAACGCGGGCCTTCATTTTAAGGTCCCCTATTTCCAAAGCGTCGAATATTTCGATAAGCGTGTATTGGCGTTAGATGCGCCATCTCAGGAAATCATGCTCGCTGAGCAAAAACCGTTACAAGTTGACGCTTTTGCCCGCTATCGCATCAATGATCCACTTTTGTACTATCAGCGCCTTAGGGGTGAACGCATTGCGCAAGATCGCCTTAGCAGCATGCTTAATTCGACCCTTCGAAGCGTATTGGGAACAATCAAGTTGGCCACACTTTTGTCAACAGATCGTGTTGCCGTTATGGCAGAGATTTCAACCAAGCTGAATCAAGAAGCCAAAGATTTTGGTGTTGAGATCATTGATGTACGTATTCGCCGCACGGATCTACCTGAAAAAACAAGCGATGCTGTATTTGCACGCATGCGTTCAGAACGTGAACAAGAAGCCGCACAAATCCGCGCCAATGGTCAACAGGAGGCTGTTCAAACAATTGCGGGTTCAGATAGGCAGGCCACAATCATTCTCGCCGAAGCTCAAGGTGAAGCTGAAAAGATCAAAGGTGAAGGCGACCGCAAATCCTTGGAGATCATGGCCGAGGCCACCAACCGTGACCCACAGTTTTTTGCTTTCTGGCGGACCATGCTGGCTTATCGAGCAGGCCTTAAGCCTGAAAACACAACTTACATTATGAATCCGACAGGGGACTTCTTTAAGTATTTTAACAGCTCTTCTCCTAAATAATCGCCATAAAACTGCCAGAATCTTGGTCAAGACTCTGAAAACATTAGATCACTCTGCAAGGGAATGTCCTCATGCGTCAAATGTTACGCTCTGCCTTCGCGGCCTTTTTTCTTGTTGCCATCTTAGGATTATCAGCCCCCGCACAAGCGCGAGGAACACCAGAGAGCTTTGCTGATCTTGCCGAAAAGCTTCTGCCATCAGTTGTCAATATTTCGACAACACAGACTGTCGCTGTGTCGCAAGATTTACCCGAATTCGACCTACAAATTCCCGAAGATTCTCCGTTCAACCAGTTTTTTGAGGAGTTCAAAAAGCAACAAAATAAAAACGGGCGAGGAGGCAAAAAGCGGTCGAACAAGGCAACTTCGTTGGGCTCTGGGTTTATCATTGATCCGGCTGGATATATCGTAACAAACAATCACGTTATTCAAGACGCAGAAGAAATTACTGTTATCCTTCACGACGACACCAATTTGATGGCAACCGTTGTAGGAAGAGATAAAAAGACGGACCTTGCTGTCCTGAAAGTTCAAACCAAAAAGCCCCTAACTGCCGTCACCTTTGGTGACAGCGATAAAATCAGGGTTGGTGATTGGATTCTCGCAATCGGTAACCCCTATGGCCTCGGTGGTACAGTCACAACAGGTATTATTTCAGCACGAGCTCGCGACATTAACTCGGGGCCCTATGACGATTATCTGCAAACTGACGCGCCAATTAATCGTGGCAACTCAGGTGGCCCCATGTTCAATATGAGTGGCGAAGTTATTGGCATTAATACTGCCATTTACTCGCCCACGGGTGGCTCAGTCGGCATCGGCTTTGCTATCCCCTCCGCAATGGCCAAGAACATTATTGATCAACTTAAAGCGACGGGAACAACAAAACGTGGCTGGCTTGGTGTCCGCATTCAAGCGGTCACGCAAGAAATTGCTGACAGCCTTGAGCTTGGAAAGGCGCGTGGGGCCCTTGTTTCCAGCATCACGCCCGATGGACCTGCTGATAAAGCAAAGCTTCAGTCTGGAGATGTCATTGTATCGTTTGATGGTAAAGATGTTATCGACATGCATCGCCTCCCCCGCCTTGTCGCCGACACGGAAGTCGGAAAAACTGTCGATATGAAAATTATTCGCAAAGGCAAGGAGATAACTGCCCAAGTTAAAGTCGGAGAGCTTGACCAGAATGAAGCCGATGAGGAAGAAGAAACGGCATCTGACGAAGTTCAAAAACAAACTTCGGAGAGAGTTTCCGAGCTTGGTATGGGTGTGCTTCCTCTTTCCGATTCTCTGCGCAAGAAGTATGACATTGCCAAAAATGTTACGGGTGTGGTCGTGATCACAGTTGACGACGATGGCAAGGCGGCTGATTACGGAATTCGTGCCGGAGATGTTATCAGTGAAGCGGCACAACAAGAAGTCAAGACAGCCAAGTCTATAAATGATCTTGCACGAACGGCAAAGAAAGAAGCAAAGCCCCTTCTTCTACTTGTAGATCGCAAGGGCGACCTTCGCTTTGTTGCGGTTAGCTTCGATAAACCGAAAAAGAAATAGCCAACCAATCCCAAAGAAAAAGGGCTTCAACAACATTGAAGCCCTTTTTTCGTGTTTTGAGTTCGTTCGGTTTATCCTAGCCGCTTATACCAACGGCCCAATGAATTGATCTTCGGCAAGAAAGTTTCCGTCATGTCGGCGCAAGGTATAGCTGATCCAAGATAAAATGATTCAAAAAGCATTGGCGGCAAAGAGGGTATGGGTGTCGCATCTGAGCTTACGTCTGAGGGCCTTGGCTTGAGCCCATTTCTTTTCGATGGGGTTCAGATCAGGTGAATAAGACGGCATAAAAAGCAAGATGTGACCAGCATCGCGAATGGCTTGTTGGGTGTTTTGGCGTTTATGGAAGGTCGCGTTGTCCATAACGATGACCGTTCGCTTGGAGAGCTTGGAAAGCAAATCTTGTTCAATATAGCTGATCCAAAATAAAATGATGAAGCGAGGGCCCAACAGTATTCGTTATTCCGGAGCATTTTTCTCTTCGGCCCAAAGGGGCGAAAGAAAGTTTAATCCGGAATGACGGCTCTTTTGATTACCTGTGCTTCATCATTTTATTCTGGATCAGCTATACCAGCGGGCCTATGAACAGACTCATTGAAAGGGCCGCTCTCAATCACTCGCTCTGCGCCTTGCACTCCTCTTACCGGTCGGGCGCGTTGTTTTTAAAGGAAAGGCCTGTCCGGCGAGAGGATCCCTCCTCGCAACCGCTCGTGACCTATAGGGATGCTTTCATACGCAGGTTGGTATTACACGACACATTCAAAGCGCCAAGCCGGGCGTATTCGCACATCAGCGATCATCCATCTTAAGCGCCGCAATAAAGGCAGATTGTGGAATTTCGACTTGACCAAATTGCCGCATACGCTTTTTACCTTCTTTTTGCTTATCAAGAAGTTTACGCTTGCGGGAAATGTCACCACCATAGCATTTCGCCGTCACATCCTTACGCATTGCTGAAATTGTCTCACGGGCTATCACACGCCCACCAATAGCAGCCTGAATGGCAATTTTGAAAAGTTGCTTTGGGATAAGCTCTTTCAATCTCTCGCAAAGCATCCGCCCTCGCTTTTCAGCCGCAGCGCGATTAACAATACAGGCCAAGGCATCGACAGCCTCCGCATTGACCAAAATATTCATCAAAACTAAATCGCCCTCACGGTATTCATCCAGAACATAATCAAAACTGGCATACCCGCGCGAAATAGATTTGAGGCGATCATAAAAATCAAAGACGACTTCATTAAGAGGTAGGCGATAAACGGCCATAGCTCGTGATCCCACGTACGTAAGCTCGATTTGCTCACCACGCCGTTCGTTACACAATGTTAATATACTACCCAGATATTCATCTGGCGTCATAATCGTTGCCTTAATCCATGGCTCAGCCATATGGTCGATCCGAACGGAGTCTGGCATATCAACGGGATTGTGCAAATGAATCATCTCACCATTTGTTAAATAAATGTGATAAATGACAGAGGGAGCTGTTGTAATCAGATTCAGATTAAACTCACGCTCTAAACGTTCCTGAATAATTTCAAGATGAAGTAAACCCAAGAACCCACAACGAAACCCAAAACCAAGTGCAACCGAACTCTCGGCTTCAAATTGAAAACTCGCGTCATTCAAAGCCAGCTTTCCTAGAGACTCACGCAGATGTTCGAAATCATTGGCATCGACAGGAAAGAGGCCACAGAAAACAACGGGAATGGACGGCTTGAACCCTTCTAGGGGTTTCTCAGCTGGCTTACGATCATCCGTGATTGTATCGCCAACTTTGGTATCGCTAATCTGTTTGATTCCCGCCGTGATGAACCCAACCTCGCCAGGTCCAAGTTCATTCAATTCAATCTTCTTTGGTGTAAAAATGCCTACGCGATCAACTTCTCGTACAGCTCCCGTCGCAATAAATCGAATTTTTTGCCCTTTCTTAATAACCCCATCTACAATGCGCACGAGAATAACAACACCCAAATATGCATCATACCAACTATCAACCAACAGCGCAGTCAAAGGCGCATCAGCATCCCCCTTGGGGCTTGGCAATCTCTGGACAATCGCTTCAAGAACATCATCAATCCCGACTCCAGTCTTTGCAGAAGTCATGACTGCGTTTGAAGCATCTAGACCAATAACATCCTCGATCTGCTGTTTAATGCGCTCGGGGTCCGCCGCAGGTAAGTCGATCTTATTGAGAACAGGAATGATCTCGTGATCATTGTCTAGCGCTTGATAAACATTGGCAAGTGTCTGAGCCTCAACACCTTGAGAGGCATCAACAACAAGGATTGACCCTTCACAGGCCGCCAAAGAACGGCTGACCTCATAGGCAAAATCAACATGCCCTGGCGTATCCATCAGATTGAGCTGATAGGTTTCTCCATCTTTGGCTTTATACTTTAAACGAACAGTTTGTGATTTAATGGTGATCCCACGCTCGCGTTCGATGTCCATACTGTCGAGAATCTGCTCTTTCATCTCGCGAGCTTCAAGCCCACCACAGGTTTGAATTAGCCGATCCGCGAGCGTAGATTTGCCATGATCGATATGCGCGATGATCGCAAAATTACGGATTTTTTCTAATGGAGTCATGTTCTGCCCGTCTCACTAATGAGACTGACAAAGACCAGATAAATGAGAAAAAAACAAGCCTTTCTCGCAATAAGACTTTTATTTAAACCAAGTAAGGATATTTCAAGGAATTAAGCGCACACGAAATCGCCCTTTTGACGGTAAGGGAACAAGTGCAGACGGTTGATTGGACCCCAGCCGTGTTTTATTAGGAAGGAGTAAAAGGCGACTTGCCACATCGAAAAAACGAACCGATGAGGCTGTCGTTAAAAGGTGTGTTTCATGGACAAGATCCAACATAGAAAACACCGGATAAAATTGATTCAATTTATAGTATAATTATCCCAAATCATGCTTTACGGCTCCTTAATTTTGAGCACATGCACAAAAAAAAAGCGCCGCCCTGTTGGACGACGCTTTTCTTATTTATAAGCTTACTTCTGTAGCACGATTTCAGCGCGACGGTTCTGAGCTTCACGAACTTGATCAGCTGTGGGAACCATCAAACTACCTTTACCAGCACCCTTTGCGATAATTTCATCAGCAGGAACACCCAACCGAGCAAATTCTGTTTTAACTGCTGCAGCGCGACGTTCGGATAGCTTTTGGTTATACTTAACTGTACCCATTGTATCAGTATGACCAGTCACGAGTAAGCGAACATAACCACCCTTCTTAACATCTTCGGCGGCAGACGCAATGATACGCTGTGCTTCCGGTGTCAATGTAGCCCTATCAAAGTCAAAAAACACCATATAGCTCTGCGGAACAGGGGCAACGAGCGGAGCGGCAGCTTTGCGTGCAACAGGAGCCGCAACAGGCGCGGGAGCCGATGCTAACGCTGGCTTCGGCTGTGGCTTTTCAAAGGTATAACGAACACCAAGCATCAAATTATGTGAGTGGTTCTGCGTTTCAGCACGAACCCCAGTATTTGTCTTGAATTTAACGTCTGGGGTTCCGAAATAACGATAATCAGCGGTGAAAGCCCAGCCACCATCAAGAGCCAACGTAGCGCCAGCAATGCCTTGATATGCAAAGGCGATACGATCATCGTCAGCAGTCGCCCCGTTCATTGTACGCAAATTGTCTGCATCAACCAAAGAGGTACCAATACCAGCACCAACATATGGTGTCAGACGCGTACCTGTGTCGATGTCGTACAAAACGTTACCCATGAGAGCCAGATTATGAATACCACCACCAACAGCCCCAGAATTTGTGCCAGTGACATTATCGGCCTCAGCATGACGATAGGCAAGTTCGGCTTCTGCACGGAAGCCATTTCCCCAAGCATAACCACCATAGCCATCAAGGCCCCAACCGGTCTTGGATTCCACACTGTCCGTCACACCAGAAACAGTGCTATCCGCATCTGTTTGGAATGACATAATCGTATTGCCACCGAGATACCAACCGGCAGGAACATCAGCTTGAGCCGAGAGCGGCGCAAGAAGCGCAAGTGTTGCAACGGCCAAGCTCATCGTACGAAGCGAGATCATGGGTATTACTCCTTAGAAGTTGTATGAAATGATTGACAAACATTAACACAATTAGACGTAAACTGTAGCCTTATTTTAAAATATTTGCAAATTTCCGCACCTATGTTGCCCAAAAACACACCACACGCATCAAAAGACGCCATAAATCATCTATTTTGACATGATTTTTTATGCTATTCTTCTCCAGCCAGACAGCTGGATGACTGCCGCCTTCCGCAAGGACTAGGGGGAGGAAAGTCCGGGCTCCAGACGAAACGATGCCGGATAACGTCCGGCGAGAGAAATCTTAGGGAAAGTGCCACAGAGAATGAACCGCCTTGTCCCTCAAAAAGATAAGGTAAGGGTGAAAAGGTGCGGTAAGAGCGCACCGCATTTCTGGCGACAGAAATGGCAGGGAAAACCCCATCGGGAGCAAGACCAAATAGGAACCGCGGTGTCTTTTCACGAAGACACGCCACTTTCGTCGCGGTTTGCAGGTTCGGGTTGGTTGCTTGAGGTGCTTGGCAACAAGCATCCTAGACGAATAGTCATCCATTGCCGCAAGGCAAGGACAAAACCCGGCTTATAGGCTGTCTGGCCTTTAAATGACTGCACACATCCATGCTGCTTCGAAATGAAATGTTGCGAAAGAGTCACGCAAAATCAAATTGCAGCCGCAAAGCTTAACATATCGTTCATTTATGTGAATTTGTTCTTAATGGAACACAAGATCCGTGATACACTTATCCACAGGTAGTGATGGGGCCGTTCTTCATTTTTACCTGCAGGTTTCGTGTACTTCTCAATCGGACTCGTCTCGCTACCGAAAGTTCTTCCCTATCAGTGAGGTTAACGTGGCATTACATCAAACGACGCTCACAAAATTAGATCTTATGGACGAGCTGCCCGAACCGGCAAATTGTGATGCAATGATGCCGTCGATTACACCAGACCAAAAAATTATTTCCTGGTTATTTAGGATAACAGCTCAAAAAAACAACAAGTTATCACCCTTTCAAGAACCCAAAACCATAACGAGCCCATTTGAGAAAAACAAGAAGTTCCTTATTGAACGGTCACAAAAACCACTTGATGATTGGAGAACTGTCGCAAGCATATCTGGTCACACCGTCACGGATCTCATCAATTCGGGCATTTCTCTACCTATTTCTGCAGCAGAAATAGACCACTTTTTACGCAATCATCGCGAGACGGATCGCCTCGTTGGGCGTGATTTTCTCTCTTTAAAAAATGATCTGCCAACACCTGTTGCGGAACTTTACGGCTTGTACAAACATAGAGCTCGCCTCGATACGGAAGCCACCTTTTTCGTAGCACAAGCGACAGGATCCACTCGAATTGCGCGTATAATGGCCAATTTGCTGGCTATCGGGGCCTTCGCAAGTGGGCATGAATGCATTGCGCACTCCTCAATGACCTATTCCGTTCCTGCGGCGTTCGATACATCCGATCTGATTGATCGAACATGTGATGAAGCCATGCGTCGGATTTCCCTGCCAATCGAAATGCCATCACATCTGCTTAAGCTTTCACCAGATGAGATCAGCGTCCTTGCCAACAACATTGTAGAACGCTACGCAATGGCAGCTAACGACTTCCTAGATAAAGCCAACATATTAGCTGAGGCAAGACAAGACGTACATAGGATGCCCATCCGGCGTCAATTTGTTACAGCCCTATTTGAGGGAGATCTTCCTCAAGAGAAACCTTGGGTTCAACGCTTAAATCTAGCATATTCCGCTATTCTCCCCCACTGGGTGTTGAGTGCCGATGTGCCGCCCGCTTATGGCTTAAATGAAACAGACAACTGCATAACATAGCCTCTCCCGCAAATCGTCGGCTCACGTTAACCAGATATCAAATAATTTGACCTAACTTCTCTTGCGAGTTGTTCGAAATACAGAGCGTTTGATTATATATTCAATCTTATTTGATGGGGTCAACGAATGAAAACGGTGCAAAACAATCACAGTGAAGCCTATGATCTTGCCAACAAAACAGCAAACCGTTACGGACGTCTTGCCCTAACGCGCGCAGCAGGTGAAGCTGCAGCTGCTCAAAAAATGGGAGACGATGCGCGTCACGACTTATGGGCAAGTGTTGTTGCCTATTTACGCCAAACCATTCAGCAAAACACTGCGCATGTAGCTGCCTGATTTTTTTATTATGGCGAGTTGCTTGCCCGCTGATTCTGTAAAACCTCTTGCATAATCGCACGCACATGCGCCTAAAACGATCAGTTCCAAAAATATTACGCATGAGGAGTGCCTCAGACGAGCTTAAACCTAGAGCGTCTCCCGATGAGGTTGACGCCTCGTTGACTGCATGCAGCCGCTCTATCCTATTGTTTATCGCGCAGATTCACGCGAACGCTTGGCGCAAAAGGCTCCAAGCTTATATTTGCCAGGCTTGTTCACACGAATGGGTGCCCGCGCAACCAACAACCTCATCACGATCTGCTCTGAACAATCGAAACTCGTTCACAATGGTATATTCTTTACTTGATTATCTCATGATTTAGCATTATCAAATGTTAACCATACTATTCTGCCGCCCTCCACTCACCACTCAAGGAGTTTTCACATGAAGTTTTTAAAAATAGCATGTCTCATCATAGGATTAGCTTCGCTAGCTCCGTCGCCAGTATTTGCTGATGCGACTCATGGCAGCAAAGAAGAAGCAAAAACCATGGCAGAAAAAGCAGCTGTTTTAGTTAAAGCAAACCCCGAAGACGCATTTAAAAAATTCCAAGAAAAAGATGGGGGATTTATTGATCGCGACCTATATGTCTTCGTGTTTGATAGGGGTGGTAATTTCAAAGCGCACGGCGCCAAGCCAGTCTTGGTTGGCAAAGGTGGGCTAGCCATGAAAGATGTTAGTGGCTTTCCCTTTGTGAAGGCCTTCCTCGAAGTTAAAGACACAGCCTGGGTTAACTACAAATGGCCTGATGTTATGGACAATGGCAAGATCAAGGACAAAGACACTTATGTAATCAAGGTTGGAGAATACACTCTAGGTGTAGGATACTTCAAATAAAACTGATCGTTGCTTGCAATGGCCCTTACCTGGACCATTGCAAGCTTTTCCTTGATCGTTCCTAGACATAACCGGATAACCCCAGAAAGTGTTTGCGATGAAAATGCTCGACAATGCCCCTATACGCGCCAAAAGTCTCATCTCTCCCGTTTTTGGCTGTCTCATGGCTATCGCAATTGGCATTGTTCTGCTTATTTCATCAGAAGACACGACAAGTGCAATTCAGCAAAGCTCACGCAGTCGCGAGCTTTCTTCAATGATGACAAGTGCCGAAATTGCGCTCTCAACCACACATACAGAATTGTACAAGGCCTTAAATTGGAAACAGACGAGCGTAGAAGAACCGCTTATTTCCGAGTCTTTAAAATCAGCGATGAGCTCGCTCGGCACCGCCAAGATGTTAATCGAAAGAATTGGTTCAGATTTCAAGGAAGCAGATAAAACTGCCCTTGGTGAAATTGATGCAAACTTAAAAGCTTATGAAGAAAGTGTCGTACAAGTTGCGGACCTGATTAATGTTGATATATCTATGGCCACACTGCTGTCCGGCAATTAGGCGAATAGATTCAGTTGGGTAGGAAACTCGCCCTCAAAACTTTGTAGGGCCCTATCGTTAAGCAGCTGATCTAACGGCGTTTTCTCGAAAAGGGTGAGGCTCAAAAT
>JAQUYN010000136.1 GCA_028691835.1 Alphaproteobacteria bacterium | reverse complement strand
CGCTTATGGGCAAGACCGATAAGCACGGCTATGGCGGCTATATCATCTATTATGGCCTTTCGGATCAGCCGAACAAAGGCTCGGGATACCAGATCGTTCCGATTGGCAGAATATCGGGCGACGATGTCTTCACGCTTCACGACAGCAAGGCCAATAAGGACTTTAACTTCAAGAGCGGCTTGGTCATCAACTGCGCCGATGTCGTGGCTCGGCTAAACCTTCCATAACCCCTTTTTTTGACCCAATAGGAACATCGCATGTCCCATGATCACACGGAACCTTTCAGATTTCTAGCCTCGGGCATCGATACCCTTGAAGTTTGCTACTACCTTCGCGCCGAAGGCAAATGCGGTTTGGACTTCACGGCCTTGGTCGCAGAACGTGACGCCCTGCGTCGCCAAAAGGGAAAGGCGACAAAAGTTATCGCTCTTGGCGGTGAAGAATTTCTTTTATCAAACCACGGGACGAATAGCGGCTATTCGCTTTTCATGGAAAACAAATCTTTCCAAGTCGCCTTTGGCGAATTTATTCAGCCGAATTTTCATGTCAGGTTTCCGGCGTCTGCTCTTTGGCATAAAGGCTGGGAAGCCTGTCATGATCGGTTTCTGAAATGGGCGGCCTCTGTTGGCTTGCGCCCCTATAAGGCTGAAAGCGTTTCTCGCGTGGATTTTGCGGCTGACTATTTGATCCCGCATGTCGATTTCAGCCTTGAAAACTTTCCCTCTGCCGCCAAGACCGACAGGCTTCATCGAAGCATGGGCGTTAGTCAGACGTTCGATTTCGGGGCGGGTGATGTCAAGATGCGCTTTTATAACAAAAGCGATGAAATCCGCGAAGCCAGCGGGAAAACTTGGTTTTATCCGATCTGGGATGGAGTGACCGACCATGTGTGGCGCATTGAATGGCAATTCCGCAAAGCGCGATTGCAACAGATGGGAATCAGAACATTGGATGATCTGCGCGAAAGGCAAGGTGATCTTTTGTATCGTCATGCGTCCGATCACACCACGCTGCGCGTTAAAGACGCGCTGAAGCCCATTAAGGATTGGCCGCTGCATCCTCTGTGGCAAGACTATCTTCATCGTATCCAACAAATGCCCGCTATTGGCGTTGTTCGTGAACTGGATGAAGCGGGCGTTTCAGAAGAAAGGTTCTTGCGGCTTCTTATCATCGTTTTGGGATACCTTAAAAGGGTCGGCGCGCTTCACGCCGTCAAAATGAACCTTAAAACAATCAGCCTTGCCGACGTGCTGTTGCTTTTGCGCGTTCGTCTGCACGCTCTTTATGATCCGCTGGACTGGGAAGAAGGCGTTGCCCAAAGAATGCGCGAGATGGGGTTTCAAAATGACTGAACGTGACCTCGTTTTAAGCCTTGTTTTCAGGGACGGTGCGCGTCCCGCAGAAATCCAGTTGCTTTTGTCGTATTTATCGGAAATCCTGAAAGAAATGCAGATTGCAGAGGATATTGACGAAAAGGACAAAAACGAATGCGCGTAGCTCTTTATGCCCGCGTGTCCACGACACGCCAAGCAGAGAATGATTTATCCATTCCCGACCAGTTGCGTCAAATGCGTGACTGGTGCAAGCGCAACGGCCACACAGTTGTTGCCGAGTATGTCGAGGCAGGTGCCACAGCCACAGACGACAAGCGGCCACAATTCCAAGAAATGATTACAGCCGCGTTAGAAAAACCCGCGCCGTTTGATATTGTGCTTGTCCATAGCTTTTCGCGTTTCTTCCGCGATCTGGAACAAGCTCTTTCCTATAAGAAGCAGTTAAGCAAGGCAGGCGTTGATCTTGTTTCCATCACGCAACAGCTTGGCAATGATCCTATGGCGCACATGCTGCAAAGCATGTTGATGATGTTTGATGAATACCAAAGCAAAGAGAACGCCAAGCACACTTTGCGCGGCATGAATGAAAATGCGCGACAGGGTTATTTCAACGGGGCGAAGGCTCCCTTCGGTTATCGGACGATTGAAGCGGGACGCACAGGAACGCATGGTCGATTGAAAAAGAAACTGGATATTGACCCCGCCGAAGCCGAGATTGTCCGCGAAATCTTCACGCTCTATGTCCACGGCAAAGAAAGCCCGCGTATGGGCATGAAGGAAATCGCCAAGAACCTGAACCAACGCGGCCTTTTGATGCGCGGCAAACTCTGGCGCGTTCAAAAGGTTTTTGAAGTGCTTTCAAGTCTCACCTATATGGGGCTGCACGTCTTCAACAAAGTGGACAGCAAGACCCGTCGAACCAAGCCAGAAAGCGAATGGGTCAAGGTTCCCGTTCCTGCCATCATTGATCTGGCTCTCTTTGAACAGGCAACCAAGCTGCGCGGGGCGTTTTCGCCCAAGCGGTGCGTTCCTCGCCGTGAAACCTCGCCCCATCTGCTGACAGGGCTTTTAAAGTGCGGTTGCTGCGGCTCTGGCATGACCATCACCACGGGCAAAGGCGGCCAATACGCCTACTATAAATGCACAAACCGCATAAGCAAAGGCAACGCCTCTTGCCCATCACGCAACATTCCAGCCGACAAGTTGGAAGGTTTGGTTTTGGACGCCTTTCGGCAAAAGGTCTGCACGGCTGAATATTTGAAAGGGCTTTTGAATGACCTTCGCGCCGAAGTCACCAAAGGCGGCGGGGTGGACAAAGGCCAAATCAAGAAACTGGAGGCCGAGCTTAAAACAGTCGAGCAAGCACAAACTCGCCTTTTGGAAGCCATAGAGCGCGGCGCGTTGGATTTGGACATGATCGGGGATCGGGCACATCAGAACAAAGCCCGCAAAGAAAACCTGCTCCTTGAAATTGCAGCCCTTAAACGCAAGCAACAAATGCCGCTGGCCGTTATCTCGCCCCAGAAGATTGATGCCTTCACCCGCGTGATCCGTGATCGCCTGACGGTGCCTTCCGCGTTCTCCCGCGCCTATCTTAAGGTCGCAGTCAGCGAAATCAGGATCAAAGACCAAGAAATGACGATCCGAGGCTCTCGGTCGTCTATGGTGGGTCTTATTTCAAACGGGGGAAACATTAACATGGGCGAAGTGCCCAGTTTCATGCGTGAATGGCGTCCCCTACGGGATTCGAACCCGTGTTACTACCGTGAAAGGGTAATGTCCTAGGCCTCTAGACGAAGGGGACGAGGCGTCGCTTGCTTTTGGCAAGACGGGGACAAATAAACGAGAGTG
>JAQUYN010000057.1 GCA_028691835.1 Alphaproteobacteria bacterium | reverse complement strand
TGAAAGCATAATTGCGTTCAAGCCAATTGCCATCATGTGATCGAAAAAATCGGCCATGCGTTCTGGCACGGCGTTGTTGAAGAGCGTCGAATTGATGTTAACGCGGAAACCGCGACCGATGGCGTTTTTGATGGCGCGTTCAGCGATGTCATAGACCCCTTGGTGATCAACTGAGCGATCATGGTCTTCGCGTCCACCATCCAAATGTACCGAGAGGGTCAGGTATGGCGAAGGTGTATATTCGTCGAGTTTCTTATCGAGAAGAAGCGCGTTGGTGCAAAGATAAACATAGCGTTTTTGCTTGATAAGACCTTCAACAATGGCAGGCATGTCGCGGTGGACAAGGGGCTCGCCACCCGGCAAGGAGACGATGGGCGCGCCGCATTCATTCGCCGCGTTTAGGCAATCTTCCACCGAGAGGCGTTGGTTCAGGATTTCCGGTGGATAATCGATCTTGCCGCAGCCCGGACAGGCGAGATTGCAACGAAACAAAGGTTCAAGCATCAAGACAAGCGGATACCGTTTGTTGCCACTAAGCTTTTGCTTGAAGATATAAAGGGCGATATCAAATTGCTGGCGGAGGGGTACAGACACGGCAAAAAGTCCTTTTTGCAAGAAAAAATGGGGGAGATCTCAGTTTGTGGGGTCTTCAATTTCCATGCGACCTTCTGCTTTCGTAAGCGACATGGGAAGACGGAAGTGAACGTTTTCTTCAACGCCCGGATGAACGGCAACTTCTTCGACCGGGGCGATCTCTTTGATCCGGTCAATCAAGCCCTCGATCAAGTCTTCCGGCGCAGAGGCTCCAGCTGTGATGCCAATGACGTTCTTGTCTTTGATCCAAGCCGGGTCCAGTTGTGTCGCGTCTTCGATTAAATAGGCTGGGACGCCAACTTCTTCAGCGCGTTCGCGCAGGCGTGATGAGTTTGAGCTGTTATGTGCCCCGATCACAAGGACAACATCAACATGTTTTGCCAATTCTCGCACAGCGCCTTGGCGATTTTGTGTGGCATAGCAAATGTCGCGGATCGTCGGTCCGACAATATTAGGAAAGCGGTCCTTGAGAGCATCGATAATAGCCTTCGTGTCATCAACGCTCAGTGTTGTTTGCGTGATGTAGGCAAGCTTGTCTGGGTTTTTAACATTAAGTTTTGCGACACCTGCGGCGGCAGAAATTAAATGGACTTTGGCTGGAATACGCCCCAGCGTGCCCTCGATCTCAGGATGACCTTCATGGCCGACCATGATCAGCTCGTACCCTGTGCGGGCATAGCGTTGGCCTTCCGTATGAACTTTAGAAACAAGAGGGCATGTCGCGTCGATCACGGTCAAGCCCCGTTCTTTGGCGTGCTTTTCAACAGCTTCTGAAACGCCGTGCGCACTGAAGATAATGACGGCACCTTCAGGGACCTCATCTGTTTCTTCGACAAACACAACGCCCTTGGAGGCTAGGCGGCTTACGACATGGCGGTTGTGGACGATCTCGTGGCGCACATAAATTGGAGGGCCAAATTTTTCTAAGGCTAGCTCAACAATCTCAATGGCGCGTTCGACGCCTGCACAAATGCCTCGGGGTTGAGCTAAGAGTACTTTCATCTTCTCTGTCCTGTTAGAGTCTTGGGTTTGTATGAGTTCGTTTGAGAGAAACGTTTACTGTTATTGGTGATAAAGCGAACGCATCCACAATTGTGACCAACGAATGTAGTGTTCTGACAAGGCAAAGTAAAGGCAACCCTCCAGAATAATATTTATCTTTCTGCTTCAATTGGTTAGCGTGGCTTATGTCGCTGGTTATTCGGGCGTGTTTGCCGTACAATGATCGCATTGTGTTGGGTTTGTCTCAGCCTTGAGCGTTATTTCGTGGCGTGAAACGATGAAGGGATCCCTTGATGGTCGGCAATGCACTTCTTAAAGCTTATCTGTCCAATGGCACACGCGCCTCGTGGTATGTGATCTTCGATGCTCTTATGTCCATCGACAAGCCTGACCTTCACGATGTCATCGCTCTGGTCAAAGAAGAGGCGGGTTGGCCCGCAGATTTTCGCTATGGCTTAGAGGGGCTTCAAATCTATCGTGATTATTACGGTGATCGCATGGATACCTATGAACCTCAACACGTCCATCAAATCGAGCGCTATGACGAGGAATGGACATCTGAGCTTCTTGAACAGATGCATCGGCATAAATTTGGCGCTTCCCCTTCGGTCGTCTCGGACTTCGGCGTACCCTCGGAGTAATTCTCGTCAGGTTCGCTTTCTTCCGTTATCATCATGGCATGCCTGATTCGTCCCTTGAACTTTCAATAGTGATGCCGTGCCTGAACGAGGCGCGTACACTTTTGGTGTGCATGACGAAGGCCCAAGAGTTTATGGCGAAGAATGGTGTTGTTGGTGAGATTGTTATTGCTGACAATGGAAGCACAGACGATTCCCTTGAGATTGCACAAAAATTTGGCGCGCAGGTTGTTTCTGTTTCCGAGAAAGGATACGGCGCAGCATTGGCCGGGGGCTTTCAGGCAGCGCGTGGACGCTTTATTATTATGGGCGACGCGGATGACAGTTATGATTTTGGCGATAGCCTGCCGCTTCTGAAAAAGCTTCGTGAAGGTGTTGATCTGGTTGTTGGAAACAGGTTCGATGGTGAAATCAAAAAGGGAGCGATGCCGTTTTTGAACCGTTATTTGGGCAATCCCGTTTTAAGTTACATTGGCCGCTTGTTCTTTAAGATTCCTTTGCGCGATTTTCACTGTGGATTGCGAGGGTTCGTCCGCCAGTCCATTTTGAACTTAAATCTTAGAACTGTTGGGATGGAGTTCGCGAGCGAGATGATCGTTCTGGCTGCTTTACATGGTCTGACCATGGCCGAGGTTCCTGTGACTTTGTCCCCGGATGGACGTGGTCGCCACCCCCATTTAAATCCTTGGCGTGATGGCTGGCGGCATTTGCGCTTTCTTCTGCTTTATTCACCACGCTGGCTTTATTTGTATCCCGGTCTTGCCTTGATTTCTTTTGGCTTGTTCATCTGTGCGTTGTTGCTTCCTGGTCCCATGATGATTATCGACGGTGTTGGCCTTGACGTTCACACGTTGTTGATTGGCGCGATGAGCATTCTGGTTGGTGTGCAAAGTCTGACTTTTGGCGTGATTGCACGAAGCTATGCAAAACGGAATGGCATGATCCCGCGCTGCTCTCGTTTTGATCGTTTTTTGATGGATCTCCAGCTTGAGCATTTACTCTGCGGTGGGGCGGTGCTCTTTGCCATTGGTGTGGCCTGTACCGGATGGGCTGTCCATAGATGGTCAAGTGTTGATTTTGGCGCTCTAGATTATCGCGACGTGATGCGTATTCTTATCGTTGCCGTGACATGCTGTGTCGCTGGCCTTCAGCTTGGGTTTTCAGCTTTCTTGCTGGGGGTCATGCAGATTAAACACAAATAGTGATATGGCGAATCGTGAGACTCGATTCGACTCGCGACTCATGATTCGAGAATCAAGAATCGATTCGGTGAGTTTTCGATAAATATCCCAAAGAGACGCTATGTGGCGGTGATTTATGCTTCAATAGCGTTGAATTGACGTTCCAGATTACTAAATCGTGTAAATTGGCCGTCAAAATGTAGCGGAACAGTTCCAATGGGGCCGTGACGTTGCTTGGCAATGAGGACTTCCGCGACATTTCGCACCTCTTCGCCGCGTTCCATCCACTGTTGATAGCGCTGATTGAACTTGTCTTCACCTTCATCGGCGCGGCGAGTCGGTTCGCTACGTGCATGATAGTATTCTTCGCGATAAACGAACATGACAACGTCGGCGTCTTGTTCAATTGATCCTGATTCGCGTAAATCAGAAAGTTGGGGGTGTTTGTCTTCGCGAGATTCAACTGCACGAGACAACTGGGAGAGGGCCACTACGGGAAGTTCAAGCTCCTTGGCGAGACCCTTGAGACCTCGCGTGATTTCTGAAACTTCTTGTACGCGGTTTTCGCCCGATTTTGCTGACCCGTGCAAAAGCTGTAAGTAATCAATGACGATCATGCCGAGCGATGGCACAAGGCGTTTTAGGCGGCGTGCGCGTGTGCGCAGTGAAGCCACGGAAAGCCCCGGTGTATCATCGATATAAAGAGGAGCGTGCGACAGATACTTTGCGGCTTCAATAAACTTGCTGAAATCGTCTTGCTTAATTTCGCCACGGCGAATTTTATCGGCAGGTACGCTTGAATAGTCGCCAAGTAAACGCGTGGAAAGTTGTTCGCTTGACATTTCCAGGGAGAAGAAAGCAACAGCCGAGCCCTCCTTGCTCCCACTGTCATGCCAAGCTTTCGCCGCGTTCATGGCGATGTTGGTTGCTAACGCCGTTTTACCCATGGAAGGGCGGCCAGCTAAGATGATAAGGTCTGATTTTTGGAATCCACCCAGCTTACGATCCAGATCACGCAGGCCTGTTGTGACGCCTGTCACGTGACTGTCGCGTTTGAAGGCTTCGTCCGCCATGCGCAAGGATACGGTCAACGACTTATCAAGTTTGATAAATCCACGGTCCATTTCACCTGTTTGCGCAAGCTCGAACAGACAATGTTCGGCGCGTTCAATCTGTTTGGGGGCAGGGTTTTCTAAATCTTGTTGGAAGGCATCGTTGACGATGTCTTCGCCAAGCATGATAAGTTGACGGCGAAGATGGTGGTCGTGGATCAGTTGCGCATAGTCATGCGCGTTGATCACCGTGATGATGCTTGAGGCGAGGTCGCCAAGATATTGCGCGCCGCCAACGCTTTCTAGAGCAGGATCATTTTCGAACAAACCCCGTAGTGTTTTGGGGTCAGCAATTTGCCCCCGTTGGATCAGCGTGTTGATTGCCGCATAGATTCGTTGATGGACTGGGTCATAAAAATGATCGGCATCAAGAAGCTCGCCAACTTTTTCAAACACATTGTTGTTGACGAGAATGGCGCCGATTAAAGCTTGCTCGGCTTCAATGTTATGAGGCACGGTGCGCGGTTGGACAATGTCAGTCGAGACAGAGCGAAGGGCCGGAAGGTTTTGGGCAGCATTGGGCATGTGATATTCATACCAAGATGCAACCCGTATGCCTATTTATTTTCAAGGGCCTGTGGATAATGGGGATAGTCTTGCCGAGTTGGGTTTGTGATCGGTCACTGTTTGGGGTGTCAAGGATACCATTGAAGTGCGAAGGGCCTTTCTAAGCGAACTATATACCCCTCGGACATGAAGGATTGGCGTTATACCAGCGGGTCTATGAGCGGACTCACTGGTGGCGTTGTTTTTACTTATTCGCTTTGCGCCTCGCACTCCTCTTGCCGGACGGCACCCCTTGCTTTTTAAGGAGAGGACTGTCCGGCGAGAGGCTATCTCCTCGCAACCGCTCATGACCCAGCGCGTCGGTTCATCGGGCGGTTGGTATTAATGGGTTATTGAGGCAGGCGTGATTCAAGCTGTTTATGGGAACACTGCTGACACCCGAACAAAGACAAACGTTGCTGTACCACCATCGTGGCGAGGGGAAGCTACGCTTGCCTTCTTAACCAAGACCTTTCCTTGTTTGGATTAAATAATCGCGCCACTTGCTTCGCCGACAAGCCAGCGGCTGCGTAGTTCCGTGTGGTGCAGGGCGAACCACTGCATGGCAATAATGCTGCCCGCATCGCGTAGTTTGCCTTCGTAAAGAAGGCTAATGGCTTTCATGGCATCCATTACCAGAACGTGGATATGTTCACCTTCCTCGGCAAGACCGCATATGCCACCTTCTTCGGGCGCTTTTGTGCGCCCTACAAAGGCTGTGACATGTTCCCCAAGACAGCCGGGAGAGGTGTAGTAGGAGAAAACTTTCTGTAGGTCCGTAACTTCACACCCTGATTCTTCTCGTGCTTCGCGGCGTGCCGTTATTTCTGGGGTTTCCCCAAGATCGATTACACCAGCCACACATTCGGTCATAAAGGGATCATCTCCCTTAGACATAGGGCCTGGGCGAAACTGTTCGATCATAACGACTTTGTCTTGCTGGGGGTCGAAAAGGAGGAGGACGACGACGTCTTTGTTGCCGTCAAAAACTTCGCGGGAGAAAACATCACTCCACGTGCCGTCATCGAATTGCTGACGAATATGAAATCGATCCACGCGGTAATAGCCCTGAAACAGGGCCTCGCGATGGATTAGGTCATATTTTTTGTCGGCCATGTGAAAAAAGGTCTAAAAAAGTGGCTCCCCGGGACGGACTCGAACCGCCGACAAGGTGATTAACAGTCACCTGCTCTACCAACTGAGCTACCGGGGAAACGAGGCCATCTATAATGTGAGATTCAAGCCTGTGCAACCCCATTCTTTGCAAAAGTCTGGCCTCCGTGTCATTTTTTGGTAAAAAAATGCTTTTTGGGGGTAATCTTGGGTGCAGCCATATTCCCATAGGGCTCAAACTGTATTATAGGAACAGCAACATGCGTTGCGGGCATGGCGAAATAGGTAGACGCATCAGACTTAAAATCTGAAGTCAGCAATGGCGTGCCGGTTCAAGTCCGGCTGCCCGCACCACCTCATGTTGCTGCGCAACTTGGGGGACAGGCCAAAAACCCTACGTTCTTTGATTTTGGAGCGCAGGTTACCCCTATAGGGCTTTTAAAGGGATTTCTCATGGATAAGATACTGATTCTCGATTTTGGTTCGCAAGTGACGCAGCTGATAGCTCGGCGTGTGCGCGAGGCTGGCGTTTATTGTGAGATACAGCCCTTTAATCGCACGGATGAGCAGATCAGAGCTTTTGACCCCAAAGGAATCATCTTGTCCGGGGGGCCAGCCTCCACCACGGAAGAGGGGAGCCCGCGTGCGCCACAGGCTGTTTGGGATATGGGGGTGCCCGTTTTAGCTATATGTTATGGGCAGCAAACTTTGTGCATGCAACAAGGCGGCATGGTCGAGGGAGGGCATCATCGTGAGTTCGGAAAGGCCGAACTTACGGTTATGGAAGCTTGTTCCCTTTATGATTCGGTTTGGCCTGTTGGCTCCAAACAACAAGTTTGGATGAGCCACGGTGATCGCGTTACCAAAATTCCTGACGGTTTTAAAGTTGTCGCGGCAAGTGTTGGCGCGCCGTTTGCCTTTATCGCTTGTGAAGCGCGCAAGATTTTTGCAACGCAGTTTCATCCTGAGGTTGTTCATACACCCGATGGGGCAAAACTTTTGAGCAACTTTGTGCACAAGGTTTGTGGGCTCGGTAACGATTGGAGCATGAAAGCGTTTCGTGAGACTGAAATGGCCAAGATTAGAGAGCAGGTTGGCAGCGCGGGGCGCGTTATCTGTGGTCTTTCAGGGGGAGTCGATAGTTCTGTCGCGGCTGTCTTGATCCATGAGGCTATCGGTGAGCAGCTCACCTGTATTTTTGTGGATACGGGATTGATGCGTGAAGGCGAGGGCGATGAAGTCGTCAGTCTGTTCCGTCAGCACTACAATATTCCGCTTGTGCATGTTGATGCTCGTGAGATGTTCTTGGGCGCTCTTGCGGGCGTGACGGATCCAGAGCAAAAACGTAAGATTATCGGCAAACTCTTCATCGACGTTTTTGAATCTGAGGCCCGCAAGGTAGGTGACGCAGCTTTCTTGGCTCAGGGCACGCTTTATCCTGACGTGATCGAAAGCGTCTCCTTTATCGGTGGTCCCAGCGTGACGATCAAGTCGCATCATAATGTTGGGGGGTTGCCTGATCGTATGAATCTGAAGTTGATCGAACCTCTGCGTGAGCTTTTTAAAGATGAAGTGCGCGTGTTGGGCCGAGAGCTTGGCTTGCCCGAATCTTTTGTCGAGCGGCACCCGTTCCCGGGACCCGGTCTTGCGATTCGTGTGCTGAGCGATATTACAGAAGAGAAGTTGGCCGTTTTACGTAAAGCTGATGCTGTCTATTTGGATGAAATCAGAAAGGCTGGCCTTTATAACGAGATATGGCAGGCCTTTGCCGTGTTGCTTCCTGTTCGCACGGTTGGCGTGATGGGGGATGGTCGTTCATACGATCATGTTCTTGGACTTCGAGCTGTAACTTCTGTGGACGGAATGACCGCAGAGTCGTATGCTTTCGAACACGCCTTTCTGGCGAAAGTCGCAACGCGCATTATCAATGAGGTGCGGGGCGTCAATCGCGTCGTCTATGACGTGACCAGTAAACCGCCCGGTACTATTGAATGGGAATAGGGCTGTTTTTTTGGTAAGCTTTTCGTACACCCCTTACGGTGGAGGCTTTATGAAAAAAAGAGTAGCCATTTTAATTCTGGCCTTGATCTCATCCCCGGCCTTTGCTGGCGGGAGATGCTATTCGGCTCAAGAACTTCAAGCTGAACAACTTCTTCGTTTACATTCCGAGCTTATGGTCATCACCGTAACGTGTAAGCAAAGTTCGACAGGACGAGATCTTGTTCGGGCTTACACGGGCTTTACGCGGCGTAATATAAAACAACTCAAAAATGCCGAGCAGGCTCTGATCGGTTTTTATGAAAAGTTTTATGGCGGCAACGGGGTTTCTCGTTTGGATACGTTGCGGACGAAGCTCGCGAATGAGTTTGGTCAGGAATCGGCGAATGTGTCAGCGCCGACTTTTTGTGCCCAGCGTCGCGATAAGGTGATTGCCATGTATGATTCGCCGCCAAAGTCTTTGCGGGTGGCTAGCATGGAGGCTTACAAAAGGGCTTTAAACTATGAACCGGTTTGCGATAAATCCCTTAAGGTTGCATCCGCAGATATGGCCGAACTGCCGGAAACGCCTGTAAAACAGCCTTTAGGAAAGACCAAGAAAATAAAGAAGGGGGGCAAGAGCTAATTCCTCTTGACCCGGCGAGCTTTATCCGCCAAAAAACCACGCAATTCATACCGCGCAACAGTGTCGAGCTATGCCAAGTTTAAAAGATCTCAAAAATCGTATCGCCAGCGTGAAATCGACGCGCAAAATCACATCTGCCATGAAAATGGTGGCTGCGAGTAAGCTTCGTCGAGCTCAGGATCAGGCCGAATCATCTCGTCCCTATACCGGCTTTATGTCGCGTATGCTGACGAATCTCGTTTCCTCTATCCAAGTCACAGAAGGCTCGCCAGCCTTACTGGTCGGAAATGGCAAGAAGGATAAAATCCTTCTCGTCGTCATGACCTCTGATCGTGGTTTGTGTGGGGCCTTTAACGGCTCCATCATTCGCGAGGCGCGCCGAGAGATTGCTCGTCTTGAAAAAGAGGGGCGCATCGTTCGGCTTATCTGTGTCGGTCGCAAGGCGCGTGATCTGCTTCGTCGGGAGCATGGGGACAAGTTCCTTCACACGGTGGAGAGTGCGGGCAAGAAGCAAATTGGTCTTGATGACGCGCAAGATTTGGCAACAAAGATCGTTGAGTTTTTTGTCGCTGGTGAATGTGATGAGGTGCATTTGATCTTTAACACGTTCAAATCGGCCATTTCACAGATTGTTACTGTGACTCATTTGATCCCATTTGTTTCTGATGCCAATCCAGTGCCGTCTCCACTTGTTGATGGCGAGGCGCCCTTGTCAACTGAGCTCTTCGAGCCAAGTCAGGATGTGTTGCTAACGCAGTTGCTGGAGAGAAACATCGTCTCGCAGGTTTATTCAGCGCTGTTAGAAAGCTCAGCTGGCGAACAAGGTGCACGCATGACGGCGATGGACAATGCCACACGTAATGCGGGCGACATGATTGATCGCCTTACGCTCAACTATAATCGCAGCCGTCAGGCCTACATCACGAAGGAGTTGATTGAAATCATCTCCGGGGCCGAAGCGGTGTAATTGGTATCATTCAGATCAGAACTTTGAAGAAAACAGGGGAAACACTATGACGACCACCACAAGCGAAGGCCATATCACTCAAGTCATGGGCGCTGTTGTTGACGTACAGTTCAACGGCAAGTTGCCATCGATTTTGAACGCGCTGACAACAGAGATTGAAGGCCGCAAGCTAGTTTTGGAAGTAGCGCAGCATTTGGGTGAAAATACTGTGCGTGCCATCGCCATGGACACCACTGACGGTATGGTGCGTGGGCAAAAGGTTATTGATTTGGGATGCCCCATTATGATGCCTGTTGGTCCTGAAACATTGGGCCGCATTCTTAATGTTATCGGCGAACCTGTCGATGAACGTGGGCCAGTCAATACGAAGCAGCATTTCCCAATTCACCGTGATGCGCCTGAGTTCACAGAGCAATCGACGGAAAAGCAGATGCTCGTGACGGGTATTAAGGTTGTTGATTTGCTCGCGCCTTATTCGCGTGGTGGTAAAATTGGTCTGTTCGGCGGTGCTGGCGTTGGAAAGACCGTTCTTATCCAAGAGCTGATCAATAACGTGGCCAAGGCTCATGGCGGTTATTCTGTTTTTGCTGGCGTTGGTGAACGTACCCGTGAAGGTAATGATCTTTATCACGAGATGATCGATTCTGGTATTATCAAGACAAGCGGCCCTGGATCAAAGGTTGCTCTTGTTTATGGTCAGATGAACGAACCCCCCGGCGCGCGCGCTCGTGTCGCTTTGTCGGGGTTGACGTTGGCCGAGTATTTCCGCGATGAAGAAGGCCAAGACGTGCTGTTCTTCGTTGATAACATCTTCCGCTTTACGCAGGCTGGTTCTGAAGTGTCAGCCCTCTTGGGCCGCATTCCTTCTGCTGTTGGCTATCAGCCAACACTTGCGACGGATATGGGGGCTCTTCAAGAACGTATTACAACGACAAATAAAGGCTCGATCACGTCTGTTCAGGCTATTTACGTTCCTGCGGATGATTTGACCGATCCTGCTCCTGCCACGTCTTTTGCTCACTTGGATGCGACGACTGTTCTTTCCCGTCAGATTGCCGAACTTGGCATCTATCCTGCCGTTGATCCGTTGGATTCGACGAGCCGTATTCTTGATCCCTTGGTTGTCGGCGATGAGCATTATGAGACGGCCCGTGCTGTTCAAAAGATTTTGCAAACCTATAAATCATTGCAAGACATCATTGCCATCTTGGGTATGGATGAATTGTCGGAAGAAGATCGTTTGGTTGTCTCCCGCGCTCGTAAGATCCAACGCTTCCTCTCGCAGCCGTTCCACGTTGCTGAGATTTTCACAGGTTCGCCAGGTGTATTTGTCAAGCTTGAAGATACCATCAAGGGGTTCAAGGGCATCGTAAGTGGTGAGTATGATCACCTGCCTGAAGCCGCTTTTTACATGGTCGGCACGATTGAAGAGGCCGTTATTAAGGGCGAAAAAATGGCAAGCGCAGCCTAAAATGAGAGGGGCGCGTTTCTTAAAACAGGTAAACGAAGGTGATCATGGCACAGTCGATTCAATTTGATCTCTCTTCGCCACAAAAGTTGCATTACAGCAAGGCCGTGGCGATGGTTTCTGTACCCGGAAGCGACGGTGTGTTCGGTGTATTGCCCGGGCACGCCCCGATGGGAAGTACAGTTGCTATGGGCGTCGTGGATATTTACGAGTCCGATGTGAACGTTATTACAGAGCGTTTATTCGTTGTCGGTGGCTTTTGTGAAGTTACGACGACTTACTGCACGGTCATGGCCGATCAAGTTATTCCTGTGAAAAGCTTGAAACGCGAGCTGATTGAAGATGAATTGGCGCAACTGAATGCCGGGGCTTCGAACGACGAGACGGCATTTAAACTTTGCATCGCTCAGGCTAAGCTGCTGGCTCTTACCGCCTAATTTCTGTTTTCAAGGGAGACACCATGTCATCATGTTGCTCAAGCTCCTGTTGTTGTGCGAACAAAGATACAGCTGAAAAACAAGAACTCAAGGAAGTCCTTCATACGTGGTTGAAGGCTGTTTCTTCTGGTACTCCTGACGGCGTCATGACTCTTTATACGGATTCTGCCGTTTTTATGCCGGCCAGCGTCCCCAACGTTTGTGATACGCCCGCGAAGCGTCTTGAATACTTCACGGCCTTTACAGCAAATGAAAATCTTCAAGGTACAATCAACGAACTCCATACGCGTGTTTTCGGCGAGATTGGCATCAACAGTGGCCTTTATACCTTCACATTCACGAAGAATGGGCAGCCAGTCACGATGACCGTGCGCTTTAGCTTTGTTTATAAGAAAACGCCATTGGGGTGGATGATTGTTGATCACCATTCGTCGTTTATTCCTGCGGGGAATTAATACCAGCGAGCCTATGAACGGACTCATTGAAAGGGCCGCTCTCAATCACTCGCTCTGCGCCTCACGATCCCCTTGCCGGACGGGTGCTTTGTTTTTAAAGGAGAGGCCTGTCCGGCGAGAGGATCCTTCCTCGCAACCGCCCGATGAAAAGACTCATAGAGACAGGCACGCCGTTTGTCATTCCGGCGAAACTTTCTTGCGGCGCTTTTATGCGACGAAAGAAAGTCTTCAGCCGGAATCCCGTTTGGTTTATGTCAAGAAAACAAACGAAAACGGGATTGTAAAAACACGCTTTTTGGGTGTTTTTATCCTTCGGACTTCGGGTCTTTGGCCCTACGCGCAAAACGTATACGTTTTGTCCGGATCATCGCCTATCTGCCGCCAAGCGGCATCTAGGCTCGTCCAGAATGACAAGCTGAGAGTGCGTTCTCTTATGTGTCACTTCATTGGGCGGTTAGTATAAAACATATTCCGCTTAGCTGTCTGCTAGCTCAAGGTGTTGCGTGCTCAAGATGAGCAGGTGACAATGCTCACTATCAACGACTTGTTATTGTGACCAAATTAACAATAAAAGGGCAGTGCATAGCACAGATTCTTTTCGTGCTGGCGTGAGTGATTATTTGCAGCAGGTTATATAAAATCCGCTTCCAGAAGTCATGTTTGTTGTTTCATCATCATCTGTCAGGCAGCCATTTTCTATCATGGTCGTATCGTTATCTTGGTTGGCGGTTGCTATTGTGCATGCCGACCTAGAATAGCCATTTAGGCATTTCACCCCAGAAAAGTAATTATTCTCCGCTATATATTCAGGCCAGATTGTTGGGAAGAAGGTGCGGATGCTGGTTTTTGTAAGTCTTGCTCCCGTAACAACGTCGGCTGGTTTCGTGCCGATAGGAAGGACGGACGTTGAACTGAGATTTGGTGAAACATTTGGGTTATAGCGGAACGTAAGGCACAGCGGAGCCTGTGTTGCCGAGGCTGCTGTAAAAGCTTTCCAAACGAGAGTGGAATCGGCCTTGCTTGTTGCAAAGCATCCAATAATACCGGTGCTGTCTGCGTCGATCTTCGTTACTCCCAACTGGCCAGGGCAGGGATCTCCTGCGCTGTTGTTGATTCTTTCTGCCATGGCTGAGCCTGTTGGGCACAGGATGACGGAGATTAGGATACAACAAATAAGAATTCGCATAGCATTTACTCCATATGATGGTGTAGTCATTATGCAATGACGAATGCGATAATTCAATATATGTTTAATATTTTTGGGGCGCTTGAGCGTAGAATACACGGATGCAGTTAATATCTATTGTGATTATCGGTGGGGGGCCTGCGGGCCTGATGGCAGCAGAGATTCTGGCCGCACGAGGTCTTGTCGTCACGGTCTATGATGCGAAACCTACCGTTGGGCGCAAGTTCTTGATGGCTGGGGCTCATGGTGGCCTCAATCTTACGCACAGCGAGCCTTTGGATAGCTTTATTCCGCGTTATGCGGAGGCAGCGGAACATCTTTCCGGCGCATTAAAGGCATTCACGCCTGATCTACTTCGTGCTTGGTGTCATGGGCTTGGGCAAGAGACCTTTGTCGGTACAAGCGGTCGTGTTTTCCCTGTGGGCATGCAATCGAAAGATCTTTTGCGGGCGTGGTTTAAGCGTCTGTCTGATTTAGGTGTTCACTTTGCGTTGAAACATCGTTGGTCGGGATGGAATGAAAATGGCCATTTGCTTTTTGTTGGCCCTGATGGACAAGACGTTGAGGTTTCGGCTGAGGCAACGTTGTTGGCGCTTGGTGGAGCTTCGTGGCCGACGACAGGGTCTGATGGAAGTTGGTATGAAATTTTAGAGTCTGAAAACATCGCGCTCTCACCTTTGCGCCCGGCCAATTGTGGGTTCGAGGTTCCTTGGTCGCCTTACATTTCCCATCGCTTTGCGGGACAGCCACTCAAGCCTGTCATGGTGACTTTTGCCGAAAGAAGCTTGCAAGGTGAAATCATGATCACTGAAAAGGGGATGGAAGGAAGCGTTATTTACGCGCTGTCCGGTGCGATGCGAAAAGCCTTAGAAGTCGAAGGTAAAGCGACTTTAACATTAGATCTTCGCATGGGGCTTTCGCACGAGGAACTTGTGGAACGGCTGCATGCGCCACGCAGAGCTTTGTCTTTCTCGAACTATTTGCGGAAAGCTGGCGGTCTTTCTCCCCTTGCGATAGCGTTGTTACGAGAGGCCATTCCATCTGAAAAACTACCCATCAACGATATTGAAGCCTTGGCTGCGCTGATCAAGGCTTTGCCTATAATCGTTACGAACACGGCGACTCTTGCTCGGGCGATCTCAACGGCTGGCGGCGTAAAGTTTGAAGCTCTCGATGACTTTTTTATGTTACGCAGAAAGCCGGGCGTGTTTGTCGCGGGCGAAATGATGGACTGGGATGCGCCGACGGGTGGCTATCTTTTGCAAGGGTGCTTCAGTACGGCTGTTGCGGCGGCTCAAGGAATTCTAAACCATCTGGAGAAGTAATTTTTCGAACGCATTCACAAAGAGGGGCGTGTCAAAGAGGGGCAGGGTCATTCGCTTTCTGCGAAGAACGTCACGGATCTCGGCGCGTTTGTCTGGCGCTTTGGCTATCTTCAGAATAAGGGCCTTATAATCGGCAGGTGATGTCGTGATAAGATAGCCCAGATTGACGGCGGTCAGCAGACTTGCGGCGACCCTGCTGACAAAGCTGTGTCCGGCGAGTGTTATGACGG
>JAQUYN010000135.1 GCA_028691835.1 Alphaproteobacteria bacterium | reverse complement strand
CGGGCAAACACCGCTCAAGTTGGCCAAGGCTCTGCAAACGGCGAATATTCCCATTCTTGGGACGTCTCCGGACGCTATCGACCTTGCCGAGGATCGCGAACGCTTTCAGGTTTTGCTCCAGAGGCTCGGGCTCAAGCAGCCTGCCAACGGTCTTGCGCGCACCATTGCAGAAGCCGAGAAGGTCGCGGAAAAGATCGGCTATCCGGTCGTTGTCAGGCCGTCTTACGTTCTGGGCGGCAGGGCAATGGAGATCACGCACGATATCGACGCTTTGCGCCGCTATATGCAAAAGGCCATCTATATTTCAAACGGCAACCCGATCCTGATCGACCATTATCTTCAGGACGCCATTGAGATCGACGTCGATGTTGTGGCGGATCCGGAAGACGTTTTTGTCGCCGGTATCATGGAGCATATCGAGGAAGCGGGGATCCATTCGGGCGATAGCTCATGCGCCATTCCTCCGCATTCTCTGTCCGCACCGATTGTCGAAGAACTCACGCGGCAATCAGAGCTTTTGGCTCGCGAAATCGGCGTTGTCGGGCTCATGAACGTGCAATATGCCGTCAAGGATGGCGAGATCTATATCCTTGAGGTCAATCCGCGCGCCAGCCGGACCGTTCCGTTTGTCGGGAAGGCCATCGGCTTGCCTGTGGCCAAGATCGCAGCGCGCGTCATGGCCGGGGAACGCCTCAAGAATCTGAATATCGAAAAAAGCTCCGTTCCGCACATGTCCGTCAAAACGCCTGTTTTTCCGTTTGCGCGTTTTCCGGGCGTCGATGTCGTCTTGGGGCCGGAGATGAAATCGACAGGCGAGGTTATGGGCATCGACCAGACTTTCGCTCGCGCCTACGCCAAGGCGCAGATTGGGGCAGGGATCCGTTTGCCTCTCAAGGGAACCTGTTTCATCTCGGTCAAGGACAGCGACAAGGGCGCGGCTATCATTCTGGCCTGGCAGCTCATCAATATCGGCTTTGAGCTTGTGGCTACGACGGGCACTGCGGCTGCGCTGCAATCGGCAGGCGTACCGGTCAGGCGCGTCAACAAGGTCTATGAGGGCCAACCGAACGTCGTTGACGCCATCATCGACGGCGACGTTCATATGATGATAAACACCACAGCCAGCGGCGCCCAGATGCTCTCGGATTCCATGAGCATTCGCCGGACGGCCTTGATGCGCGGAATCCCTAATTATACGACGATTCCGGGGGCAAGGGCCGCCATTGAGGCTATTGCCGCGCTGCAAACAGGCAGTCTTGAAGTCTCGCCGATTCAGGCTTACGTTAAGGTATCCTGAAACTGTATGGTTCTTTGGCACGCGTATTGTGCCGAAGAATTTTTGTGCTGTTTTTCGACCGAATAAGAATTAAGAGGGCCACATGTCAGATAAAGTACCCATGACAAAATCCGGATATGATCGTCTTGAGGATGAGTTGAGAAAACTCAAGAACGTCGAACGTCACGCCATCGTCAAAGCAATTGCCGAAGCGCGCGAACATGGAGACTTATCTGAAAACGCCGAATATCACGCTGCGCGCGAGAAACAAAGTTTCATCGAAGGCCGCATTCTGGACCTGGAAGCAAAAGTCAGCCGTGCAGAAATCATCGACGTAACAGTTTTGACCGGAACCGTCATTCGCTTTGGCGCGTCGGTCACGCTTATTGACGGCGATACAGAGGAGGAAATTACGTATCAGATCGTCGGCGAAGACGAATCCAACGTCAAAATAGGGCTGCTGTCGATTTCGTCTCCGCTTGCTCGAGCCTTGATTAACAAGACGATAGGCGACACCGTTGAGGTTAAAACGCCAAAAGGCGACAAAGGCTACGAAGTCACAAAAGTCGCTTATCGGTAGTTCTTCCGCTTTGTTGGAACACTCCAAGTCGTTCAAAAGTTCTGTGGGTGTCTGACGAGCCGATCTCTTAAGAATTTTGGGAGAGCATTGATCTTGTGAACAGTTGGCTCTTGGCTGCTTTTTACCCGTTGAAGATCTTCAGAAGCCTCTTTAAAAGCCCGCTGTAATGTTTTTTCCAGCGTCTCTAGCAGCTCTGCTTCGTTAGGAGATGTCCCAAAAAAAGCATCGCTGCTATAACGTTGTTGGAATTTCGGCTTTTTAAAAGACAAAAGCCCGCCTGTATTTAAAAAATTCAGGGGTGTTTTAACAAAAACAAAAAGAACATTATAATTGCTAATAGAAGATGTCGGTTCATAGTGAATTTTAAGATGTCCCATCGTAACATCCGTCTTTCCACAGGGACCGGGTTTTAAGATCTCGTATATTCCGTCCACAGAATAAAAAGTTTCCAGAAAAGAGCTTAGGCCTTGGCTCGTATCGTCTTCATAAGACTCGTTTTTAAGGCTCGTTTGCTTAACATAAACGCCTTCCCCTCCGTAAAATTCTTTCGGCAAGGTTTTGACTGCCTTTGCAATAATATTCGTGGCGCTTTTTTCAAAGACATTGAATGCAAAGTCAGCGTTTTCTTTACGCTTGGGAAAAGCGTGATTTTGGAATATGTATGACTTGAATAATTCGTAATCTCCGTTTGGGGTTTTATCTTTTCCGTTACTCGATTTCTGTTCTTGCTGTAACGGGCGCACTGTTTCTAGTTCTGCATCATAATCCGCTCGTGTTTTTTCGTCGCTCAACGTTGCATACGCTTCATTGATCTCCTGAATTATCTTTGTGTTATCGTTGGAAAAATGGCCTTTTCCATCAAGTTTAGAAAAGCGGCGGACAAGCCTGTTGCGGGAAGCTTTTATATCATCCCGAGAAGCGTTTCTATTCACTTCCAAAATGTCATAATAATTTTTTAACATAATGATTATCCATTAAATCGATTTAAATAAAGCATGCGATCAACAAGATACGGATTACCTTGGGACCAACTTATATAGAATATATTTTAAATTCTAGTCTTTAAATATTTTCATATATCCAACCGGCATATATAACCAACGAATCCCGTGCCTCTAGGGCATTGGCTGCACATAGGTTAATTTAAGCCTTATCGATATTGAGTTTTCTCGCCACAAACTCTTTAAGCATTATCAAAAATATAAATTACCGAAATCAGCCGCCTTCATTCAACAACTCCTTTGTCTTTTTCTATCTTCTTTTTGCAATCGTAAGACAATCCGCTGCCACCCGACAATCCCTCTTTTGCGTGACCTGATAACCGTTATCGTTTTGGACTCAGTTTCGGCTTGAGAGCGGTTTTATTAGTAATTCATGGTTAACGGACTAAATA
>JAQUYN010000134.1 GCA_028691835.1 Alphaproteobacteria bacterium | reverse complement strand
GTGCAAATAAGGCCAAGATATGGCCGAAAGTTTTGCAAAAAGCCCCATTTTGACCCAATTTAATCAATAGGGTAGGGCTCGGTTTACGGCTTATTAGCCGTATTGTGGTAAACTTGCTCACATAACAAGGAAGTTATTTGATTTGTTTGAAAAAATGAACAAATCACCAAAATCAATGCGCAGGCGGCGGGAACAAAAAGTTGCCGTGAAGAAAGGCTCGCTCATTTGGGGGGCCGCCAAACTCCTTTTTACGACCGGTGTTGCGACGACTGTGGCATATCTCATATTTTCTGATAAGCCTGTAACCAATCATCTAACGTCCACGCCTAAAATCCCTATCAAAAAAGAACTTAAAATTGAGGGGAGCTCGTTAAAAGTTGAGACGAATGACAAAGAGAAAAATATTCAAGATGAGTATAAACTCAGCCAAGAAGAAATAGCGCACTTGCAAGCGAAGGTTTCTGCCCCGCCAGCTGTGATTGCTAAACCGGGAAAAAGTCTAGATGACGATTTTGTTAGTTTGGTAGATTCGGTCGAAATTTTACAAAAAATGGAAGAGCGTAAAAGACGTTGGGTTAAGCAGGTTCCCGATGCCATGAAGGCCGCAGCGAGCAAAGGCATTCTGAAGGAGTTTCGTATTGTTGAACAGAAAACGGGCATCCCGGAAGGTGTTCTGCCAACTATTTCGATGTTTGAATCGAACATGACCGATAATCCGTTAGCAGAAGGCGATGTCCTTCAGGTTAAGGGTGGGACTTTCTTGGACGCTTTTTGCAATTACAAAGACAATTTTGTAAAGACCTATAGGCATGTCAAATCACAACGCGAAATTGTGGAGACTGTCGACAAGCTCGCTCCCTACGTCAAACGCGTCTATAACAAAGACACTGGGAAAATGGATTTTGTATTTAACGAACGGGGTTATTTCGGTAAGTACAAACAATTGCCCAAGGTCGATGGAAAACGTTATCGTTCTTTGGAGCAAACCGTCAAATCCCTTGTGAAGGTTTCTTTTGTTCAAATCGCTTTTACGGCATCCCACTTGTTGGATTTGCGCATGCAGCTCGCGAAAAAATTTCAAAATGATCCCGAGGGTCTGGAATATTTAGCAAGCATTGGATCTTCTGCATACAGGCTTCTTCATATATATGGTGTTGGTGGTGTTGGTGATATTGTGATACATCGCGATGGAACGATTGCTCAGGCCTTGCCTCGCAAACATCATCGAGAACAAATTCATGTTCAATCGCCAGGGCGCAGCACGCGTCAAGTCATTGGCGGAGTCCAGAAGAGCTTTGACAGTGTGCGGAACACGATAAGAGGTTATCAGGTCGCTACCAAAAACGTTGCCATCACAGAGCCCGTTCGTGAAAAACATGACAGTGAAGGCACAAAAGTGGCTCTTGCTCTCTTAAGGCAAAGCCTGCAAAATGCTGAAAGATGGTAGAATTAAAGATCTTTCAGTAAAGCTTTTGCTTGATCAAGGCCGTTATAGGATGCCCCGTCCGGTGTAGCTCTCAACAATTGTTCCTTTGCCTTATCCCTATTTCCACTTTTCAGCAGCATAGCACCATAATGATAGTATAGGAGTGGCGGGAGGTCATTTCCCATAGCCATCGCGCGCTCCATAATGGTTAGGGCCTCATTGGTTTTACCTTGCCGGTAATATACCCACGCCAGAGTATCGAGAAGGAGAGGGTTGGGTTCACAGATGAACCGCTCGGCTCTTAGACGTGCCTTGTTGAGAAGATCGGGGTTGTCGTAAAAATGCTCGGCAACCAGATCGGCCATGTTATTGGCCGCCATGAGGACATTTGTGTTGCGGTCGAGAATTTGATCATAGATTTTGAGTGCTTCGTCGTATTGAGCCTGTTTTGTATGAATGTCTGCGATCATTAATGGAATGATATAGCTATCCGGATTAATTTGTGCACCCGTTTGAAGAATAGCTATGGCTTTGTCGTGAGCCTTGTCGTCATTAAAGAGTTGTGCCCGAAGCGTATAGAGCTTCTCTTTCTTGAGCCTTTGCGCTATGGCATGATCCAGCTTCTGTATGGCGTTCTGTTTGTCACCAGTCTTCAGATACGCTTGGCCAAGAATATAGGACATTTGGGCTGTTTGCGTTGAAAGACCGGACAAGAGATCTATGATTTCATCTAAATTTGCCAATTTGGAAAAATCGTCCAAGGCATAGTCAGCCACAGGTTGTGTAGGGTCTGTCGAGATGACATCTCGCAATGTCATAACAGCTTCCGTTTTCTTATCCTGTTCCATCAGGAGTATTGCGCGCAAAAGTTGGCACAAAGGTTTCTTTCCCTCTTTTTTCTCTAATTCTGCAAGGGTGCTTTCTGCCAAATCAAAGTCATGAGCATGCGTTGCCAATCGTATAATACTCTCAAGAACGAAGGCATTGTCCGGCTCTACTTTGCGAACTTGGTTTAGAACTTCCAGCCCCTGTTTTGAATTGCCGCTTGCGTCAAAATACTGGGCTAGACGAATGCGATCGGCGATTGTTTCATTGCTAGAATCCCTTTGTATAAGCTGAACAAGGGTGTCAATGGCCAGATCGGTTCTGTTTTGTGTCAGGAGGGCTTCGGCCAAGAGGCGATAAGGCATCGCACGTTGCGGCTGGTCTCTTATCACAGTCCGTAGGTCCGCAATGGCTTGATCAATGAATCCGTCATTCATATACATTTCAGCGCGCAATAACAGTGTGTTTGTGTGCCCAGGGGCGTGTTTCAAAACCATATCAATCAGTTTTTGGGCCAGCTCTTTATTACCCTTGATAATCTCGATACGCGCCAAGGAAGAACGGGCATCCAGACTTGTGATTTCTGTTTCAGCGCGTACTTTTACAAGATCATTCAGAAGATTTGAGGCCTTATCCACATCGTTGTTCGATATATAAAGCTCGGTTAGCCAATAGTATAGCTCGTCTCGGTTAGGGTTTTGTTCAATATAGGATTTGATGGTTGTTTCTGCTTCTTCAATCTTTTTGTTACTCGACAAAAGTTTGATAAGGGCCCGCTTCAAATCCCAGTTGGTTGGTTGCTCATCCGTGCTTTGCTTGAGATAGGCTTCCGCCTGATCTGATTGGCCATGGTTGTTGAGGAAAGCAACGTACGTCAACTTATAACGATTATCATTCGGCGCTGTTTTAATGAGTTGCTGATAAGCCTGTGCGGCCTTTTCAGGCTGGTTGATCTTTTCGAACAAGGTGATTTGAAGTAATCGCAAAGATATGTTTGAAGGCATCTTTGAAAGGGC
>JAQUYN010000005.1 GCA_028691835.1 Alphaproteobacteria bacterium | reverse complement strand
CCACCGGATCGGCATCGGCTGCAATCACAACCTCGGAAGCCAAAGGCAAAGGTGCAGGATCAAGTTGAGAATCCCTCCCGCCGATAAAGCCGCCCACGTTGGAAGGCCCGTTGAAAGCTGGACGCTCAAGCCCGTTTCTAAACCCTCGCTCACGGCCATCACGGGGGCCGCTGACGCAAGGTGGCAAGCAAACCCGCCCACTGCCCCCAGAGTCATCTTTGCAGGCTCTACAGGGGCTTTGCTGCGCCCGTCCTTCGCGAGATAGGTGCGGTGGATCGCTTGCTGCTTGCCGTGAAAGTCTGTCACAGCCGCCAGCATCACAGGCCAATAGGTTTGCGTCGGTTTGTGAAGGTGTGAGGAAAGAAAGCGTAGTGACTCTGGCACAGTCCCCACAAGTTCTCGTGAGGCGAGATAGACGGGCACAAGCCCCATGCGTCCGTCTTGGCTCCCGTCCCATAACTTTTGGGCATAGGCGCGGATACTTGCCACGTATTTACTTGGGATTGGTTTGGGTGCGTCAATTGGCGCAAGCTGGGTGTGCCCTCGCATTGAGGCAATCAAATCAGCCTGAGCGCATCCGGCATGGCAGTGGAAAAGCTCCATGCCGTTCTTTACCGTGACACTCAGCGCGTTCTTGTAGCCACAGCATGGGCAGAGGCACCATACTGTCCGGCCTGCCGCTGCCTGAAACGCCTCACGCATCAGAACCGCCTCTCGATTCCTCAACGCGCTTGGCGATGAAAGCCTCAACATCGGCCTCAAGCCAACCCACCGACCTTTCGCTCAAATGCAGGGGCCGTGGAAAGTTTCCTTTCGCAATCCAGTCGTAAAGCGTCGAGTTCTTAATTCCGATCCGCGCTAGAACAGCGGGTTTTCTCAAGATTTGATTAGACACGTTTACCTCCATTTAAGTTCCTTTATGGAGGATATAGCCACAGGATCGCGATCCTTTAAATCAGGAAGGGTGGAGGAATAGGTGTGGTGATCGGGCTGCAATTCCACCAAATTTATAGATTGTTGCGCCTATCTTTAATAACTTCACGCATGGCAGCGTCTATAGTCCCGCGTCCTACTTCCGGATCAATAGCTTGAAATGTGGCGGATATAAAATGTGACGCGCCACCGGCGTTTTGGCTACGATTAAATTCTTTCTTTGTGGCTTTCTCATAAATTTTGGCAAGATGATAAACCAATATGATTTCCAAAAGCGGTTTTTGTTTTTTAGTGCCACTCCATCTTTTGATTAAAGTTATCGCTTCGCGTGTGATTTCAAGATAATGAGTGACTTCTTTTTTGAAGATATTGTCCCTGATGGTTTCATCAATGCACGCGTCCGATGAGTCATTTCCCAGCAAGTAAGACGCTCTAGATAGGAACAGCATTTCCATGAATGTTGATTCAGAAAAAAACTTTTGGACATCGGTTAAGGCATGTTCAAGCGCTTCGTGTTTACCAAGAATAGCTCGCTTGCACTTCGGTTTTCCTTTCTCTTTATGAAACCAGTATGTCGAGCAAGCAATATTGATTTCTTCGGAGATTTGTTTCGTGTCTATCGTTGTTTTTATGGATAGTTGTTCGAGTATCTTTGCAACATGAGATGGTTCGAGAATAAGAGGAAAGGTCTCCCTTTTGACGAAACGAATTCTTTGGGGATCGATTTCCTTCATGCGCAGTTTTTCTTGTTGTTTATCTTTACCACTTTATTGTTATCACTCGCCTTTTGTATTTCCAGAAAATCCGCCCAGCTTTGCATCATCTTTTTACGTTCGAGAAGATATTCTGCCCGATTGTAGGCGCTTCTGATTTTGTCACCGTCTTCATGGGCAAGCTGACGCTCGATCACGTCAGGGTTAAATCTCTTCTCGTTCAAGATCGTGCTGGCAAGGCTTCTGAACCCGTGACCTGTCATGCGCCCCTGATATTTCATGCGCCGCAAGGCCATAAGTACAGCCCCATTGCTGATATGTCGTGACTTGCTTCGGGAGCTATAGAATAGAAAAGGCTTATCTCCAGTCAGCGTGTGAAGTTCATTCAAGAGGGAAATGGCTTGTCGGGACAGCGGAACCATATGCTGACGCTTCATTTTCATGCGTTCTTTGGGAATGTGCCATTCTTCTCGTTCCCAATTGATTTCATCCCACTTGGCACCAATCAATTCGCCCGTTCGCACAAAAGTCAGGGCAAGCATTTCCATCGCCAAAACAACAAGCCGTTCTCCCGAATAGGATTGAATGGCCTTAAGAAGTTTTGGCAGTTCGGCAGGGGGGATGCACGGATGGTGCTTTTCTTCTGTGCTTGGCAGAATATCCCTTAAATCCGCTGCCGGATTGTGCTGACAAAGGCCGCGCTGGGAAGCATAGCGGAAGGTTTGACCGATAAGCTGTTTCATCCGTTTGGCTGTTTCGACAGTGCCTCGCTTGGCTATTTTCTCGATAACACGTACCACGTCGGGTATCGTGATTTCCGTGACAGGCAATGCCCCTATCAGTGGGAAAACATGTTGTTCTATGCGGGCAAGGCACTGGACGCGATATTTTTCATTCATACCGGACTGTTTTAATGCCAGCCAGTTTCGTGCAACCTTCTCGAAAGTATTTTCCTCAGCAAAGACGTTGCGGAGCTTTTGGGCTTTCTTTTCGCGTGTTGGGTGTTTTCCGGTGGTTAAGGTCTCCCGCGCCGCATCGCGGAGCTTTCGAGCCATTGCCAAGGAAACGGCAGGGTATTTACCAAGAGCCAGCATTTGCCCCTTGCCGTTGAAAGCGTACCGCCATCGCCAGAGCTTGCCGCCGGTGGGGGAGACCTCAACGCATAAGCCGCCGCTATCGGCAACGCGGTAAAGCTTTCCCTTGGGTTTGAGGGCTTTTATGGCCAATTCGGTCAGGGGCATGATAAAGCGCCTTGAGTAGTTTTTTAAAATCTACTCATTAATCTACTCGCAACCGGCTTGGATTGCAATAGACCCTTTCGGATGGAGGCGGACTTAATCTTATTGATTTAAATATATTTTTCTCATTTTCTCGGATGTTAAAGGATGCCCTAAAACAAGGGAATGGCGGAGAGAGGGGGATTCGAACCCCCGGTACGTTTGCACGCACAACGGTTTTCGAGACCGCCGCATTCAACCGCTCTGCCATCTCTCCACATCTACTGAGCAAACAAAGCCCTATGATTTTTTTTGAAGAGCGGTTGAACGTTTAAATGTGTGCCTTCGCACACAACCGCTCTGCCAGCTCTTCCCATCTACTGGGCAAACAAGGCCCCGTGCAAATGTTATCCCATTTAGGCTTGAGGCCCAAAGAGAAGGGCGGCCTAGCCGCCCTAATTGATGGTTGTTTACACGATTTTGCCGTGTCTGGCAATCGTGCAGTTTCTGCACCAAAGGATACTCTGTGACTAATGAGAAGGACTAGGCTCCTGTGGCTTTAGGCCACTGGTAAGACCTCTAACTGGCTTAATCTTGTATGGATTTCCATCTAAATCGAATACCTCGATTTTATCTTTGCCGTTACGTTTAATAACAAGCTGAACGCGCTCTTCATCAAAGTTACGAGCGTTACTCTGTGCTTCAGTTTTTGTCTTAACCTTCTCAACTTTGGTCAAATCTTGAGCCGTTCGAAGAGATGCAGCATTTGGGCCGACCGTCGAGGCGATAACATCATAATATTGAGTCTCTGCAGGATCTCTACTCCCGAATGTTTCTCGAAATCGGCGTTCAAAGATAGATTTTCGTACAGCGATATATACACCTTTGTATGTGGATTTAGCTGTGTTCATTCCGACGAGACTATCTTGTGCATTAACACCACCTTGGGCACAAAAAGGCGATTCTTGTATGGGATAATCCAAAACATGCAAAACCCTGATTAAGGTTTTTTTGTATGGTGATTTCTCATATTGATTTGAACACGAGTCAAGTTTTTCTGCAGTAATGGTGGGAAGGAAATCACTGAGGCTCGCCGTACTTTGATCGTGCAGGTTATCTGCCCGCATGGCTTCGTTATTGATGATATCAGAACGGAGATTAGTAATGCGCTCCCTATTGCTCTTGGCTGCGCTTATTTCCTCTTTCGTAGGCTGACTGAAATGATGGACCACGCCAGCGATTGTTAGCCCAATTGCGGCTAAGGCTGGGAAAGCTATTTTGATCCGCAATTTTGTAGCTTCATATTTTTTTCTGAATTTTACAATACGGTCCAAATGTTGAAGCTTTTTTTGGTCGTAAACTGCGTTTTCCTGCGTTGGATATATGTTTGGAATATTTTGTCGTTTATTGACCACCATTTTGATGGCTTCATAAGGTTGAGCAATATCTTTGTAAGTCAGTTTTGTTATGTCTGAAATATTTTTGAATAGTTGAAGATCAGGGTCTGCAAATTTGCATTTTTCAATGAAATCATAAGATGCCATAACCTCCCTTGATTTGCTTGGCGTGATTGTTAATTTTTCCATTAAAAATTCGAATACACTCATGATCGACTCCTATACTTGTGGGGACTGTAAAAATATTAATTTGCTCATTATTATGGGGTTTGGGTTCGTGCTGTTTTCGCCACGTTATTCTGTGTGCTTAGTGGTTTGCCAGGCGTCGTTTTGATGAGTTCCTGATGGCTGTCATAGACATCTACCGAATGATCCTTATCATTGATACGGATCGCTCCATAAGACATTGCAAAATAGTGTGGGTGGTTTGTCCATTCAACGCTTTGTTTTGTGTCACGGGTTGCTACTGATTCGGACGTTCTAGGCGAAGTTTCTTTGACAGTAAACCGACACATGAAGTAATACATGCCGCCTTGTTTGCCAATATCTTTAAACTTGCTTCCAAAATCTTTATACTTTTCTTGTTCACTGGGTGAGATAAGGCTTGTAATTTTGCAGCTTTGCTCGTGGTCTTCATACACATTGAGTATAGTAGGCCCGGCACTTTTTGTGACACTGGAGATAAAACGTGACACAGGACCATTTCCTGAGAAGTTTGCTGTACTCTTTGATACCAGATAGGGAATTCCAGCACGCGTCTCTACGATATGCTTTGCTTCAGTATAGTCCAGTTCGTCTGCTTCTCCTTTAAGGAGTTCGTTAGCTAATGGTTGAAGCTTAGCGTTGTATTGTTGACGCACCTGAGCAAATGTTTGTTTTTCTGGAAAGGGGATATGCCAAGCTGCTTGCCACATCAGGTGAGCGGCAAATGGGGCCGCAATAATAGCCAAGGGGAGCGTGTAGGGTGCTACTTTCTTTGCCTTAGGAAATAGCGATTTAGTTAACTTTGCAAATTTTGATATGATCGTATTTTCTGAACCTTCGATACCGGTCTCAGTACCGTCTTGCGTTTCTTCGCCCTCGGTAGAACTGATTTCATTTATCAATTCCTTTTTTACAGGAACGCGCATAGTTGCATGGTGTGAATCGTAGCCAAAGAAATGGACGGTCTTGTATTCCGGATCATCCTCTAACACAGAAGCGGCGTTGGCCTCAGCAGAAGGTGGTATATTATTTTGTTCGCGGCGTTCATGCACTCGGGCCATCTCCTGAATGGCGTTAAGTTTGATATGATCATAGGTTGCACGATTTTCATCCCCCCCATAGTGCCGACTGTTAAGTTCCTTAAGCAAAGCTATGCCATATTGGTTAAGGGATTGGGAGTCTATCGTGCTGTAGTCTTGCACGCTAGCAAAAGCTTCGAGATCTGGGTCAACCGTGGATTGTTGGCGGAGAAAATCGTACAGTTCTTGCATCCACTCGTCTGTTTGGCCCTCAGCCTCGTTTGTCAGAGTTCTGGTCTGGTCAGTGGTGCTGTTTGGCGTGATGGTTTCTTCTGCCGTAAAGATATTACCAGTCGATCCATTAGCGACCACATCATCCCAATTGGGTTGTAATGCAGGTTCGCTCATTGCACGTTCAGTGATGGTTGGCCTGACTTCAAAATCAGGATCCAAAACGAAAGGAGGGTTGCTCCGTTCTTCCCTGTATTGGTGTTCAATGGCAATGGCATGGATACATGCTATCTTTTCTTGTTCGTACACAAGGTCTGCTGTATTATCGTCATAGGTACGTGCCTCGACGGCTTTCAACAAATCGCTATGAAATTGGTACAGTGACCCAGACGTGATCGCTCTAAGATCTTTGATTCTATTAAAGGGGGCAAGATCTGGGTCGGTCTTGGCGTGCTCAAGGATAAAGTTGTAATTTTTTTGAAGATCTTGCTCGAAGGCGGCGTCAACAGATTCATCAACCATATTAGATTCATCAACCATAATCGCTGTCCTTGAAATAGGTGTGCCAATGCCAATAGTGCGCAGTATAACAGAAAAGTGTTACACAATTAAAACTTTCACGCTCTTTTCATGAGGAGAAAGCGGTTTTTGGTTAATGAATCCTTAAGCCCCCAGAGTGGCTTGAACCAAGATTGCCCCTTGCTCTCTATTCGTGACGCAGATGAGGGCCGGCAGTCTGTTCTTTACTGCGTAGATAATCGCGTATCGGGCCATTCAATCAATGGCGTCACAAAAGCGCTTTTCTATAAGGCTAATTTATGCAAATCATCAGCCGTGGAAGACAGAACCTTATAATCTTCAGCTAAAATTGCTTTCTTGGCGGCATCCAAGACGTGATTTTTTATGGTTGTTTCAAACACTTCGTTCGTCATGATCTCCCTACCTTTTTATTAAAAAATCAAAGTTTATTCGTCAACAATCAAAAGGCTAGGTTTTGTCTAGGCCCGCATTTGTTCGGCAATCTCGCGGTAAGGGATGATATTGTCGATAGGGCCGAGGGCCGTCACGATGGGGGCTCGGGATAGAATTTTGGCTGCCATCGAGCGCGTTTGGTCAGCGGTAACTTTCATAATCTCGTCGATGGTGTCCTGCATCGGAATTGGTTCATTATAGGTTAACACATGGTGCCCCAGAACCTCTGCGCGGCGCATGACACTGTCTTGGCCGATCAGAAGCTCGGCACGGGCCTGCGCCTTGGCACGTTTCAATTCGCTGTCCGTAATGTGCTTGGTGACTTCCTTCAGCTCACGGCAAACAACGGGGACCAGTTCTTTCACGCGATCAGGGTCGGTTCCGGCATAAAGGCAGAACAGCCCGACATCTTGGAACGGCATGTGATAGGTTGAAATATTGTAAACGAGGCCGCGTTTTTCACGGACTTTTTGGAACAGGCGTGAAGATGACGTGCCCCCTAGAAGCGTCGCCAGCAGTCCCGCGACGTGGGCGTTCGTCTCATGAAGCCCCGGAGCGGCAAACGACATCATAAGATGCAGCTGCTCGCTATCTTTGTTCATGCGCAGATCGCCTTTTTTGATCTTGGCGTTGTCGATCTTGGCGGGCTTGCCAGAGGGGAGGCGGCTGAAATAACGGCGAGCGAGGGCCACTAAATCGGCATGAGCAATCTTGCCGGTCCCGACGATTACGATATTACCCGTATGATAGTTTTTACGAACATAGTTGACGAGTTCATCACGTGGCACGCGTTCAACCACTTCACTTGTGCCGAGAATAGAACGGCCCATCTTCTGCTTGGGGAATGCCGTTTCATGCATCAGATCGAAGATATAGTCTTCAGGTGTATCGCGATCACGGCCAATTTCTTGGATAATGACTTGGCGTTCACGGTCAAGCTCCTTGGGATCGAAAACCGAGCGCAAGAGCATATCGGCAATGATCTCGGCGGTACGTTCGGTGTCTTCCGGCAACACGCGGGCGTAGTAGGCGGTCTCCTCACGCGTCGTGTGCGCGTTCATGACGCCACCATTCTTCTCTATGCTTTTGGAAATCGCATAGGCTGAACGTTTCTTGGTGCCCTTGAACATCATATGCTCGGCCATGTGCGCAATGCCATTGGCGCGCCAAGGCTCGTGACGTGTGCCGACGCCAACCCAAGCGCCGATAACGACACTTTCTGCTTCTAACATGGTGTCGGTTGCGACGCGGAGACCATTTGCGAGTGTTGTGATTTGTACTGTCATGTTTTCCAATTTCACTTTGTGCGATATAATATAAACGGTTGAATATACATGATAATACGCCATTTTCGGCAATATGCAACTGTTTCTAATTATAAATTGAACGTGGATATTAATATTAATGAATATTGATAAAAATGGTTATTGGTAAGCCATGGTTAATTACCTTTGATACCCGACAATAATTGTCGTTTACCTTAATATAGATCTTAAGAAGGGAAGAAAGGATGAGGTTAACCCCAGCGGCGAACAGGGCCGACATCGACATGAACAAAGTCGGACCGGGGGTAAAAGCCGACGCCGCCACGCTTCATAAAGAGAGCGGCCGTCTGGATTTGACGAATTGAGACGCCACGCATCCTTATATCTGTGGCAAGGCCCTTCATGTGATAGCTGCGTCGGGCTACGCCATCTGAGTTGTGAACCAACGCAGCATTTGTACGCGGCGAGCGATAACCAGAAATAATCTCAATGGGACTGTCTGTCCGCAAGCGTGTTTGAAGGTCGTGAAGGAAGTCGATGAGGTTGGCCGACATGGGGAACACATCGCCAGTACGGAAATCACGAAGAATATGATTAATCTGGGACATGGCCGAGCTGTTAAACTGACCGTTTTTCCAGTACGTTACGCGAAGCTTTTCATCGGTGTGGAGGTTATAAAAAGCAAGCTCTTTCATTTTGTGGCCAAAAGGTCTGGCTAAAACAAGAGACGGCTGTACAATAACGCCCGCTGTTGCAGCGAGGCCCATTTGCATAAAGCGTCTTTTGGTAAGGTCGACTTGTTTTGCCATGCGTTACGTATCTTTAACCGACTATGAGCGTACAAACGAAGCCGCATACTTACTCTTTTTTAAGCATAAAAACAAGGTGAAACGATTATCTTGTTAACCAGCGCGCAAAAAGTAAGCTATAACAAAAGGATAAAATAGATATAAAATAGACAGCGTATAGGCCCTGTCAAAATTTACATCATCCCCCGGCTGGTTATCATGAGTCTCGTTTCTGACGATGAGATTGAATCCGACACTTATCTATGCGACATAATGAACAAGGAGAGCCCGCACTGTGTCACGTTACGAAGAATTCCAATTCAAAGCTTATTCTTATGAAAGCGCGACGGGTACGCTGCAGCTGAATTATGCGTTCTTAAATGGGCCCGAATTCACGGAAACAATCATCTTTCCCGAAGGGCGCCGTGCTCTTTCGGAGCAGGATCAGGCTGCGCTTGATAACGCCTTCAGATTGATCTTCCTGTTGGCGGGGGTCAGTTATTATAAGGCCGACATTCCGCATCGCTTGGCTTGTCCCTCTTTTGATCTTGATCCGACATTGGCTGCGTTTTGCGCAAAGGTGTATCGTGCCGGACTTGGCGAGTTCGCATTCTGTAACAACGTTACGCTGGATTTCGTCTTTGAAACGGCAGTGACGATACGCAAAAATCAAGCGGCGTCTCTGGATCTTCCTCATCGACTGTTGGTGCCTGTCGGCGGTGGCAAAGATTCCATCACTTCCATTGAAGCTCTTCGTCATGCCGGATATGACCAAACACTGATTGCCTGTGGTGGGCAAAATCTCGCTCAACCTATTGCGGATACACTGCGCGTGGCGGGGCTGCCTTCGCTGCATATCAAGCGGTTCTTGTCCCCCAACTTAATGGCGTTGAATGCGCAGGGGGCATTGAATGGCCATGTTCCCATCACAGCGATCCTGAGCAGTATCGTCGTTGCCTGTGCGATCCTTTATGGCTATGACACCATCGTTTTGTCGAATGAGTATGCGGCCAGTGAGCCGAATGTCGTAAGCCATGGCGCAGAGGTCAACCATCAATACAGTAAGTCCTTTGCGTTTGAGCAAGACTTTAATGCCATCGTTCAACACACCATTTCACCGAGCCTTTCCTATTTTTCGTTGTTACGCCCGTTGACAGAAACCGCTATTGCGATGCGTTTTTCAAAATGTGAGGCCTATCACGCGGTTTTTCGAAGCTGCAACACGGCCTTTAAACAAGACGAGTCTGCTCGCGGCAAAAAATGGTGCTGCACATGTCCCAAATGCCGCTTTGTTTTTTTGGCATTGGCCTCGTTCATGGGTAAAGAGAAACTTATTGCCATTTTTGGAGCCAACCTGTTGGCGGATATGACGCAACTTGCTGGCTTCAAAGAACTGTGTGGACTCGGCCCTCACAAACCCTTTGAATGCGTGGGGGAGGTTGAAGAAAGTGCGCTCTTGATGATGCACCTTTCCCAATTGCCGGAATGGCAAGGGGACGGCGTCATCGCTGATATAGCGCCGTTGTTAAAGGATCGTTACCCCGCGCACGCAACGCAGTATAACAAACTTTTTGCTTTGCGCACCGATCATCAGCTTTCCAATGCGTATTTAAAGGTGATCGCTGATGCATAGGTTTCAATTACGCGATAAGAAAATTGTGATTTGGGGAACAGGCATTGAAGCCTTGGCAGCAGCGCGCTATATTCGCGCGCTTCACACCAAACAGGTTTTCACATTCGTTGATGAACATGGCGAAGCCTCGCTGCCAAAGGAATGGCCTACGGATCGACTGATTACAAATCTATTTGAAATAGAGGCGGCTGTCCTTGCTGCGGATGTGATCATCAAATCGCCGGGTGTAAGCTTTTACCACCCCATACTTGAAGCCGCAAAGGCGCGGCAGATCCCAATCACTTCGCTGTTAAACTTGTGGAGCGCAGAAAACGATTCTCGTCGCGTTATCACGATTACTGGCACGAAAGGGAAGAGTACGACAGCCTCCTTGCTGACTCATGTTTTGCAACAGCTCGGCCAACGCGTGACGATCCTCGGCAATTTTGGCGTGCCTGTTACAGAGTGCAAAGCGGAAGATTTTGATTATGTGATCCTTGAGGTTTCAAGCTATCAAGCGGCCAACTTTGACGGTTCTTGCCTGATGGGATTGATAACTTCACTTTATCCTGAACATTTGGATTGGCACAAAAGCCTTAAGGCTTATTACACCGATAAGTGCCAAGTGTTGCAGCATTGCGAAACTCTTTTGACGACAACGCAAGCTGAATCCGTTATGGCCGCTCATAATTTGCAAATTGACGGCGCACGTGTTTTTGACAGCAAGTCCCAGTTTCATTTTAAGGAAGGCGACCTGTACTGCGGACCGTGCTGTATTGGCGCCTTGGAAAATACCTATCTTTTGCGGCCACATAATCAAGTGAATGTATGCGGTGTGATGGCTCTTATCGACGCGCTTCAGCTGTCCTGCGATCAGGCGCTTGCGTCGATGAAATATTACAAAGGTTTGCCTCATCGCCAACAAGAGGTTGGTGAAATGGACGGCATCCTTTATGTTGACGACAGTATATCGACAACGCCCCAATCGGCTGTGGCTGCCTTGCGCGTATATGCGCATCGTCCGATTACATTGATCGCGGGGGGACAAAATCGCGGGATCGATTTTGCGCCGTTGTCAGAATATATTTTGCAACAACAGAATGTCTCCGTTGTCTGCATGGGGGAAAGTGGTTTGCCTATAGGGGATCTTTTAAAGGCAGGCGGCGCTGCGCACGTTATGCAGGTTACCTCCATGGCGGAAGCTTTAAGGCAAGCCAAAGCGATCACCCCAGCGGGGGGCGTTATCCTCCTTTCACCGGCCTCGCCTAGCTATGACATGTTTGAAAATTATATGGCGCGCGCCGCCGCCTTTGTGAAAGAGTCGGGCCTGCCTCATTCTTAGGCAAAAAGGGCTGTTCAGGGGGGCTCATATACTCCTTATCTGCTAAAATTCCGGTCGTCCCGCCAGCCGACCTCATTCGCTCTGCGCCTCACCTGCTGCTTGCCGAAAGGAAAGGTCTGTTCTTCTTGGCTTCTTCGGTCCAGCGAGCGGTTGCGAGGAGGGATCCTCTGGCCGCACAGTCCTCTCTCCCTTAGGCACAAGGCGTTCCGTCCGGCAAGAGGTGTGCCAGGCACAGAGCGAGTGATTGAGAACTGCCTTTTCAATGAGTCCGTTCATAGGTCCGCTGGTATAAAAAGGCCCATTTTGGATTTGCCACTCAGACTCGCCCAAAACAGACCGCCATAGAGCCGTTTAGAAGGCCCGTAGAGTGCCTCCAGACATAGGCCCGCTAGGGGTGTAGCCGGGTATGTGAAACATCGCACTCAGCGGCTCTTAAAACGGGAAAATTCTTTTATGGTTAACAGAAGCAATTTTATGCTGTGTCTATTTGCGTTCCGCTTCTCTCAAAGCGTCCGTTAAAATCTGGTCATAATTGTAGTCGTCTGGGCTGAAGTGGATCGGACCCTCCGGTGTTGGGAACGTTGCCGTTTGATAGATGAAATATAAAGGCAGCGGCTCTTCAAGCGTGAGCCAATGCGTTTTAGCTAAACGAACCTCCTTCTCAACTTTGTTCTTATCCCAGTTGCCACTATTGCCTTGTAAAACAATCGTGGCGAACGTCACGGGATCTTGCAGGCGCACGCAGCCAGAGCTGAGATGCCGCCGCGCTTTCGCGAAAAGCTCCTCGTGTGGCGTGCCATGCATATAAACGGAGAAGTCATTGTCGAAATCAAATTTAATACGCCCCAATGCGTTCGTAGCCCCAGGTTCTTGACGTAGGCGATAGGTAAACTCTGCGGCAGAAATTCTCTTCCAATCAATCAAGGTGCCATGGGGATCGGTTCCATCCCCCTCTTTGATGACCATCCGGTGTTTTTCCAGATAATGCGAGTCCTTGCGCAGCTTGGGCAAAATATCTTCACGCGCAATTTTCGAGGGCACATGCCAAGATGGATTGAAAATGACACTACGTATAAAACTTTGAATAAAGGGCGTTTTTCTATCCGTGCGGCCAGCGACAACAGGCGCATGATAAATGACTTGGCCGTTTTCGATGACTTTGACAGACGTATCAGCAATATTGACAAGGGCGTAGCGGTTTGGAAGATCTCGTGGCAGGTGGCGGATGCGTTCCATATTCGCCAAGATCTGATTGATCCGCTGATCAACAGTTATACTCATCGCACGGATGGTATTTTTGCCTAAATTGCCGTCACCTTTTAATCCATTGCGAGCTTGATAGGCGATGACGGTTTGCTCAAGCGCCTCGGTATAGTGCGTATCCTCTGGCTGCAAATCTGGAGAAAGATCATAGCCTTCGGCGGCCAACCGTTGTTTAATCAAAGCGATCCGTGGGTCATCCATGCCCAGCTTTATCGTCTGACCAGAGGGAATGAACGGCCATCCACCATGGTTCTTGATTTCACGATAAACTTTTAGGCTATCGGCCAACCGCGTATAGTCAAATCCGGTCGGGGAGAGAGATGAAATATAGTCATCAACTTTGTTGTTTTGAATGGCTTCGGCAAACTCGGTGACAACATGACGTGGCGGTTTTGTGAAATCCCAGCCCACATAAAGCAATCCAAGATTCACGCGGTCGCCATTCAAATCGTGGGCGATTTTAATGAGTCTGTCCGATATAAGGAGATCAAGTGTGATGGCATCTTCTGCTAACGGGCTGGCAAGAAGGCGCTGCATTTCAACGGCGGGATAATCTGATTCTGGCAGTCCGTGATATTCGCCAAACGCTTTTAAAGAATCGATGAAAGTGGACAGGTTCTTGTTGTCGGTTGTCTTTTTTGTCAGCCATGTGGGCCGAAACTCACGGACCTGATAAAAGGCCTGAAGATCAGTCGTATTCAAATGATATTTGGATTGGGATTTATTCAAAGCTAGCGCTTTTTGAACGGCCTGAGCCTCATCTTCCATTACTGTTGAGAGAAGATCGTCCAATGGTGTTGCCGAAAGTGGCGATGCCCATAACAGAAAGAGGAAAGAACACCCGATAAGACGAGAAACATTCAGAAGGGTGCTTGCAAAGCCCATGGAAAACCGTGATACGTTGATTATTCAAATTTGGATAGAATGAGCGTACACCTTTGTTTATCGACTGTCAGTACTCATTTGGGAATAAATGTTGATGCCCCGTCATTTCGAAAAACGAATTCTTCCCTATACATGTGAACAAGTTTATGCGCTTGTCGCGGATGTCGAACATTACCCGGACTTTCTTCCTTGGTGCATTGAAGCCAATGTTATCCGCAATGAAGAAAATTGCATGCGCGCTATCTTGTCTGTCGGATACAAATCCTTTCGCGAAACGTTCACTTCATTGGTGCGCCTTGAGCCTCCACACGCGATCACGGTTGAGTATGGGGGAGGGCCATTAAAGCATCTTTCGACACACTGGGCGTTTAAACCAATTGACGATCATCAATGCGAGATCAGTTTCTCTTTGTCATTCGAACTCAAATCTTTCTTGTTTGGCGCGATGATGGATTTATTTTTTGATAAGGCTTTTCGCTCCATGGTTTCCGCTTTTGAGGCGCGGGCGCATCAACTTTATGGAGAGATTTCATGCAAGACTTAAAGCCTCCTTTTCCGACAGCCGTTATTTTTGATTGGGATAATACATTGATTGATAATTGGGATGGCATAACGGAAGCCCTGAACAAGGTGCGTGCGCTCAATGGGCTTGATACGTGGACGGTGGCCGAGGCTCGTCTTAAATCTTCGCGTGCGTTGCGCGTCAGTTTCCCCGAATGGTTTGGCGACAAGTGGGAGGAAATGCGCGATATTTTTTATGAGCATTTCTATAAAGTTCAGATTCAAACGCTTCGCGTTCTTCCCGGCGCTGAGGAGCTTCTGATTTGGCTTCGCGAAAAAAAGGTTCCCTTGTTTGTTGTGAGTACGAAAAGAAGCGACCTTTTACGGGCCGAAGCTGAGTATTTGGGGTGGACCCCATATTTCGTTTGCATGATGGGTTCTTTAGCTGCTCCCAAGGACAAACCGGACCGAATGCCTGTTGACATTGCGCTAAGGAAAGCTAAGTTATTGGCTGACAACCCTAGCGTGTGGTTTATTGGTGATACACATGTTGACGTTGAGAGTGCTCTTCGGTCAGGATGCACCCCTATTTTAGTGGGGAATATACAGCAGGGTCATAAATTAGCGCTCAAATATGCTTTTTCTGATTGCGTTGCCTTAAAAACCGCGCTTAAAGAGTGGAATAGAGGCCATACAATGGAATGAGAACAATTCAAGTTAGGGAAGCTTTAAAATGCCAGAGTGCTGCCAGAATATCCAAGATATCCTTTTGGGCTATCTTTGTAAGAATAAGATTCCAACAACCATTTTTCTCGTTAATGGCGTAAAGCTTCAAGGTATGGTAGGCTCATATGACACGCACTCGGTTTTGCTGCGCCGGGACGGACATATCCAGCTTGTTTACAAACATGCTGTGTCAACCATTATGCCGAATGTTCCCGTGCAGCTTTTTGAAGGCACAGAAAATAGTGGCGAACAAACGACAACCTGAACAAACAGATCAATCCATAGATATTGATGGTACACGTCATGGCGACAGGGCTTATGTCCTGAAACCCATTTTGCGGAATCATTCAAAAACTTCGCATGGGACGCTGCGTGAACTCGATTCAATCCTTGAAGAGGCGATTGGGCTTGCTGAAGCGATTGGGCTGCATGTTGTTGGGGCCGAGACGTTTAATCTTGCCAACCCTACCCCGGCAATGCTGCTGGGATCAGGCCTCGTTGAGTCTTACGCGCAGCGCATCGAATCCGACGAAGTTGATCTTGTCATTATCGATCACACGTTGACCCCTGTTCAGCAACGGAATCTTGAGAAAAAATGGAAATGCAAAGTCATTGATCGTACCAGCCTTATTCTGGAGATCTTTGGGGCACGGGCGCGCACACATGAAGGTCGGCTGCAGGTTGAGCTGGCGGCGCTCAACTACCAGAAATCACGACTGGTTCGCACATGGACCCACCTTGAGCGCCAACGCGGCGGCTTTGGTTTTATGGGCGGACCGGGGGAATCTCAGCTTGAGATTGATCGTCGTCTTATCACCAACCGAATTGCCAAGCTCAAGGTAGAATTAGAGCAAGTGCGTCGCACGCGGGGTCTTCAACGTGAAGCGCGCCAGCGTGCCGAGCATCCAACAATCGTTCTTGTCGGCTATACGAACGCAGGTAAATCGACGCTGTTTAACAAGCTGACGGGCGAAAATGTGTTGGCCAAAGATATGCTGTTTGCGACGCTCGATCCCAGCATGCGCGGCATTAAACTTCCAAGCGGCAGACAGGCTATCCTTTCCGACACAGTTGGTTTTATTACGGATTTGCCAACACATTTGGTCGAGGCTTTTCGGGCGACGCTGGAAGAAGTTCAGCTTGCCGATGTCATCCTTCATGTGCGCGACATCACGCATCCCGAAGCTCGCCTTCAAAAGGAAGCCGTCGAAACAATTTTGGCCGACCTTGGCATCGAAGCTGATGACTCGCGATTGATCGAGGTGATGAATAAGGCCGATTTACTTGATGAAGATGAGCAGCAGAATCTGCAAAGTTACGCCTCGCGCCAGTCATGGGACAGTCATCATGCCTTGACGCTTGAAGGCCTTACACATGAAGCGCGGGGCGGCGCTGTGGCAGTCTCAGCGTTAACAGGGGTTGGGATCGATGATCTTTTGTCCTTGATAGACGATCAACTGGCCGCACGTGTTCACGTTTATGAAGTCAGCCTTCCGCTTACAGAAGGCGCAGCCTTGGCTTGGTTGTATGGTCATGGTAAAGTTTTAGAAAAGACGGATAGGAAAACAAAGACTCACCTTAAAGTCACGCTTGATGAAGCTGATTTTGGTCGATTCATCAGTAAATTTGGAAAAATTGTCGATGTTAAGTTTCAAAAATGAGGATGTTGAATCGATTATCTCAGAGGTCGCCGACAGGATCATTGTCCCTCGATTCAAACAACTTCCAGCAGATGATGTCCACTATAAGTCATACAACAATCCCGTCACCATTGCGGATTTAGAAGCTGAGATAGAGCTTAAACGCCGTCTGACGGAATTGTTGCCGGGGTCGCTCGTTGTCGGCGAAGAAGAGTTTGCTCAAAATCAAAATGTGCTGAATAATTTTTCGAGCGATGCTCCCGTCTGGACAATTGATCCGGTTGATGGAACCAAGTTGTTTATCGCCGGATTGCCCTATTATGGCGTTATCGTTTCTCTTTCTCATAACGACCAGACTCTCGCGGCATGGCTTTATGATCCAACGTCGAGAGAGTTTATCACCGCTGAAAAAGGAGCCGGGGCCTATTACAAGGGGGAGCGGTTAAAGGTGCTTCCTGCCTGCGCATTTGAAAAGCTTCACGGTGTGATGGGGGCGCGCCTTCATGACGATTTTGCACAATGCCAAACGCCGCCAGATGTAAAAAAACCTCTGTTCTCACGCATGCTATCATCTTGCCATGATTATGCCCGTTTGGTGCGTGGTAAGCCTCATTTCTCCGGCAATCACGAACAGATGCATTTCCATTGCTGGAAAGAAACCTGCACGCCTTGGGATAATGCGGCAGGTATTCTCATTCACAGCGAAGCGGGTGGGTTTTCGGCCCATTGGAATGAAGAACGTTTCCGGCCATCTCATTATGGACGCGGCATTCTGACAGCCCCCAACAAACAAAGCTGGCGCGAACTTCGCGACTGGATTCTACGTTTTTGCGAACTGCCAGAGGTTTAACAAAGCGCACCGTTATACCAACGGCCCTTTCAATGAGTCCGTTCTATAGGCTCGCTGGTGTAACAGCATTCTCTGGACTTAAAAACCAACCCTTCATTCACGATTGGTATAGCAAATTAAATTGAAATGTTGTGATGGAGGTAATTGACAACCTCCCCATATCTATGATGATATCTTCGCAAGCACGGGGTTTCCCTATGCTTCGCGGGATTTGACAGAGAGAGCAGCTTGCTTCCGCGTTATCAAAAGCTAAAGCGCCACAAAGCCTTCGCGATGTGGTCTCCCTGATTTGGGTTGCCACAGGTGCGGGGGTTTTCTATTTGCCCCCACATATCTGTGACATAGAACACATTGAATGCGAGAGGTCACATATGCCTGTCATTATCACCAGCCATGAACGACATCCTTTTCTTCCTTCTCTTGGCAATCCATCCGCGATTGACCGGAAGAGGGCGGTTGCGCAGGACGTGCGGCCTATGGAAATCGCCATCTTAAACCTAATGGCGGACAAGCAAACGACGGAGCGACAACTCGCTCAATGGCTAGGCAACACGCCTTTGCAAGTCCAGCTGACCTTTGTTGCCACAGATTCCTATATCAATAAAATCCGGGGTGGCCATTCAAGCAAAAATACTGCACCCGAACATATCCAAAAATTCTATCATGCGTTTGGTGAGATCAAAGATCGCAAGTTTGATGGGCTTATTGTCACTGGGGTCAATGCGCTCAAGGATCGTGTGGAAGAAGAACTTATTTGGGGCGAAGTTTGCGAGCTTTTAGAATGGTCGCGCACGAATGTCCTTTCTACGCTGTTCTTGTGTTGGGGGGCCAAAGCCGCGTTGAAGTATTTTTATGACATTGATAGCTTGAAGGGCAATCGCAAAACGTTTGGGTTGTTCGAGCATCGATTGGTATCGGATAAAACAGGGGTGCTGTTCGGTTTTCCAGATGCCTTCTCTGTGCCCGTCTCACGCTGGAAAAGCCCATGTCGAGATGATATTCAAAAGGTGAAGGCCTTAGAAATTATCGCGGACTCCATCGAGTCCGGCCCCAACATGCTAGCAGAATCACGCACCTTTGATGATGGCGAGTCTTTTTATCCGCGACGTCTTTATGTGCTGAACCATCCCGAATATGAAACAGACACATTGCATCGTGAATATCTGCGAGACCGAGCAAAAGACCCCCTGACGGCGTTACCCGAACATTATTATCCTGAGAACGATCCGGTAAATCCGCCACTAAATTCGTGGCGCTATTCGGCAATTCTCTATACTAACTGGATTAAGTGCATTTATGCCGCCGTTCCGTTTGACATATCTCAGATCCCTGGGGCTTATCATCGTTAACTATAGAAATCTATTTTCGCGTCGCGATTGCTGCCCATGGGTGGGCCGTATCATCTGTGATATCCAGTCAGATTGCGTTTAATCGTGTTTCCCCCATGGACAAGCGCCAAAATATCCGCAAATATAGGGACCTAACACAAAGAGGGACCTTATGAAAACGCTTGCCGATATACGTTCGACCTATTTGAAGTTTTATGAATCCAAGGGACACACGATTGTGGACTCCTCACCTTTGGTGCCACAGAACGATCCGACCCTGATGTTCACCAATTCGGGAATGGTTCAGTTTAAGAATGTATTTACTGGCGCGGAAACGCGACCTTATACGCGAGCTACAACGGCTCAAAAATCGGTGCGGGCTGGCGGCAAGCATAACGATCTTGAAAATGTGGGTTATACGGCGCGGCACCACACCTTTTTCGAAATGCTCGGCAACTTTTCATTTGGCGATTATTTTAAAGCTGACGCGATTGATTTCGCATGGGAGCTGATTACGAAGCATCTGGATTTGTCGCCAAAGCATTTGCTCGTCACCGTGTATCATGATGACGAAGAGGCGGTAAGCCTTTGGAAGAAAGTTGCCGGGTTCACGGACGATAAAATTATCCGCATTCCGACCTCAGACAATTTCTGGCGCATGGGGGATGTGGGGCCTTGCGGGCCCTGTTCAGAAATCTTTATTGATCAGGGTGAAAAGCTTCAAGGGGGGCCTCCCGGGTCGCCGAATGAAGACGGCGACCGGTTCCTTGAGTTTTGGAATCTTGTGTTTATGCAGTTTGAGGAAACCGCCGACGGCAAACGTATTCCGTTACCGAAGCCTTCAATTGACACGGGCATGGGGTTGGAGCGCATCGCTGCCATTTTGCAAGGCGTAACATCGAACTATGATATTGATTTGTTCAAGGCATTAATCGCCACGACGGCTGATCTTGTCAAAGTGGATCCGCAAGGTGAGCAAAAAGCTTCCTTCCGCGTTATTGCCGACCATCTTCGCGCAACGGCCTTCCTGATTGCTGATGGCGTGTTGCCCAGCAATGAAGGGCGCGGCTATGTCCTGCGTCGCATTATGCGCCGTGGCATGCGTCATGCGCATTTGCTCGGCACCAAGGAGCCGTTGATCTATCGCCTCGTTCCAGAGCTTATTAAACAAATGGGCGTAGCCTATCCAGAGCTGGTGCGTGCGGAGTCGATGATCACCGAGACGTTGAAGTTGGAAGAGTCGCGTTTCAAACAGACGCTTGATCGTGGCATCAAGTTACTTGATGAAGAGTCCGCTGGTCTTGGCAAGGGCGATGCTCTGCCTGGCGCGGTGGCGTTCAAGCTTTATGACACATTTGGATTCCCGCTCGATCTGACGCAAGACGTTTTGCGCGGACGCGATCAGACGGTCGATGTAAAGGGCTTTGAGGAGTCGATGGCCAAGCAAAAGGCCGAGGCTCGCAAAAGCTGGACGGGGTCTGGCGATGCCGCAACATCGAAAATCTGGTTTGAGATTGCCGATGAAATTGGCGGAACGGATTTCTTGGGGTACAGCACCGAAAAGGCGGAAGGCCAGATTACCGCGCTTGTGCGCAATGGTTCACGCGTTGCTGATGCTGGCGCAGGCAGCGATGTGCAAATCGTCGTCAATCAAACACCTTTTTATGCTGAAAGTGGCGGCCAAGTCGGCGACACGGGCACGATCACGACTTCATCAGGCGCCGTTGTTATCGTTACCGACACGCGCAAGGAAACGGGCAACGTGTTCGTGCACCATGGTCGCGTTGAAAAGGGCACGATCAAGACGGGCGACGAGGCCAAGTTGCTTGTCGATAGTGAACGTCGCGCCGCGATCCGCGCCAATCACTCGGCTGCTCATTTACTTCAGGAGGCGTTGCGCCGCAAGCTTGGCACGCATGTTGCGCAAAAGGGCTCGAGCGTTACGCCGGATCGTTTCCGCTTTGACTTCAGCCACAACGGCGCTGTGACTGCGGATGTTCTGGCCGAAGTCGAGGCCGAGGTGAATCGTCAAATCCGTTTGAATGATGAAGTCACAACGCGACTCATGACTCCAAAGGAGGCGATGGACCAAGGCGCAATGGCGCTGTTCGGTGAAAAGTATGGCGAGGAGGTTCGCGTCGTTTCCATGGGCGGGCCGTCTGACGGCAAACTGGCCTTTTCTGTCGAGCTTTGTGGCGGTACGCATGTGCGCCGCACAGGTGATATTGGCGTTTTCAAAATCATCAGCGAAAGCGCTTTGGCTGCGGGTGTTCGCCGCATCGAAGGCCTGACGGGCTCCGGTGCACTCGCGCATTTTTCCGAACATGAAAAGAACCTATTCGCGATTGCCGACACGATGAAAGCCTCGGTTGTGGAAGTCGCCTCTCGCGTTGCTTTGTTGGTCGAGGAACGCAAAAAGTTGGAACGCGAAGTTGCCGATTTGCGCCGTCAGGTTGCGATGGGATGCGGTGCGTCTTCAAGTGCGGCCAGTGAAGCGCCGAAGCAAGTGGGCGGCGTAAACTTTATCAGCCGCATCATGAAGGATATGCCGGCCAAGGATTTGAAGCCTATGGCCGATGCATTCAAGGCTCAGGTCAAGTCCGGCGTCGTCGTTCTGATGTCCAGCGCGGAAGGCAAAGTCTCGCTCGTTGTCGCCGTGACGGATGACTTGACCAGCCGGATCAGCGCTGTGGATCTCGTCAAGGTCGGCGCGGAGGCTCTGGGCGGTAAGGGCGGCGGTGGCCGTCCCGACATGGCCCAAGCTGGCGGCGTCAATGACGACGCAATGCCCGAGGCGGTCGCGGTGATCGAGAAGGCGTTGGCGGGTTGAATGCCAACCGTTTTTATCACGGGGGCAAGTCGTGGCATAGGCCTTGCGTTTGCGAGGCAGTATGCCGCAGACGGATGGGGCGTCATAGCGTCGTGTCGCGATCCCGACACGGCAGAAAATCTGATAAAGCTGGCGCAAAGCTATCCGTCTGTTCAACTAGAAGCGCTCGACGTTGGCGAAGAGGGCAGTATTGATGAACTCAGCACAACACTGAAAGATGTTCCCATAGATGTGTTGATCAATAATGCGGGAATCACGGCGCAGGGCCGGGGACTAATTGGCTGGGATGACTCCACAGGCGACTATACAGGTACGCTTGACCACACCGCTTGGCGTCGGGTGATTAATATCAATACAGTTGGCCCCATTATGGTGACATTGGCGTTGCTGCCAAATATTAAGTTTGGGGAGCAACGAAAAGTCATCATGATTTCTAGTCGTTGTGGCTCGGCAGACATGTCGCTTTTTCCAGAATACATTTCATATAATACAAGCAAAGCGGCCCTGAATATCGGCATGCGTAATATGGCCAAACTTTTAGAGCCTCAGGGGATTGCGTTCGCAAGCATTCATCCCGGTTCTGTTGCAACAGATATGGGCGGACAAAGCGCACCACTAGAACCGGAAGAGAGCGTTACTTCTATGCGCAAAATCATAGAAGGGTTAGACGTGGGACAATCGGGCCGCTTTTGGGATTACAGTGGCTCATTTTGGCCTTGGTGAACACGAATTTGTAACAATCTGTCATACCATTTGACGATTCGGGGGGTTGCCTTGATGGGGGTGATGCTTCAGCATGGGGTGCGTGATTGGTGGGGCCTTATCTCTCCACTTGTCATTCCGGACAAGACCTTTTGTCGCTTGCGACATAAGGGCGCAGATTTGGAATCCCATTTTCTTTGGCTTCTTTTTAAAACCAAATGGGATTCCGGATTAAACTTTCTTTCGCCTCAAGCGTCGAAGAGAAAGTTTCACCGGAATGACAAATCAGTTACTTATGTTTGTGATCTTGTTATTTTAGGAGTTACCTATCCATGTGCGGTATTGTTGGTATTTTGGCTTCACGTCCTGTTGCAGACATATTAGTCGATGGTCTTCGGCGGCTTGAGTATCGCGGGTATGACAGCGCAGGGATTGCAACGCTTGTCAATGGCACCATCCAAACGCGTCGCGCTGTTGGTAAACTCAATGCTTTGGCTGAAAAATTGGCACATGAACCGTTGGTTGGCACCGTCGGGATCGGTCACACGCGCTGGGCCACGCATGGCCGCCCCAGCGTTGACAATGCTCACCCACATTTTTCTACCCAAGTCGCTGTTGTGCATAACGGGATTGTTGAAAATTATCATTCCCTTCGCGTTGAACTTGAAGATAAGGGCCACGTTTTCAAATCTGAAACGGATACTGAGTCAATCGCTCACCTGATTACAGATTATTTGCAACAAGGACTGACTCCACAGGCTGCGACAGCTGCAGCGCTTAAGCGACTTGAGGGCGCTTTTGCCCTTGCCATTATTTTTACAGGTCATGAAGATCTTTTGATCGGTGCCCGTCGCGGGTCGCCTTTGGCCGTTGGCTATGGCGAAAACGAAATGTATTTAGGATCAGACGCGCTTGCGCTTGCGCCGCTGACAAACCGAATTAGTTATCTGGAAGAGGGCGACTGGGTTGAACTTACGCCCGGTAAAGCCGTTGTCCACGACGAAGATGGACATATTGTTGAACGTAAAATTCATCAGACAAATCTGAGCGGTGCCGTTATCGGTAAGGGCGAATATCGCCACTTTATGCTTAAAGAAATCTTTGAGCAGCCCGTTGTGATCGGTGACACCATGAACGCGCTGATCACCGCCGAAAACAAGCTCTCCATGCCTCCGATGCCGTTTGACTGGAAAGAGATTCCTCGTCTTTCTATCGTCGCCTGCGGCACGGCTTGCTATGCGGGCATGGTTGCAAAATACTGGTTTGAGCAATTGGCGGGGTTGCCCGTCGATGTCGATGTCGCGTCCGAGTTTCGCTATCGTGAATCCCCAATGGTCAAGGGCGGAGCAATGGTTGTGATCTCGCAATCCGGGGAAACGGCAGACACACTTGCGGCCTTAAACTATGCGAAGAAGCACGGCCAAAAGATTTTGTCTGTTGTGAATGTTCAACACAGCACGATTGCGCGTCAGTCTGATTGCGTGGTGCCGACTTTGTGTGGCCCTGAAATCAGCGTGGCTTCGACCAAAGCCTTTACAACGCAACTCACCGTTTTGTTGTGCATGGCGCTTCATGCGGGCGTTGCGCGCAGCCATATTTCAGAAGCCAAAGCCAGCGAAATTCTGCAAGCCTTGCGTGAAATTCCCGCCAAGATCAATGAAGTCTTACGTGAGGACCACAAGATTCAAGAACTTTCACAAAACTTGGCCGATGCCAAAGACGTGCTTTATCTTGGACGTGGCCTGTTGTTCCCGCTCGCTTTGGAAGGCGCACTCAAGCTTAAGGAAATCTCGTACATTCATGCCGAAGGCTATCCGGCTGGTGAGCTGAAACACGGCCCCATTGCGCTCATTGATGAATCAATGCCAGTCGTTGTTCTTGCGCCGCATGATGCGTTGTTTGAAAAGACGGCGTCCAATATTCAAGAAGTCGTGGCTCGCGGCGGCAAGGTTGTGATGTTTACGGATAAGGTTGGCCTTGCGAACATGCCGACCAAGCCATTCTGGGTCTCTGTGCTGCCCGAAACGCATCCTGTTGTGATGCCGATCTTGTATTCGGTTCCCGTTCAGCTTTTGGCCTATTATACGGCCCTTGCGAAAGGAACCGACGTTGATCAACCCCGCAATCTCGCAAAAAGCGTGACGGTGGAATAGAGCGGCAGGCTTTTGCTATCTTCTTAAGCAAAGATATGTTTACTGCTCGTACTTCACGAGTAGGTTTTTATGGTCCCGTTATGCCAAGAGACCCTCGACAGATTTTTCACCAGCAGGCCTCTCCTTTTGCGTCATCCGGGCCCGAGCCGGGGTGGGTTCACGGGATGACGCTAACGGTGAGTGAGGCGCAGAGCGAGTGAGGTGGGCTGGCGGGACGACTGGGATTTTAGCAGATAAAGAGTATATAACAGAACAAAACGTGAATTGATCAGGGCAGGAATGGCCGAGCAAACAGATAATCTCGTTTTTGAGCTTTTACGCGTTATCTGTTTCGAACAGGCGGACCTACGCATGACCGCTATTGCGATTGATGAACACACAAACCGACGAAATCGTATTGAGTCTCATTGTAATTCGCCTCAGACCCTTGCCTAACAAAACATTTGTTTTCTTCGAAAACTCAATGTATCATTTCACACATGATAAGCACAAATGCACATATTTCACTTTGGCGAAAGGCACCCTCGATGCAGGGCGGCTTTGGCTTTATGTTTGCTTATTACTTCCGGTAAAACCGGAACATATACATACGACTCACCCACATCATGAATAAGTCTTTAAAGGTCTGGATAAACCGGATCGACCTCATACGTTACAGGACCGCAAAATGACACAGGCAAATTGGAACCCAAGCTCTTGGCACAACAAACGAGTCCTCCAGCAGCCAACCTATCCCGACCAACAGGCGTTGGGGGGCGTGCTTGAACGACTGGCCAAACAACCGCCGCTCGTTTTTGCGGGTGAGGCGCGTCGTCTTCAAAAATCTTTGGCAAAGGTCGCGGCAGGGAAGGCCTTTCTTCTTCAATGCGGAGACTGCGCCGAAAGTTTTGCTGAGTTCAGCGCGAATAACATTCGCGACTCCTTTCGTATCATTTTGCAGATGGCCGTCGTTTTGACTTTCGGTGGCGCCGTTCCCATCGTAAAGGTCGGGCGCATGGCGGGCCAGTTCGCCAAGCCACGTTCGGAAGATATGGAAACACGGGATGGCGTATCCTTACCAAGCTATCGTGGTGACATTATTAATGGCATGGATTTCACGGCTGAGGACCGAGTTCCAGACCCGGACCGTATGCTTCAGGTCTATAACCAGTCAGCGTCAACGTTGAACCTATTGCGCGCTTTTGCGCAAGGCGGGTATGCCGATTTGCATAAGGTTCATAATTGGAACCTCGATTTTGTAACAGGCGATTTGCAGGCCGAGCGTTACAGAGATTTATCGCGTCGTATCGGTGAAGCTTTGGATTTTATGAGAGCCTGTGGCATTGATGGCAACACGACTCCGTCCATCCGTGAAACGGAGTTCTTCACGTCGCATGAAGCTTTGCTTTTACCGTATGAGGAAGCCCTTACGCGCATCGATAGCACAACGGATAGCTGGTACGACGTATCGGCGCATATGTTGTGGATTGGTGACCGGACAAGGGGACCTGATGATGCGCATGTTGAGTTCTTACGTGGCGTCAAAAATCCTCTTGGTATGAAATGCGGGCCAACGATAAACCCAGACGATTTGTTACGCCTGATCGACACGCTGAACCCAGAAAACGAGGCGGGACGGATCACGCTCATCGCACGTATGGGGGCCACAAAAATCGAAGAGTTCTTGCCACCCCTTTTGCACCGGATCAAGCAAGAGGGCCGCAAAGTTGTCTGGTGCAGTGACCCTATGCATGGCAATACCGAGAAAACGTCCAACAACTATAAAACCCGTAATTTCAGTAATGTTTTGGCTGAGGTCAAGGGGTTCTTCTCAGTGTGCGAATCTGAAGGCGTTTGGCCCGGAGGAATTCATCTGGAAATGACAGGTCGCAATGTAACGGAATGCATGGGGGGAGCCGCCCATGTTACCGAGCTTGATCTCGCCAATTGCTATGAAACGCACTGTGACCCACGTTTAAATGCTTCACAGGCGCTTGAATTGGCCTTTTTGGTTGCAGCTCAGCTGAAAAATGCGCGACAAAGAATCGTTTTAGAAGATTAAGATATTGGCTAATGCAAAATGAAAGGTTATGATCTAGTTAATTTCCATGAACGGGAGGGCCTTACAATGCGCTTAACGCCACTTTTTATCTTATTATTTCTTGCGACCGTTACAACGTCGGCTTTTGCAGGAAGCGTGACTTACGCTGATATGCGTGGGGCATGGCAATCAACGCAATGTACAGCGCCACAAGCGTTTATCCTTGCCGCCAAAGGTTCTGAGGCACGCGCCAATGATTTGAATGCGCAAATTGCCGAGCGCAACAAATACATCGCAGAAGCCCATGACTATATGCTGTGCATCAGCCAAGAAGCACAAAGAGATTCTGATGCGACAGGCATTCTTGTCACGCAATCAGCAAAAGCACTACTCGACAAGACTCAATCCGAGATCGACGCCGCCATGATCGGGCCTCAACCGCGCATGCCGGCCAAGTAAGCCTTACTGATAATGGAAAGAAACTGAGCGCATTCACCTATTGTGATGAGGCGTGTTCGTTTCAATCTCAACGGGATCTGCTTTAGGGAACCTTTCTAATGTCACAGCAAATGTTGGCCGCGCTTGCCCAGTTAAATCCTATTATGGGGAATATTGCAGGCAACACAGCAAAGCTGATAGCAACATGGAGAGAGGCTCAACGGCGTGGCGCCAAACTTGTCATAACGTCTGAAATGTATATGACAGGCTACTCGCCAGAAGATTTTATCTTAAAGCCACGCATCCATAAGGTCATCCGTGAGTGTATTGAGGCTTTGGCCCGCGATACTGCGGCAGGTCCCGCCATTCTATTGGGCACGCCATGGGTTGAAAATGGAGCTATTTATAATGCCGCGCTTCTTATTGAAGGCGGCAAAATTATTGATCGCACCTTCAAGCACGACCTTCCCAACTATGGCCCCTTTGACGATAAGCGCATCTTCACGGCGGGCCCCATGCCGCACCCCATCGAATGGCGAGGCCTCAAGCTAGGGGTTATGCTGTGCGAGGATATGTGGACACCATCCATCGCGGCTGAATTAAAGCGACAGGGTGCCGAGATTTTGATCACCTTAAACGGAAGCCCGTTTCAAGTGGGTAGGCAGCAAAAACGTTATGAAGTTGCGCTGGAACGTGTCCAACAAACTGAGCTTCCCCTTATTTATGTCAACCAATATGGCGGGCAGGATGAACTCGTTTATGAGGGATCCTCCTTTGTTCTTTCTCCGCGTGGTGAACTTCGCGTTCAAGCTCGCGCCTGGAGCGAGGACATCGTCTTTGTTCCCTTTTCTTCTCTTAACGGCGCGCTTTGTCCTGATCCCCTTCCATTAAGCGAAGTGCCTGTTGCGCAAGAATCGGTCTATCAAGCCTTGATGACGGGGCTGCGCGACTATGTCACGAAAAATAAATTTACGTCTGTGCTGCTGGGATTGTCTGGGGGCATAGATAGCGCACTCGTGGCGACCTTGGCCGTCGATACTTTGGGCGTGGACAAAGTTATGACGGTGATGATGCCGTCAGCCTATACGTCGAAAGAATCTAGGGATGATGCCGAACAAATGGCCCGGAATCTTGGATGCCGTTTGGACACAATACCAATTGATGATTTGATGACTGGATTCGATACGGCTTTGGCCGACCAATTTATGGGCTGTCCGTCAGATACTTCGGAAGAGAATATTCAGGCCCGTATTCGTGGCATGCTCCTTATGGCGATTTCGAATAAAAGCGGTGCGATGGTTTTAGCAACGGGCAATAAATCCGAACTTGCTGTTGGTTATGCGACATTGTACGGCGATATGTGTGGTGGGTATGCTCCCCTTAAGGATGTTTACAAAACCGAAGTTTACAAGCTGGCCCATTGGCGAAACGCGCACAAGCCCCTTTTAGCCATGGGGCCGGATGGCTCACCGATCCCCGAACGCATTTTAACAAAACCGCCCTCGGCAGAGTTGAAACCCAATCAAACTGATCAAGACACACTTCCCCCTTATGAGACGTTGGATGATATTCTGAAATGTCTTATCGAGAAGGATTTGGGCGTAGCCGAAACAACGATGATGGGCCATGATGCCAGTATCATTCGAAAAGTCTATGCGATGGTGGATCGGGCCGAATATAAAAGACGGCAAGCCCCCCCCGGACCAAAAGTCACACGTAAGCATTTGACCAAAGATCGGCGTTATCCTATGACCAATCGTTATTCCGATAAATGGCGCACACAACAATCAGATTAAATAAGAAATGGAACGTTGCCAATGACCGACAAAGCTATCCTTCATAACATCATTCGTAATCGCCTTCATGATGTGCTCGTTGATGCTGAATTCCCAGAACTTCCCAATTTCGGGCGCGGTAAAGTCCGCGACCATTATGATCTGTCTGATGGGCGTCGTTTGATGATTACGACGGATCGGCAAAGCGCATTCGATCAAGTCATGGCGGCGGTGCCGTTCAAGGGACAAGTCCTTACGGCGGCTGCACGGTTTTGGTTCGAACATACAGCCGACATCGTTCCCAACCATGTCATTGAATATCCTGACCCGAATGTTGTCGTCGTCAAGAAGCTTAAGATGCTGCCAGTCGAAGTCGTCGTTCGTGATTATCTGACAGGCTCAACATCAACATCTATTTGGTCGATGTATCATGTTGGCAACCGTTCGCCGTACGGAATCGTTCTTCCTGAAGGCATGAAGAAAAATCAGAAATTGCCTCAAACAGTTTTGACTCCGACAACCAAGGGCGCAATGGGCGATCATGATCTGCCCGTAACAACCCAACAAATCGTTGAACGCGGTTTATTGACGCAAGCGCAAATGGATGAGGTCAACAAAGCGGCGCTTGACCTGTTTGCCCGGGGCCGCGAAATTGCGGCTCAACATGGTTTGATCCTCGTCGATACAAAATACGAATTTGGTTATGATGAAAACGGCATTCTGACGATTGCCGATGAAATCCACACACCGGACAGCAGCCGCTATTGGCTGGCTGAAACTTATGAGGAGCGTGTGGTGCAGGGTCAAGAACCCGATAGTCTGGATAAGGAATTCCTGCGCCTTTGGATTTCGTCACGCTGCGATCCTTATAACGAGCCTATCCCGGAGATCCCCGACGATACGCTTGTTGATTTTAGCTGCCGCTATATCGATCTCTACGAAAAGATTTCAGGCAAGAACTTTGAAATCCCATCGGCAGGCGAGCCCGTGCGCGACCGCGTCCACCGCAATATCAAGAAGTATGCCGAATAGACGAACTTCAAACTGAGGGAGGGCGATCCCACCAGCGATTGCCGAGCATGGGTGGGCTCGGAACAACAAGGAGTTCTTGTTGGTGTCGTTGGAATCTCAGACGAGGTTGATCCGACGGCCAATGATGGATTTGAATCGGCATATAGGGAAGCATTGTTTCCTCATGCCTTGGCTCCAGACCAAACTTAATAGCACGTGCAACGAAGGGCAGACTATATTGCTTGATCACCGTCTGTGCCGAGACGTTATCTTCTTTGGCCCATCGCTGATGCTTTTCAGCAATGACAGGGTTGAGAGATTGATTGAGGTTTGCGTATTCAACTTCGGAGATAAAAACATCGGCCCCCGATGAGGCATATCTAAGATGGCCCAAAATTTCTTGGGAATATGTTTCTTGGCTTTGGCTACCGCCAACACCATATCTGAAGTCTGAGGCTAAAACGGTATCATAGAGCCGATATGTGAGATCAGAATCCTCACGATATTCAAGATCAGGAAGATCTTGATTGCTGATGATTAAGTCACGCCCCACGACAACGTCATTGAGTTCCGCGTTAAGATGACACATCGCACAGGCAAATATGTCGTGATCTGAAGCCACAACGATATCAGGGCCACAATTCTTGGCGATATAAATTTCGGTGAGACCGCTGCCGGATGAAACCCCGAGTACGCGTTTATTTTTTAAATAGTCTTCGTGAATTACCTTCTCTTTGATCGCCGTAACAAGTGCCTGACCACAGGGCCAAAGAATCGTGTGCATCCCGATGCTCGATACACTAAATGAAAAGTTCATCGCATCGTGCAGCGTTTCGTATGAATCTTGGTTGTCTATTGTTCTGTGGTACAAGCCACTCACAGGCTCTTTTTCAATAATTGTGTTGTGTTCGATAATATTCTTGGCTTTATCAAGGGAAACGCGAACAGGCAAAACGCGTCGGCCATCATGGGGATGCGCAGGATGAAATTTGTTGTACAGCATTCCCCAAGAAAAGGGGTCCATCTCAATATGTTTTTTTGTCATAAAGAACCTTCATTAAAAATATGGCATATTCTAACATATGGCCTGAAAACTGATTAGTTTCATTATTCTTCTTATTTTATAAATAGTTATGTTGTTCCTTCTTGAAAAAAACGTGGGCGTAGATATCATAAAAAAAGCGGCCCCGAGAGGCCGCTTTTTCTTTGTTAGGATCAGATTCAGATTAGGCAACTTCTTGTGAAATTTCTTCTTGAACCTGAGCCATATTTTCGGCGATTTCCTGCATGCTAGGTTGAGCCGCTTGTGGAGTCGTTTGAATTGGCGGTGCATTCGGATCACGCGCACGCGCAATATGCGGCATCAAGTCGCTCAGCTCGATAAAGTTGTCGGCCTGACGGCGTAATTCATCAGCAACCATGGGAGGTGACGAACGCATAGTGCTAACGACACTGACGCGCTTACCCTTACGTTGAACAGCTTCAACCAAACGGCGGAAATCCCCATCGCCAGAGAAGATCATGATGTGATCGACATTGTCGCTCATTTCCATCACGTCAATCGCAAGCTCAATATCCATGTTGCCCTTGATTTTACGGCGACCAAAAGCATCCGTGAATTCCTTGGTCGGTTTGGTGACCATGGCATAGCCATTATAGTCGAGCCAATCAACGAGCGGACGAATCGGAGAATATTCTTCGTTTTCAACAAGCGCTGTATAATAAAATGCGCGAACAAGACGAGCCCGTCCCGCGAACAATTCAAGCAGACGCTTATAGTCAATATCAAATCCTAAACCGCGAGAGGCTGCATAGAGGTTGGCGCCGTCAATAAACATCGCCATACGTTCTTCTTTATAAAAAATCATATGTTCCCTTTCACGATATGAATCCTTTGTTAACCATAACATAAAACAGTGTCGAGTGATAATGTCCAGTTGTAATTTTATACGTGCTACCCATAAAAGGCAACGACAGAACACCTCAACAAATCTCTACATAACGAAGGATTACGCTAAAAAAGGCCACAGTGCAACACGTTGTATCAACCTGGCGCAAAGATGTTTCTGATGTGACATCGTAACACTTTACATTCGTGTAACGGGCAGGCTATTATGCCTCCTTGCATCGAGTTTTGACGCCTTGCCAAAAGAGGTCAGTTCTTTATCGTATTTGGTAGGGATTGGGCGTCGTGAGAGTCGAACAGTTTGAATCTTATTTGTGAGGATTGCCCCTATGGCACGCGTTACCGTTGAAGATTGCGTCGTTCTTGTTCCTAACCGCTTTGAGCTTGTCTTGCTCGCGTCGCACCGCGCACGCGCTCTTGCTTCCGGCGCTGAGCTTCGCGTCGAACGTGATCGCGACAAAAACCCTGTTGTCGCTTTGCGCGAAATCGCTGAACAGAAAATGGATTTGGGCAGCTTGCACGAGTCGCTGGTCAAAGGCCTGCAAAAACGCATTGAGCCGGATCGCCCTGAAGATGAAGTTACGGATCTTATGAATAGCGAGCAACAATCTTGGATTCATGACTCCATGGCGGCTGACGATTCTGACGAAGAAGAAGGTCTTGATATGGATGACGATCTCGACGAAAGCGCCGACGATAGTGTTGAAGGCGAATTTGGCGGCACATCATCGTTTGAAGACTCAACTGAAATTAAGGATTGATCGATTCTCAACCCTTCTTGCTATCAAGTAAAAGAGCATGCTTGTGTCTGATCCTTTCGCAACGAAGCTTTAGTCTTCAAGACTGCCGAAGGATAATACATGGAAAGCACAAAAACACTCCCCTCCAACGAACAAGAAACGGCCTCATCCGCTCAACCTGCCGATGAGGTCGTTATTCCTCATAAACCAGCCTCACTCATGCGCCAGTACGAGCTGGTTGAGCGAGTCAAAGCTTATGACCCCAACGCTGATGAAGACTTACTCAACAGGGCGTATGTCTTTTCAATGCAAGCTCACGGGGCGCAGATGCGCGCATCTGGCGATCTCTATTTCTCCCATCCCCTTCAGGTCGCGGGTATCCTCACAGAAATGAAGATGGACAGCACGACGATTGCCACGGCGCTGCTTCATGACACGGTCGAAGATACGCACGTTACTCTGGAGGATATTGAAAAGCACTTTGGGCGCGATGTTGCCAAGCTTGTTGACGGTGTTACGAAACTGTCTCGGATTCAACTTCAAAGCGATCAAGCCACGAAACAAGCCGAGAATTTCCGTAAACTTGTGCTGGCGATGTCAGCAGATATTCGTGTCCTTCTTGTCAAACTCGCAGATCGTTTGCACAATATGCGCACGATTCATTTCATCCCTAAGCCTGAAAAACGAATGCGCATTGCGCGTGAAACTCTGGACATTTATGCGACTCTTGCCGAGAGAATCGGCATTCAAAAGATGCAAGACGAGCTTCAAGATCTTGCCTTTGCTGTCCTCAATCCCGATGCAAGAGACAGCATCCTTGCCCGCCTGACCTATCTTCGCACGGAAGGAGGCAGCCTTGCCGAGAAAATCCGACAAACACTTGAAGACGTTTTGAAGGAAGAGGGCGTTGTGGCCACCGTCGAGGGCCGCGAAAAACGCCCCTATTCAATTTGGCGAAAGATGACTCGCAAAGATATAGGCTTTGAGCAACTTTCCGACATCATGGCTTTTCGTATTCTTGTCAATTCAGTGGGCAGTTGTTACCAAGCGCTAGGGGTTATTCATAATCGCTATTCGGGCATTCCCGGACGTTTTAAAGACTATATTTCCATTCCCAAACCTAATAAATATCAAAGTATCCACACGACAATCATAGGGCCAGAACGTCAACGTATCGAAGTACAAATTCGCACGCATGAAATGCACGAAATTGCCGAGCTCGGTGTGGCGGCTCACTGGGCTTACAAACAAAGCGCACAATCAAGTGGCACGGAATATCGCTGGCTTCGCGAGCTTTTGGATATTGTCGAACATGCCTCCAAGCCCGAAGAGTTCCTTGAACACACCAAGCTTGAGCTGTTTCAGGATCAGGTTTTTTGTTTTTCCCCCAAGGGAGACATTATTACGCTGCCACGCGGCGCGACCCCTGTCGATTTTGCCTATGCCGTTCACAGTCGTGTCGGCGATGCTTGCGTTGGATCAAAAGTCAATGGGCGCATGGTCCCCCTGCGGACCGAACTTCATAATGGTGATCAAGTCGAGATCATCACATCGAAAAGTGGAACGCCTTCCCCTGCGTGGGAACGGTTTGTTGTTACAGGCAAGGCGAGGGCGCGCATCCGGCGCTTTGTTCGCATTCAACAGCGAACGGAATATGTTGCCCTCGGAAAGGCTATTCTCGAAAAACTGTGCAAGCAAGAAAACATCGATTTTGGTGAAAAGCCTTTCGAGGCGATCTTCAAAAATTATCAAGCCGCAACACTCGAAGATTTGTTTGCCAATATCGGGGCTTCACTGATTTCGTCGCGTGACGTTTTCTATGCTGCGTATCCTGATGCGAAGGCCAAACAACCCGAAAAAACAATGCCAGAAATCGAGGTGGCTGCAAAGAAAATGAAAGACCGCGTGGCGACTCAATCATCGCCACTGACTCTCAAGGGGCTTATTCCCGGTATGGCAATGCATTTCGCACGGTGCTGCCATCCTTTGCCTGGCGATGAAATCGTGGGGATCGTTTCGACAGGGCGTGGCGTCACCATCCATACGAAAGATTGTGAAACACTCGATTCATTTCGAGACATGCCTGAGCGTTGGATTGATGTCGAATGGGGGGAAGGACACGGCAAGGAGAATGCAGGACTCGTAGGACGTTTGACAATCGTTGTCACCAATCAGCCCAATTCTCTGGGAGCCCTGACAACAATTATTGGCAAAGGGAATGCCAATATTTTAAATCTCAAGATCATAAATAGATCCCTCGATTTCTTTGACATTCTTGTTGACGTTGAAGTCAAAGATACGAAGCATTTGATGAATGTCATCGCAGCCTTACGTTCTAACTCAGCCATCATTTCGGTAGATCGCGCTAAAAGTCGTTAGGGTAAATCGCGGTAAAGCTGGCGCCTTTTTGAGCCAACCTCATCGCGACTTGTTCTAGTTCATGAAAGTGCACGTTATATTTGAATCACCGGAATATTGGACAACAAGCGAGGAGGGAGGTTTACCCGTCGATTGTTTTGCCTTTGATGCAAGCGTGCAGTTCGCCTCGGAAAGCATAATTGCATATTTGTCGTGATATTTTAAGATAATGCTCCCGCTTAAAGGAAGCGTCCCCTCAGGTTTATTGCATACGGCATAGGGGCGGGCTTTAATTGTTTTAAGGACTCCGCTATAAGGTATTGTCTTTGTATTCCCGGTCATAATCGTCGCGCCATAAAGGTCTTTTTCATCATCAGTATGTAACGTGGCATCCAACCTGAGTTGGCAATTTGTCGGGATCGCCTCTTCTGTATAGCCAAGATCATCCGTAATCTTTTGTGCGTCTTTAACACCCCACGTATAATCCTTAAATATCGATACATTGAGCGTATGTTCAAGCATGCCGCTGTCATATATCGGTAGATCCTTACTCGTCAAAAGCATCGGCGGCTTTTCCATAAACTTTAACTTACGTGGACGGAAAACGGGTTGAGGCATCTTGCCTTGTGCTAATAAGTTTGCGGTGTCTCTATCTTGTTCAGCTGTTGTTTTTGATGTCGTAACCTTGCCGCCGGGAACAAAGGCCGCCGGGGCGTTCTCTGCAGCTTTGTCTTTCTGAATTTGCATAAAATCAATATACACTTGGCCGGTCTGAGGATTGGTCTTTAAATATTTTTGGGCGATCTTGTTCCGGCTGGTGGATAGTTGGGGAGAAAATAGTTTTTTAATGTCACTATCAGACACATCATTAAACAGTTCAGGCACAGCTTTTCTGAGGATACTAATGTCGATAGATTGAATGGCATCTGCGTTTACAGAATCGAATCCAACGGTGTTCGTCTCAGGGACGGCTTGAGAGGGGGGGCTTGTTGTCTGGGGAGTCTCTGGGGCCGCTGGCACAGCTTTAGGTGCTGTCGTCTTGGGTTCACTCGTTTGTCGCGGGACAAGACCAAGATTACCCACCCCAATATCTTGGGAAGTATTGTCTTCTGGCAAAAGGACCCGAGCATCCACCGCAAACGGCAAGCTGGTCAAAAGAACTCCGATTATCATCAAGCCCTTGAATCGCATGGACAGCATCCTTCCACATTAAAAACCTATCCACGATATTAATCATAAACAACCTTGGTATCAATGGATTAAACTGGATGTAAATATCTTGTCGTCCACAAACACACGTGATAGGTATTGCCCAATCAAGTGGTAAAGCTCCAGCCTTCCAGCTGGCCATGAGGGTCGACAAAACTGCAAAGGCAGTTTTGGACGCGAGGAGCTCTTGCGACTGCGCCCGAAGGGGCAAAAACAGGCCTTAAGCGTGTTTTTGATCAATCCCTTCACCTACGACGACTTGTCGTCGTACAAGACACGTGATAAATAATCACCCATGAGCGGGTGTAGCTTAGTGGTAAAGCTCCAGCCTTCCAAGCTGGCCATGAGGGTTCGATTCCCTTCACCCGCTCCAACCCAACCCCCACCCCTCCCACAAATTAACCGTTCTCCCCTTCATTTTCTGCTTTCCTTTCACCCGTGCATGGGGTACAAACTTGCGTTCCCTACAAAATATTAAGCTTTGTCCGACGCGATCCGCCGGACGGCGAATTGTGGGTTCGAGGCATGCGACAGCGTGTGAAGGCTATAGGAGTGTAGCTCAATTGGTAGAGCGTCGGTCTCCAAAACCGAAGGCTGCGGGTTCGAGCCCCTCCACTCCTGCCAACACAAGGTTGTTGCTATCCTTTTCATAAGGTTAGGAGCCACCATGGCAAATATGATGGAATTTTTCCGTGAGACACGCCGCGAAATCGCGAAAGTAACGTGGCCGACACGCAAGGAAACAGTGATGACCACGGTCATGATTGTCGTCATGGCTTTGGCTGCTGGGCTCTTCTTTTTTATTGCTGATTCTGCACTTGGTTATGTGATTAGTCGAATATTGGGCATGAGATCTTAAGGCCCCCCTCAAGGAGATACAAAATGGCGCATCGTTGGTACGTAATTCATGTTTATTCGGGTTTTGAGAAGAAAGTTGCTCAAACAATCCGCGAAACTGCGATTAAAAAGGGACTTGAAGACTATTTCTCGGAGATTCTTGTCCCGACGGAAGAAGTCGTGGAAGTGCGCCGTGGCAAAAAAGTCAATTCTGAACGCAAATTTATTCCGGGTTATGTTCTGATCAAGATGGATCTCAGCGATGAAAGCTGGCATCTCGTCAAGAACACAGCCAAGGTAACGGGATTCTTAGGCGGTGGCGGCAAGCCTTCGCCAATCTCCGAAAAAGAAGCACAACGCATCCTCAATCAGGTTCAAGAGGGCTTCGAACATCCCAAGCCATCCATTTCCTTCGAAGTTGGCGAGCAAGTCCGCGTGGCCGATGGGCCCTTTGCCTCGTTTATGGGCACGGTCGAGGATGTGGATGAGGGTAAATCACGCCTCAAGGTCGCTGTTTCGATCTTTGGTCGCGCCACGCCTGTCGAGCTTGAATACTCACAGGTTGAGAAGATATAATCCCCTCGTCTTAAACAAGAGGATTCCCTATGAAAATTTTTAGTTTTCTGGTCGCCGCAATTTTGATTGCCTTGGCGTCTGTGTGGATGCACGACCATTTTAGCAAAACCCCGTCGCAGACTGCGCAAGAATCTGCCTATGACCGCGTGATGCGCACACAAACTCTGCGCTGCGGGTATGCGGATTGGCCCCCCATTGTTTTTTACAAAAACATAAAATCAGGGGAGCTGGCAGGCGTATCCCATGATATCACAGAAGAACTTGGCAAGCGCCTAAGCCTCAAGATCGTATGGAGCGAAGATACGAATTGGAGCAACATTATCAGTGGTCTTCAAACCAAAAAAATGGATGCTTTTTGTACAATGTTCGGTGTCACGTCAGAGCGCGGACGCTATGTCGCCTATTCTCGCCCTGTCTTTTTTACACCTGTTTTTCCCTATGTGCGCACAGACGATCACAGATTTGACGATGACATCATGAAGGCCAACAGCCCAGATGTTAGGTTTAGTTCTATCGATGGGGAATTGTCAGACAATATTGCGCGGTCTCATTTTCCTCTCGCCCAGATCAACGCCGTACCTCAAACCCTGCAAGTTTCAGAGTCGCTCAATAACATTGCCACCGATAAATCGGACATCATCGTTATCGATTACGGGTTCGGAGAAAGTTACATAAAAAACAATCCCAATAAATTACGCCGCCTAGGGGATAATCCGTTTGCCGTCGCGCAGGTGGCCTATGGTTTTGATATTCACGAAACGATGTTGCGCGAGATGATCGACAATGCTCTGACTGAAATGCATAATCAGGGCATAATTGATCAAATTATCGCTAAACATTCTGGCGATCCGCTTGAAATCCTCCGTGTCGCGCCTCTCTACCGAAAGTAACGGTTGAATATCAATGTGTTAATGATGTTGCTTTCCTCACAGGAGGGCGCTATAAACACCCCACAAATCCATGTGGCAGGTTTTCTCCCGAAGTCAAACCCTAGGGGAGCCAGACCACGCGGCACACAGTCTTTCAGGGCTGCGTGGAAGAGGGGGAACGTAATTCCCTAAGATAACTGGTTGTTGTTCGCATCTTCACCAAAAAGTTTGATGATGCGTATGACGTTTTTTTGTAACCGAGCTGGTTGCAAGAGTGGATATGACATTCGTCAACATTGTTTGACATGTCATTCCGGATCTGCGCCCTGCCACCGCAAGCGGTGACAGGCCTTGTCCGGAATGACAAGTGGAAAGATTTTTTTTCACTTCATGACATATCGCCCCCATAGCCCAGCTCAAATCAAAGCTCGGCGCAGTGCCGAGAGGAGAGAAAAATGGCAAAGGAAATAGTCGGCTATATCAAGCTGCAAGTTCCGGCTGGAGCGGCCAATCCGTCCCCGCCAATCGGTCCCGCTTTGGGTCAACGCGGTCTGAACATCATGGACTTCTGTAAGCAGTTCAATGCAAAGACACAAGGCATGGAAAAGGGTATGCCGATTCCTGTCGTCATCACGGCGTTTTCGGATCGTACTTTCACGTACATCATCAAAAAACCGCCCAATACGTATTGGATCAAAAAAGCGATCAAACTTGACAGCGGGTCCAAGACCCCCGGCACGTCAATCGTTGGTCAAATCACGATGGCGCAAATCCGTGAAATCGCCAAGGACAAGATCGTTGACATGAATGCGAATGAAATCGAAGGAGCAGCCAAAATGCTCGTCGGTTCCGCTCGCTCCATGGGCATTATCGTTGTGGAGGAGTAAGAACATGACATATGGAAAGAAACTTCGCAAAGTCGTAAAGAACGTTGATTGCAACAAGATGTACACGCTTGATGATGGCGTAAAGCTTGTCGTGAAGAACGCGAAAGAAACAGCTCGCAAGTTCGTTGAATCGCTTGAAATCGCGATCAACCTCGGCATCGACCCACGTCAGTCCGACCAAGCCGTTCGCGGCATGGTTCAACTGCCACACGGGACGGGCAAGAGCGTCCGCGTTGCCGTTTTCGCCAAAGGCGATAAGGCTGACGCAGCTTTGGCCGCTGGTGCAGATGTTGTTGGCGCGGATGATCTCGCTGAAAAGATCATGGGCGGCTTCTCGGCGTTTGATCGCGTTATCGCAACGCCGGATATGATGGCCGTTGTAGGTAAGCTCGGTAAGGTTCTCGGCCCTCGTGGCTTGATGCCTAACCCAAAGCTTGGCACGGTGACGCCAAACGTCGCCGACGCTATCAAGGCAGCCAAGGCTGGTTCGATTGAGTTCCGCGCTGAAAAGGGCGGCATCGTTCATGCCGGCATTGGTAAGGTCAACTTTACAGAACAACAGTTGATCGAAAATGCTCGCGCCTTTATCTCGGCTATCACAAAGGCCCGTCCGGCTGGCGTGAAGGGAACTTATATCAACCGTGTTGCGCTCTCATCTTCGATGGGTCCCGGCCTCAAGGTTGATCTTTCCTCACTGAGCGAAAGCGTTTCGTAAGCTTAACAGGCTTGCGTTTTGATACCCTAAAAGCCCGTTTCCTTAACTGGAAACGGGCTTTTTTGTTTTTGAAAGTATTATATTCTTGCTAAGAAAACGTAACAATATTTTAAGAAGGTTTTTTCAAAATGCTGATTAACGGACAGCCCGTTTATACCAACGATGTAAATGCAATTCTTTACGCTATACATAATCTGCAATCTGGTTTAACGGAGCGAACAGCAAAAAATTATGCAGCAACCGAACTTTCTATAACGATGCGTGTGATTCATAGCGCCGCACATTCGGCGTTAAGTCATGCGAACAAAACCAAGAGCCAGCAGGATCTTGCGAAAGCAGAATCCCTATTTAAACAAGCCGTTGGTATGGGGCGAGCCTATGGGGATCTCCCATCTGTCGTGATGGCGACAAATGCTCTCACGACTATTTATCAACGCATAGGGAATAAAAAGGAAGCTCTTTCCTGCCTTAAACAGGTGACAGAACTATGTCAGCAGCTCAATATTCACAGACTTGAAAGCCATTCACTGGGCCAGATCTATGCCCTTCGTATTGATCAACTCAAATCAGGTGAAATCAGTCTGGCTTCAGTAGCTAATGAACTTACTGAAATTAGGGCACGTGTATGCACGCTGATTGAAGGGGGTCTTGATGGTGAAAATCAGGATCATGAAGGATATCTCGTTTCCCAAAGAGAATACGGGATATCAAATTCGGAAAGAATGGGAACCAAACGAGTTTCGGATTGTGTCGCAATGATATTGCGCGAGCCCAATTCCCATTGGGCAAGCCTCTCACATATTGATTACAGCATCTCGCCACAAGCATTAAAAGTTACACTAGATGGCATTGGTGACGGTGCAGGAATGCCGCTTATAAACGCTCATTTATTTGGCGCGAAAATGATTAAACTTAGAGATGTTGATCTTTCTGAAAAAGCAAAGCGGAATATTAAAAGCGTCATTGAATTCATGCTTCCACGCAATATCAACGTCGTCTCATCCTATATATTTGATCCTCAAGGCCCATCATGCATTGCCGTGGATCCAAGATCGGGAAAGCTGACAGAAGTTGCTGTGATTGGTTCTGACTCATTGAGCTTGCTCAGAACATCACTCATCAGTATCTCCAATACAAATGCGCAGTTGAAGAAAGCCTTTGATCTCACACAATCCGAAAAATATAAGCCCATTTTCTTATCAACGAATGATGCCAATCATTTTACTCATGGCATGGACAATGTGGACGAAGTGGATCTCTTCAAACTTTGTTGCATGAGCGAGGGCACACAAGTTGATCAAAACGTCTATCATGTTCTAGCGGTTAAAGATATGTGTAAAGCTAATAACGCTGCATCACGCGCTATGACAAATCAAATTGATCGTTATCTACACACACTGATGAAAGATGGTCTCACGATCGAACCTAATCATAAATCAGCTCTTTTCCATGCGGTTTACCAATCTGCCAAATTTGTGGGGCCTGGGGCGGATGAAAGGAACGAAGAGAAAGTTGATTACATTCGCCATGAACTGACCAGCAGTTGCCGTTACGACTCAATGATCAATATTGATCTCAGAAAAGTGACCAATTTTTCTTTTGGATAGTTGTCTATTTGATTTGGCGGTGCATTAGCAGTATAATGCTTGCACTCAAATGGAGGCGGCAATGTTTGTCATCTTGCGCAGACTTAAAGAAGCATTTTGGGGTCTTTCGAAAGAAGAGGTCGCTGCAAGGAAATTGCCACATAATTCTGCGCCGGGCATGGCCAGTTCATTTGTGTTTTTGAGTTTAGGTGTTGCCGTCTTCGGGTCTGCTTTGGCCTCCATTCCTCATCCATCGGCAATAATTTCGCCACCAACTTTTTTTCCAGAAAGTTCTCTCCATCTTTAAAAAGTTTTTTGTGCCCTCTTTGCATTGCACAATTTAATTTCTTCCAATGCGTTTGGTTGTCTGTTGAAAATATGCTATACTTACCTCAGGAATAGAGAGGAGGTGAGGACATGTCTTTCACAACAAGAATCATCAAAACACCGCCTGGGCAAACCCCCCTTCCACAAGGAGTGACGAGAACGCATGGCCAAAAGCGAGGAGCTGTGCGTGACGATGGTGGTGGTCGTGATGCTACGCCGGAATCTCGGGGCATTCTTCGACAAGCCGTAAGAGAAGACACTCCAGCGGAGCGCCCGGTACGCCGTGAGCGTATCGAACCACGACCTAAGCACGAACAATTGACGGATGAAGAAGATCTTCGTTTTGGATAAAGAAGAGCTTCCGTTGTAATACCAACCGCCCGATGAACCGACGCACTGGGTCATGAGCGGTTGCGAGAAGATAGCCTCTCGCCGGACAGTCCTGTAAGGGGTGCCGTCCGGCAAGAGGAGTGCGAGGCGCAGAGCGAATGAGTAAAAACAATGCCGCCAGTGAGTCCGCTCATAGACCCGCTGGTATAAGTTCTTCCCGCACCGGATTTGAAGAGGGTCCACAGACTACCTCTTCAAATCGTGCAAGATCAGCAGGGGCGCTTCGCCCTTGCTGAGGCGGGCGCGGTAGAATTGCAAGTTCTCAAGAATCCGTTGCACGTAGTTACGCGTTTCGTAAATTGGTATCAATTCGATCCAATCAATCGTATCCACTTGAGCAGATCGTGGATCCCCGAACGATTGCACCCACTCCCTCGCACGACGAGGGCCGGCGTTATATCCGGCCAAGGCCAGAACATACGATCCATCAAAGTTATCGATTTGTTTCTGAATAAAATAGGTACCAAGCTTCACATTATAATCTGGATCAATCAGTCGAGCAGGGCTGTATCTCATATCAAGTTTCTTCGCCACATCTTTTGCAGTGCCAGGCATAAGTTGCATCAACCCCCGGGCGCCAACAGGACTCCCTGCATCAGCTTTGAATTGGCTTTCCTGACGGATCAGAGCATGAGTCAAAGCAAGCTCAGGCGGCGTTGGAATACGCAGATCGAGGATAGGATAGGCGCCGCCAGTGAGAATAATGTTTTTCTGGCTGGCGACTTTGGCAACATTGACGGCCCAATCAGGACGCTGCATGCGATAGGCTAACTCAAGCATCAAGGCAAACTCAACGCGTTGCGATGCAGCTTCGGCAGCAGATCGAAAGAACGAACGCGCGCGTTCATTTTGTCCAATCCGATAAAGACGCGAGACGGCCTGAACGGAGTCTTTTTTGAAAAACTTATTTCGCACATTTGCTGGAATAGGGGGTTCACTCGTCGCCCGGATAAGGGGGGCTTTATAAAGTTTGGCAATCGCAAGTTGTCCATAGAAAGTTGTGTTGATCATCGCGGCGGATTGATAAGCTTGTTCAGCGTCTCGTTTTTGTCCAGCCGCTTCGTACGTTCTCCCAATCCAATAATAACCGCGAGCTCGAGAAACGGGCGAGCTGGCCTCGCTCAAAATGTTTGAAAAATGTTTGTGCGCTAAATTGAGTTTATTGAGGAAACGCAGCGCCAACCATCCAGCGGTAAATTCAGCTTGAATATAATCAAACCCGGATTCTAATTTGTTATTGGAAACGATCCGATACGCCAACTTAAAGTCTTTTTGTTCAATCAAACGGCGCATGATAATATTTGTTTCGTCCCACCACAAATCTGTATGGCCAAGGTGATCCGGTTTATTCAACAAGATTTCGATGGCGCCCTCTGTGTCGTCATTTTTGCGACGCCAACGCAGCCGCTCGAAAAGAAGACCGGAATCGCGTTGTAAAGAAGCCGGAACGCGAGAAATAAGCGTATTCACATTACTTTTTTGCGTGGCCAAGGCCATGCGCGCTTCAGCCAAAGCCTGATGGCCCGCACTAACATAAGGATACATCGCACGTGAAGCCGTAATATTGTTGGCCCACAACAAACGATCAAGACGCGCCACATGATCTTGTGAAGTTAAAAGCGTGGCGTAGCGCGAGCGAAAGGCCTCAAAATCATCGGTGCCAAAATCTTTTTCAATCCATCTGGCACGGATCATCTCGGAAGCCTTACCCCCCTTCCCTATTGAATCCAACGCATCGATATAGCGGTAGAACCCCGCCATCGTCAGGGGTGGGTTCGTATTGAACCAATTGACAACTTGTTCATTCGTGGCACTGGACGGTATCTTTTGTTCGGCAATCATCATGATGCCTTTCAGCCCCGGCCAATCTGGATTATCGGAAACAAAGCCCGCAAGTTCGTCAAAGCTGTAATCATTGCCGGGCAAGGCCATCAGTTGGCCTTTAAGGACCTTATTGAGAATAGGGTCGCCGCCCGTAAGCATAACTGCACGCCCGCGTTCATATTGATTAGCGTCCATGGCCGCAAAAGCATCCCTATAGCTTGGTGCGCCGCTTCCGGTTTTGGCGAGAGCAGGAGAGGGCGAAAGGCAATACGCGAGGAACAGCGTTAAGGCAACATGACAAAGAGAGGGCCGTGACGGGCCAAGATTTATGGTGAATCGCATAAAATAACTAAACTCTATCCTCGTCCCCATTGCAAGCCTTGCCCAAGCAGGGTATTCCTTTTTCATGGCAAAAAATAAATCATCAGACCGCGAAAAAGCGCAACGTTTCACCGCCCTCAACAGAAAGGCGCGGCATGACTATACCATCACGGATACCGTGGAGGCTGGGATTGTCCTGACTGGCACAGAAGTCAAATCACTTCGCACGGGCCAAGCCAGCATTCAAGAGGCGTTTGCTGGGGGGAAGGATGGCGGCATTTTTCTCTTCAACGCCTACATCGCCGAATATGCTCGCGCAGGTGTACACCTTCAACATGTAACACATCGTCCTCGCGCCTTGCTCATGCACAAACGTGAAAAAGACAAGTTTTTGGGGGCCGTGAAAAGGGAAGGGCTCACTATCGTACCGCTCGCCCTCTATTTCAATAAACGCGGCATTGCAAAGGTTGAACTTGGACTCGCCAAGGGCAAAAACAAAGGCGACAAACGTGAAGCCATAAAAGATCGCGATTGGAAGCGTGACAAGGCGCGGATCCTGCGCGAGAAAAATAAATAACCTTTTGTTAATATATAGCAACGTACAATTATGAATATGTTGTCTTGTGCTTATTGTTTTTGATGGGGGCTTCTTATGCGTTTTTTTCTTCTTTTCTTCGGCGTTCTATTAGCTTCGTCTTCCGTGAACGCTGCGACGTGTTCTCCTGTGGGCACAACAAAAATGGCAGATGATGGCGTCACGATTGTCGCCTGTTTGAAGACATCGGCAACGGATCCAACCCCAGTGTGGAAACCCATGGCAGGGGGATTGCCTTCCAAGTTAAATATTGTCAAAATTACATCAACCCTGTGCAAATGGAAGGGGGTCTATACCATCGTCGCGTCTTGCCCTGACGATTATGAATTGCTTGGGTGTGGCGGTGGCGAAGGAGACTTGCAGGAAAATGCAGAAAGCTGGTTCCTCGATCCCGATTTTGTTGCCCGCAAATGTGTTGGCTATATCAGGCAGCCAGCTTGTAACGGAGTAGATGACCAAGCGGTTGTGATCGCTTCTTGCTATAAACCATAAGGTAAAAGTCGAAGCTTCATGAAAATCACATGGCTCGGGCATTCCTGTTTTTCTTTGGAAATGAATGAGACATCTGTTGTCATTGATCCTTTTATCTCTGGAAATCCACGATTTCCTACTGCGATAACGCCTGACTTGCATCAGACTGACTTTATTCTCCTAACACATGGTCATGAAGATCATTTAGGGGATGCCATTTCTGTTGCGAAAAAGGGCGGCGCCACAATCGTTGCTGTTTATGAATTAGCACACCACCTCATGGCTCAAGGTGTGAAGGCGCAACATGTGATCGACATGAATATCGGCGGTGGGGTTACCTTGGCTGGCGGCGTGACGGTTCATATGGTGCAAGCCATGCACAGCAACAGCATCATGGTCGGAGATTCTTGCACCTATGGCGGATGTGCCGCAGGTTTTGTTGTCGAGATGGGCGGGGTAACGCTCTATCATGCCGGAGACACGGGCGTGTTTTCCGACATGAAGCTGATCCAAGACTTATATCAACCAACCATCGGCCTTTTGCCGATAGGGGATCGCTATACGATGGGCCCTAAAGAAGCCGCCTATGCCTGCAACGAGCTTTTTGATTTGAAAACCATCCTCCCTATGCATTATGGCACGTTCCCACAACTGACAGGGCAGGCCGACACATTCAAAAACCTTGTCCGACGCGGTGAGGTCGTGGTGCTAAATCCAGGGCAGGGGGTCGAGGTTTGAGAGCGGTCGCCCAAGGGACTTCTAAAGGTTAATTCGGCTACAGTTTGGACCTTCTGTTAACCAACTTTCCGAAAACCGCCATAGAAGCCCGTAGAGTGCGATAAAATGAGTATCAAGCTAGGGGTGGTGCGGACGCCATCACGCAACGCACTCACGGTACCTTAAAATCGATTTAAAAGGCATGGCCACAGCTGAGTCTCGCCCAACTTTCTCAAAATGGCCGATTTGCCCCTCCTAAAGGTTAAAATGAGCCACTTTTTTCGGACGCTAATTGAGGCCCGCCAAACCGGCAAGAATCTTAAAAAGAAATTCTTAAACATAGGGGAGGTAAAATCACTTTTTATCTGAGGTTGGCATGCTTTCATCTTTTCTGAAATCTGCAAGTCTTCTTGCTGTCTTGTCCTTTCCCATTCTTTTGGGCGGATGTTCGGGCATTGCACGTGGTGTTACCGAGGCTGTTCTCGAACGTCAGAGCGTCAAGGAAGATCTGCGTCAGTGCGAAATCGAGGGCACAGCCTTTAATGGCATCCGACAAAGTTTGGATAGTCAGAATGCGGAATCCCCCAAAATTACAAAGGTGCTTATGGTTCATGGGATCAGCAGCCATCTTCCGGGCTATTCAAGCCGGTTCCAGAAAAAACTTTATGAAAAGCTTGGCCTGAGCGTGACAGATATAACGGTAAAAACTATTCAGCTCTACAACAAGAATATCCAGTGGCACGAAGGCGAACCCCACACGCTTGGCACGCTGCACGTAACCCGCCACATGGACGCACAGAACAACCATCAGCTCGTCTTTTATGAATTAACATGGTCGCCGATTACGGCGCGACAAAAGCAGGATCTGGAAACCGACTCCGCGAACAATGAGGGGCTTGCGCGGGCCAGTATGAACAACTCGCTGAAAAGTTTTATCAACGCCACCGTTCCCGATCTGCTCATATATAACGGGAATGGGTATCAAAGAATTATCGCATCTGTCGCACAATCCGTTTGTTGGATGATGGGGAACGATTGGGAGGGCCTTCCTGAAAGCGGCACGTACCAATGTGAAAAATGGCCTCACACCACTTTTCCCAGCTTGGCGGCAGACGATCATTTCTTTGTAACGCACAGCCTGGGAAGCCGCATCACCATCGATACCATTCAGAACTTTTCATACCTGAATCAAAAGAAAAATCAAAGCGAGCATCATCGTGAAATACGCAAGACAGTGCGTGATAAGGAGTTCACGGTATTCATGATGGCAAATCAGCTGCCCTTGCTGCAAATGGGCCGTGACGCGCCACGTGTTTTGGCGGCACAAAAAAGCTATTGCACAATTAACGGTGACAAGAAGGATGAACGGGTGGCGCGCCGGATGAATATTATCGCTTTTAGCGATCCGAATGATATTCTCTCGTATCCTGTCACACAGAATTTTACGACAAACCACATCGACAGCCGTATTTGTCCGTCAGTCACAAATGTCAGCTTGAATATTGCAGAGGAGAATAATTTGTTCGACACCGTATCCTTTGCCAACCCATTGACTGCGCATAGCGGCTATATGGAGGATGACCGCGTGATCTCCCTAATTGCCAACGGCATTCAGCACGATAATGTGACGCCGTTGATTTCCAAACGGTGCAAGTGGCTTGAATCAACCCCGACAAAAAAATGAGATCAAGTTCTACCAACGGTCCAATGAATTGATTTTCGGCAAAAAAAATTTCCGTCATACCGGTGCAAGCCGGTACGGCCAACCTACTTGAAAATGCTCTAGATGTCATCGCGAGCGGCCTTAAGGTCGCGTGGCGATCCATCTCCCGATTTTGATACGAGAACCCACAGCGGAAGGTTTATATACCAACCGCCCGATGAACTGACGCGCTGGGTCATGAGTGGTTGCGAGGAGATAGCCTCTCGCCGGACAGTCCTTTCCTTTAAGAACAATTGGTTCCGTCCGGCAAGAGAATCGTGAGGCGCAGAGCGAATGATTGAGAGTGGCCCTTTCAATGAGTCCGTTCATAGGTCCGCTGGTATTAGGCGGAAAAATTATGCCAAACATTGAGGCTCAGATCGTTTTCTATTCGCTGCTCTTCGCCTCACGCCACAGCGTTTCCATATCATTCAGAGATGTGTCTTGCATCGTTTGGCCTTGGGCGGCGAGGGCGCTTTCGACGAACTTAAAACGGCGTTCAAACTTGCGGTTCGTGGCACGCAGGGCACGCTCGGCGTCGAGCTTCATGAAGGAAGCAACACCAATCACGGCGAACAAAACATCACCAAGTTCATCCTCCATTTTTTCGATTGCAGAGCCCTCATGCACCTCATGCTCAAATTCAGCAAGTTCTTCACGAATTTTTGACAAAAAGTCAGCTACATTATTCCAATCAAACCCAACACGTGCCGCCCGCTTTTGGATTTTTTGCGCACGCGTTAGGGCGGGAAGGGCGGTGCTGACACCATCCAATGCGCTAGGTTTTTGCTGATTGGCAGCCTCGGCTTTTGCTGCGCGTTTTGCGGCTTTGTCGGCTTCCCAGTTCTTGAGAACGTCACTGGGCGTATGGACTCCCTCGCGATCTCCAAAAACATGCGGATGGCGCTCAATCAGTTTCTCGGCCTGACCGTGGGCCACATCGTCGAAAGAAAACAAGCCTTTTTCATCGGCCATCTGCGCATGAAAAACGATCTGAAGGAGAAGGTCGCCAAGCTCTTCACAAAAGTGTTCATGGTCGTCGGATTCGATGGCTTCGACAACTTCATAGGCTTCTTCAAGTGTACATGGCGCGATGGATTTGAAGTCCTGTTTGATGTCCCAAGGACAGCCAGTTTCAGGGTCGCGAAGCTTGCGCATAACGTTGGTAAGATGATCAACAGAAGCAGACATAACGGCAAGGATTCCTTCATCAAAGAGGTGCAAGATGGAATGTATTTGATGATCTTACGCCGATGTCTTGCCTATGTGTACTGCCTGATTTCACACGTTGTTCGCTTGTGTGATTAGCGCCTAAACAAAAGCCCCCCACGCCATATTTTCCTAGTTACATATGTCGCATAAGATATATTATGTTAAATGTCATATAAATGAAAAGCGGATCATACGGCAAGGAGCGAACAGCTTGATCAGGTTTGCGTGCACGCTAAAACTTGCAGATTTCAGAAAAGATGGAAGAAGCATGTGAGCGATACATCTATAAGATTCACGTCTTGATGATGGATCCGTCTTCACTAAGAAGCTACGCTGAGACACGTTGCCGCGCTCCGATAAATCGGGGTTCGCAATAACGGTTCAATTCAGTTTTTATACCCCAACTCTTGAACTGCGATAGATAGGATTGTCAAGCCAAGCCCAGCAGCTCTTTATGAATTGTTCACATGACCATTCTATAAATTGGTTGTTACTCGGTATTTCACACGACATAAAAATCGGCGGACACAAATCAAAATGGAAACAATCTTTTTCGGCAATCCCGATACGACTCACCACGCACCGCTTCTTTTTATTCATGGCTCTTATTGCAGCGCCTCCATATGGCAGCGTTATTTTCTTCCGTATTTTGAGAAAGAAGGCTTTTTTGGTGCGGCAATTTCACTAAGCGGACATGGCAAGAATGATGATCGGGACAATTTGGATAACCTCGGTCTTGCTGACTTCTTGGACGATATTGAGAAAGGCGTGCATCTTTTCGATACTTTGCCCATTCTTGTGGGCCACTCCATGGGTGGCTATTTGGTTCAGCGTTACGCCCTTGAACACGATGTCCCCGGCCTTATCCTTTTGTCGTCTCCGGCTTTGACGGGGCTTTTTGCATCATCACAGCACATCATGATGAATGATCCGCCCTTAGTCTATCAACTTGGCCTTTTAATGACTTGCGGCCCCCAATATGCCGACATCGACATTATCGGACAGGCCCTATGTTCTGGGCCGATGACAAATGTAGAACGCCAAGAGTTGGCGGCGCTCCTTCAGCCTGAATCCAAGCGTGTGTCGAGCGAGCTTATGTGGCCATGCTGGACACAACCCAAGGCCATAACACCAACACTCGTTCTTGGTGGTGACAAGGATGTCTTCGTTCCTGTTTCCGATTTCAGATATTCAGCAGCAACGTGGGACGGCACACTCAATATTATGCCAAACGTGCCCCATGCTTTTATGATGGATCAATGCTGGCCCACAGTAGCAAACGAGATCAAGAACTGGCTTGTTGAACAAACCGTTATTAAGGACACTCAATCACAAGCCCGTCATAACATGGCTCAACATTGTCCGGTAACCGTGCTTTGAGCGTCGCGTAGTCAAGAGTTTGATCCATGTGCGTCAGATAAGCACGCTCAGGCTTCACACGCTCAATCCACTCAAGCGCCGTGTCAACATTGGCATGCGTATGATGGGGCCGTTCACGAACACCATCAACAACCCAAACCTTAACGCCCTTGAGAATGTCAACCGCTTCATCCGTTAGGTCTGCAACGTCTGTGGAATATCCAAAATCGTTAAAACGAAATCCAAGTGAATTGATTTTACCATGAGGCTGCAAAAAGGCTTTCACAGTGATCGGCCCAAAAGTTAATGGCGCTTTGCCGATGATGTGTGTTTCAACGGCAGGTAGGTAAAATTGCGCCCGAGCCGGACGTTGATCGTCAAAAATATAGGAAAAACGTTGCTTCAAATCATCCATTGTGTGCTGATCAGCATAAAGCGGCACAGGTTTCCCCATCAACCAATTCGGGCTTCGAATATTATCGATGCCATGCGTATGATCCGCATGTTCATGCGTGTACAAAATTGCATCTACTGCGCGCAGGCGCACACGCAAAAGCTGTTCCCTCATGTCCGGGGACGTGTCCACAAGAAGGGTCTGCCCCCCCTCTTCCACCAGAATAGATACGCATGTCCGATGGTTACGAGGTTCACTAGGGTCACAAGCGCCCCAAACATTGCCTATCAGGGGAACACCACCAGAACACCCACAGCCTAAAATTGTAATCTTCATATCCGTTCTATCCTATTGAAAAGACGATAGAAATTGTCAGTTGTCGCCTTTGCTAGCACTTCAATCTGCACCCCCTTGAGGTTAGCAAGAGCCGCAGCCGTATGCACGACATAAGCAGGCTCACATGTTTTGCCACGAAACGGGATCGGTGCCAGATAGGGCGAGTCCGTTTCGATCAGTAATCGATCCAAGGGGATGTCTTTTACAATATCCCGAATGTTTTCAGATTTCTTAAACGTGAGCATCCCCGACACAGAAAGTGAGAACCCGATTTCAAGCCCATAATCCGCCATACGTTGTGCTGAGCTAAAACAGTGCAACACGCCGCGCAGTTCGCTTTCGTGCCCCGTGCGTTCTTCTTTAAGGATACGGATTGTATCGTCCTCGGCATCGCGAGTATGAACGATCAACGGCACGCCAGAGGCAATACAAGCGCGGATATGCTGACGGAAATTACGCTGCTGGGCTTCGCGCGGCGCATACTCATAAAAATAATCAAGGCCGGTTTCACCAATCGCGACAACCTTCGGGTGATCGAGATATTTGACAAGCTCGTCCGCCGTAATAAGCTCCCCCGCTTTTTCGGCATCATGGGGATGAACCCCAACGCTGCAATAGACGTCGCCGTAACTTTCTGCAACTTTCAAAACTTTGGGGAAATTTGATATACACGTCGATATTGTGAGTATTCTTTCAACGCCAGCCGCACGTGCGCGCGCAACAAAAACGTCACGATCAGAGTCGAACTGCTCGAAATCCAAATGGCAATGACTATCGACAAACATCTTTACTCTTTTACCTCTTCCACAAAGCGCGGGAAGATACCGGATGGCGTCGGAAGCGGCGTGCCGGATTTCAAGGCATGCTCTTTTGTCAACAACGTGAAATCACGGGCCTCATCCGGTACAGCCAGCTGATCGAGCATCTTGCCCATAGAATCGGGCATAAAGGGCTGCACAAGAATTGCGACACAACGTAGGGTTTCGGCCAGCACATAAAGCACCGTTTCCATACGCTCAGGGTTTGCCTTTTTCAGCGCCCAAGGTGCCTGCTCATCGACATAGCGATTGCCATCTCCGATCACAAGCCAGATTGCATCCAATGCTTTGTGGAAGGCCTGAACGTCCATCTCGCGACGCACGTGGTCAAGCAGACCATAGGCTTTATTCAAAAGCACATGGTCTGCCTGATTAAACTCACCACATTTAGGAACAACTGCTCCACAGTTCTTAGCAATCATCGAAAGCGAACGTTGAGCGAGATTCCCAAGATCGTTGGCAAGATTACTGTTCGTGCGGGCAATCATCGCAGCCCGTGAAAAGTCGCCATCATTGCCAAAGGGAACCTCACGCAAGAGAAAATAACGTGTTTGATCAAGACCATACGCTTCAATCAGCTCATGAGGATTGATGACATTGCCAAGCGATTTAGAAATCTTCTGGCCTTCGTTGGTCCACCAACCATGCGCAAAAACGTGCTTGGGCAGCTGAAGCCCTGCGGCCATCAAGAACGCCGGCCAATAGATCGCATGAAAACGCAAAATATCTTTGCCAACCATATGCAAATCAGCTGGCCAAAATTTCTTATACGCATCGCTTTGCGTATCGGGATAACCGACGGCAGTCATATAGTTTGTCAACGCATCAAGCCAGACATACATGACATGCTTTGGATCATTCGGAACAGGAACGCCCCATTTGATCGCTGAGCGCGAAACAGAAAGATCACGAAGCCCTTGCTTGACGAAACTCGTGACTTCATTGCGGCGACTATGCGGTAGAATAAAATCGGGATTTTCATTATAGAATTGCAAAAGCCTGTCGCCCCATTTGGACAGGCGGAAGAAATAACTTTCTTCTTCGACCCATTCACATTCCGCGCCAGAGGGCGCGATCTTCTTGCCGTTGGGTCCATCCGTCAGCTCATCTTCACCATAATAAGCTTCATCACGCACGGCATACCAACCAGCATATTTGTCGAGATAGATTTCATCGCGGGCAAGAAGCTCACGCCACAAATGCTGCGCAGCTTTATAATGGCGTTCTTCCGTCGTACGGATAAAATCATCGTTCGAATAATTCATCATTTTGGCAAGATCGCGGAAGTTCTGCGAAACTTTGTCGGTAAAAGCTTTGGGCTCTAATCCTGCGGCATGCGCCGCCTTTTCAATTTTCTGGCCGTGTTCATCCGTGCCAGTCAAAAACATGACATCATAACCATCAAGTCTCTTAAAACGTGCCATCGCATCGCACGCCATCGTCGTATAAGCATGGCCGATGTGGGGAATGTCGTTCACGTAATAAATCGGCGTCGTAATGTAATATGACTTTTTCATCTGTCCGGTTTCCTGTTTCCCATCTTTTATCTTAGGCTGTCTTAGGCCATTTCGCGACTGATCGCTGAAAGCGCATTAATCAGTGCCAGCTTACGGTCTAAACTAGCACTTTCTGTCATTGCGAAAGTCTGCCTTGTGTTGTCCCATATATCCAACGCCTTATCAAGTCGCCCGCTCCCAGCCATTTTCACGGCCAGGCCCGTTGGATCAGACTTGCCTTGAGCGGCACAAAGTACCGCCTCGCGCAGGGTATCAACCACCAGACTTGTCAGGGCGAGATAAGTTTCACTTTCATCCTTGCGCCCGATCCCATCTGCCAGCTTATGCACACGGACAAGGTCCAAAGTCGGCATAGCCGTAAGAATTGTTAAAATCTCTTGGTAAAGTGGGAGTACATTTGTTTGAATCAGCGACAGAGCACGGCCTATGCTTCCATGTGCAGCTTGATAAAGTTTATCCTTGGGCTGATCCTCTGGCACATCAATACTCAAACGGGCCAACACAACATCCAGTTCAGAATTGCTAAGGGGGTCCAATTTGAGAACGCGGCAACGGGATCGGATTGTTGGCAGCAATGCGCCAACTGTCGTTGCTGTTAACAAGATGGTTGCCCCCGTCGGAGGCTCTTCAATCATCTTGAGGATTGCATTTTGTCCATTACGATTCAGCGTATGAGCTTCGTCGATTAAGGCGACTCGTCCATGACCATAGGAAGCCGTCATACTCAAAAAAGGGCCAAGCTTACGGGCGTCCTCAACGGGAATAACATCTTTGAACCGTCGCGCTTTGTCGTCATAGGGACGACGAAGAACAAACAAATCCGGATGGGCTTCCGACATAATCAGGCGTGCGGCCTGATGCTCGGGATTAAAACGGCCAAACTTATTTTCACCGCCTGACAGGATCATGTGCGCAATGTGCATCGCGAACGTGGCTTTACCAATCCCAGCCTCCCCCGTGATCAACCAAGCATGGTGCATCCGCCCACTTGCATAGGCAGCTTCAATTTGCCGTTTCGCGGCCTCATGCCCTATTACAGCAAGACTTTGGTTCGGGGCGGGAATGTCACTCACGTTATGCGGCCTCGATTAGATTGCCGACAGCTTTTTCGATGTGGGCGCGAACAGTGGCGGCATCACAAGCAGCATCAATCGTCACAAAACGGGAATGCTCACTTGCAGCAAGTTTCAAATACGCATGACGCAACGTTTCGTGAAAGGACGTATCTTGCTGTTCATAACGATCCGTTTTGCCACTGCGCGCTGCCATCCGGGCCAGACCTGTCGCAACTGGAAGATCAAGCAACAACGTCATGTCAGGCCAAAAATCACCGGCGATCTGGTGATAGATCGAGTCAATTTTATCGATACCAAGACCAAGACCAATCCCTTGATAGGCCCGCGTTGAATCAATATAACGATCAGAGATCACCCATATGCCAGCTTCCAACGCGGGAAGAATCGTTTTCTTCACATGCTCGCGCCGCGCCGCCATAATCAAGAAGACTTCGGTCAAAGGGTCCCAATATCCTTGCGGCTTGGAAAGCCAAAGCTGCCTTATATCCTCTGCGCCCGGCGCGCCACCGACCTCACGCGTCGCAACGGCTTGGATGCCCCGGCTTTTGAGAAACGCGACTAAATAAGCGACTTGCGTCGATTTTCCGGCCCCCTCGCCGCCTTCAAGCGTGATGAAACGACCACTACTCATCAGACATTATTCCTTCCCGATGGCGCGTTTAAACTTGACCCACAAAGCTTGCGGCAGGGCGAGCTTGCCAACATCTTCAACGGCAAGAAGAGCAACTTCAATCGGTGGCTTGTTTGGAACCGTCAATGTTGCCTTACCAAGAACTTGCCCTTTGGTAATCGGTGCTGGCGTCTCAGCATTCACGACATAGTCAATCTTGACATTTTCTTTCGCAGACCGAGGCAAGCAAAGCTGCACAGATCTTTCTGGCGTAACTTTAACAGTCGGGATAAGGCCGAGCCAAATTTTGACTTCTCCAATGGCTTCTTCAGGATTGAGAAAAGAATACATGCCGAATTCGCGGTAGGCCCATTCGATCAACTTTGCAGGTTCATCGGCACGTTCTTGCATGCTGGAAAGGCCATTGACGACGACGACAATGCGCCGCCCTTCGCGCAAAGCCGAAGAGATCAACCCATACCCAGCGACATCCGTATGTCCCGTCTTGACACCATCAACATCGATATTGCGGTACAAAAGCGGATTGCGGTTACCCTGTTTGATCCCGTTGAAGGTAAACTCTTTCTGGCTGTAGAAATGATAATACTCTGGGAACGTCTTAATCAGCGCGATAGAAAGTGTAGCCAAATCTCGTGCCGAAGAATAATGATCGGGATCAGGAAGGCCTGTCGCATTTGTGAAATGTGTGTTCTTAAGACCAAGTTCCTGCGCTTTGGCATTCATCAACTCTGCAAAGCTTGCTTCGGTTCCCGATACGGCCTCAGCCAACGCTACAGAGGCATCATTTCCAGATTGAACAATGACACCTTGTACAAGATCTTCAACTTTAACTTTCTGCCCCGCATTTATGAACATGCGAGATCCAACCTGACTGCGTGCAGCGTCGCTGACCGTAACGATGCTGTCGAGACTCAACTTGCCCTGCCGGATAGCATCAAAGACAATGAACATGCTCATCACCTTACTCATCGATGAAGTCGGCATTTTTGTGTCAGCCTCCTTCTCGAAAAGAATATCACCCGTCTCGGCATCCACAATGATGGCTTGCTTAGCCAACGTTTCCAACGGAGAGACAACAGATGTTGCTTCCTGTGCCATGGCTGTAAGGGGAAGTAAAAGCAAGGCTAACGTGATCAAACATCTTTTCATACCGAAGGAATCTCCCTTGTTAATCAACAATGATGCGGGCGCTATCTGCACCAGAACCAAGAACGCGTTTCAGAAGTTTATCTGCGTCTGCAACAGTAGCAATTGGACCGACTCGAACACGGTAATATTGAACACCCTTCACCTGCGCTTCGGCAATCCTTGTTTGCCCTACTTTTTGTAAATTCTTTTGCAGGCGGCTGGCATTATCCTTATTGGTAAACGCTCCTGCCTGCACATAGATCAGATTCGCTCCTGAAACCGGAACCTGCACATACTCGGCAACAGGGTGAACGGCCTGTATCGGCGGCAAAGCCTGAGGCTGAACTGGCGTCGTAAAGGCCGTATTATATTCTGGATGCCCCAACGATGCCACTTCGACAGATGAGTCTGAAACCGTAGAGGACGCTACACTCACCTGCGCAGAGGAGGCCGAACCACCATAAGTGCGCATGGCATCGGCAATAGCCTTACTTTCATCGGCAAGAACCTGCACGCGGACCTTGGCGGTCCCTTGCCTTTCAAACCCCAAAAGCTGAGAGGCACGTTGAGATACATCTATAACACGTGCCCCGGAAAAAGGTCCGCGATCATTCACTCGAACAACAATTGACCGACCATTTTCAAGATTTGTCACGCGCGCTAAACTTGGCATTGGTAGCGTTTTGTGGGCGGCTGTGAGCTCATTTTTATTATAAATTTCGCCATTCGCCGTTGCCTGATTATGAAAATCGGCCCCATACCAAGAAGCAATCCCAGTTTCATCATAACTGTAATCTTCTTTCGGGTAATACCAGTTGCCTTTAATTTGGTATGGTTTTCCAACTTTGTAATAACCACTGTCCCCCGTACTTGTCCGTTGCTTAGCGGAAGGCGCGGGTCCACGCCCCCCACCGCAGGCGCTCAATGCAATAACAGCAAATAATCCAATAATACGGAAGTATGTCCTCATGTAACCTCTTTAGGGACCGTTGAAGCCTTGTTGAAGCGCTTGGCTCAAAAAACATACCAAGATGCTGGCCATGATTGTGGGGCATTGTCAAAAAACATCACAAACTGTCTATAGTTTTACGTCATGTGACGCAATACGCGATAACAGCCAGCCTGTAACATCTTATTATAAAACACACTATTTTGTTAGTCTGAGCCTATCTGGTCGGCGAAAAGGCCAACGGTGGTCGCAAAGTAGGTCGAACGATTCCAACGCATCAATGCCCGGAAGTTTTCTGTGACAAGATAGCTTCGCCCTGAGGAACCATCCGGTTGAATTAACGAAAGTCCCAATGAAGGAAGCGTTGAATCCTTATCAGACAAGGGGATGACCCCCAACGCACGCCACGCACGCAAACTTTTTTTAACGGCCAATCCCACCTGATCCTGAGGCACAGAACGAGACACTTTCACGGCCCCGCCCCACCTCATGCCGGGCGTCCAGCCCTCTGCAGAAAGATAGTTTGCAATCGAGGCCAGCGCATCACCAGTATCGTTCCATATGTCTTTTGAACCATCACGATAATAATCGATAGCGAAGCGACGATATGTTGAAGGCATAAACTGACACTGCCCCATGGCCCCGGCCCAAGATCCTTTAAGCGTTTCAGGACGCAGCCCCTCTTCCTGAATAATAGCAAGAGCTTGAATCAACTCCTCTTTAAAAAAAGCAGCGCGGCGCCCCTCATAAGCAAGTGTCGCAAGAGAGGTAAGCACATCATTGTCACCCATGTTCTGGCCAAAATTACTCTCAATTCCCCACAATGCGACAATGATGGTGGATGGAACGCCCGTTTTCATTTCAAGAAAATTTAAGTCGGCAAGATTGTCGGACAAAAGCTCACGTGCCTGAGTGATCCTGGACTTAGGAAGTGTGTTTTTAAGATAATGCGCAAACGTAACCTTAGATTCTGGTTGCTTGCGATCAAGATCGATCACACTTTGATCATACATCATCAACGGCACTGCACTTTGCAAGGTTGATTGTGAAATGCCCCGTGCGATGGCTTCTTGGGAAAATTGATCAACCCAAAGAGAAAACGTACGAGCATCTTGAGCCTGCGTCGGCAGAGAAAGCAGACAGAAAAGGCTAATCAAAAAAAATTTCAAATCCATAACGAATCCGTCCAGCCCAACATCCAATAAGAAAAAAGTCCATAATATTCATGTGCCGCCAAGTTGAGAAGATCAAGGTTCGAAGACATGTGCGTAAACAACCTCAACGTGATCTTACCATCGGTTAAATAATCCGAGGCCGACGGAATAACGCGCCAACCTTCATGAAGAAAACAGAGGACCGCTCGCGGCAGATGTGGAGCCATCGTAACCACAACCCAAGTTTCTTGTGGCGCGGGATTGATGAGGTTTTTGCTAAAATGAGCATTTTCGTGCGTGTTACGTGAAGCTTTCTCAAAGATGACGCGCTCGAGTGGAACACCAATATTTTGAAGAATATCGCGGGCAATATCTTGAGTTGTTGTTTTCTGTGACGGACTTAGGGGCCGTGTATCGCCAACAACGACAAGTTTCGCGGCAGGGTATTTCTGAGCCAACCGCGCCAAATGAATATAACGCTGCGATGCCCACCCCGCTACAGCCAGTCCACGCGCTTCGGATAAGCCGGGGGCTTCATCCCCTGTCAGCATAAGGATGCCATCGACGTTTTCAGGCAAGCTTAATTTCGCATAACGGTTTTCTAAGGGAACCAACGCCCACATCCCCAAAGGCAAAAGGGCAAGACAAAAAAGACATGCCGCCATGCAAAGCAGCATGCGACGGGAAAAGACTTTCGCGCATGAGCTGTGGGTCAACTGCAGCGCCAACGCAAAGAAAGTCAATAAGGTCAAAAAAGTAGCAGGCTCGATACAATTACCAATCAGCTTGGAAAGCGTGAACATAGATAAGCCCTCCTTTCTTTCCTTTAGAAATAGAAAGCTTCGTCCCTGAGGTCAAGGTAATCCCTATTCCATCCCTATCGCAGATTTATAAAGATCAAGAAGTTCTTCGGCTTCGCGACGCTTTTCAATCTCAACTTTGCGGAGGCGAATAATCTGACGAATGATTCTAACGTCAAACCCAGTGCTCTTGGCTTCGCCATAGACATCCTTAATGTCTTCCATCACGCTTGCCTTGGATTCTTCAAGTTTCTCAATACGTAAAATGAATGAGCGCAAACGTTCGCTGGAAACTTCACCTGAAGATGTATCGGCCATGGAAAGGACACTCCTGATTGGGTATGGATAATAGAAGAGCCGCTTTTTAATGCGTCCCGAGCCAAAAAGAAACCCCCTTATTACAGTTGTCCACGACTTATTGGCCCGCCATCACGTTAAGGAAGTTAAAAGGTTCGTGTGCGATAATAACTGTGCCTTCGTTCACCGTTTAGTCAACCTCATGCCATATATAGTCAGGGATAGCAGCGGAAAGATAACTCGCGCCACCGTACAGGCCTTACACGGTGCGGAGATGATTCCGTACAATCATCCTGATCTCACAACATTTCTCGAAAAAAATGGGCAGGACCCACGCAAAATCGAAGAGACCTTGTCCGAATTGCGTCGGACAGATGGTGAAATGGCCCGTGCCGTCGAAGATGTCGTTATGGCTCTTTTGAAAAAAAACGTATTGAAAATGACGGATCTGCCAAAGGCTGTACAAGATCGCATGGCAGCCCGAGTCAAGCTGCGTATGATCATCCAAGAAGCGTTTGATCAAGCCTCGGACAACAACAGCAATGATCAATTTGCAGCCTCAGCCTCGGCCCCCCATAACTCCTTTAATGATTAGACATAATGATTAGAGAAATCAGCTAAGGGAGGCTTATATCAGCGGACCTATGAACGGACTCATTGAAAGGGTCGCTTTCACTCACTCGCTCTGCGCCTCGCAACCGCTCGTGACCTGATTGGAGGCTTTCATTCGAGGGTTGTTATTTCTGCAATCCTCGCCGCAATCTCTAAATAATGCACAGCCAAAGGACTCGTTGGCTGTTGGGCCACGATGGGGGTCCCTGCATCAGAAGATTCGCGAACGACCAAATCTAGTGGAATTTGCCCCAAAAAGGGTAAACCGAGACGTTCCGCATCTCGAAGGACTCCCCCATGGCCAAAAAGATCCGTCCGCTCGTGGCAATGGGGACACTCAAAATAACTCATGTTTTCAATCATACCAAGTATAGGCACATTGACCTTTTGAAACATCGCAATGCTTTTACGCACATCAAGCAATGAAATATCTTGGGGCGTCGATACAATAACAACGCCGGTCAGAGGGAGTTGTTGTGCAACGGACAAAGCCGCATCCCCCGTCCCTGGTGGCATATCAAGAATCAAAACGTCCCTTTCTCCCCAGGCAACGTCAAAAAGCATCTGCTTGATCGCACCATGAACCATAGGTCCACGCCAAATCATCGGAGCATCTTCTGGAACCAAATAACCGATTGACATGGAAGCAAGTCCATTCGCCATAATCGGCAAAAGCTTCCCCTTTTCGTCCTGTTCAACTTCCTGTATCGCCCCAAGCATACGTGGAACCGAAGGTCCATAAACATCAACATCCAGCAGGCCAACTTTCAGCCCTGACTGCGCCAATGCCATGGCGAGGTTAACGGCTGTTGTTGATTTTCCGACCCCCCCCTTCCCTGACGCAACAGCAACAACGCTTTTAATCCCTTCTGGCAGCATTTGCTTGAAAGGCGTTTCTTTTTTTGCCGCAGGTTTAGAGCCAGATGGAGCCTGTTTATGCGCAGCGAGAATGACCGTAGCGTCCGATATGCCTGCGATGCCTTTTATGGCAGCCTGAGCCATGTGTTGCACCGTTTCCATCATCTTTGCCTGCGCGGGATCAATTTCCAAAACGAGCTGAACGTGGAGGCCGCCGTCCGCCTGTGTCGCAGACAGGTCAGAAATGAGGCCTGCCTCTACGATGTCCATATCAGAATGGGGAAGCGCAATGCCGGTCAGCACACGCACAATGTCGTCTTGCGATGGGTATGTCATACAACGGACTTATCAAAGAAGGGTATAGGAACGCAACAAATAGATTTGTCTCAGACGGACAGGAGTCCTATAGTATGACAGTATCATGGTCTTTTCAGGAGCCTACGCTTATGCCAACCCTATTTAATCATCGACACCTATATGGAATTGAACAACTTTCTCGACATGATATTGAAACTATTCTTAATCTTGCTAATGCCTATGCTGATCGCAACCGAACTAATCAAAAGAAGTCTGACAAATTAGCCGGAAAAACCATTGTTAATATGTTCTTTGAGAACTCGACAAGAACGCGCACCTCTTTTGAACTTGCTGCCAAGCGTTTGGGTGCCGACGTTATCAATTTTACCGCCCAATCAAGTTCAATGAAAAAGGGAGAAACTCTGTCTGACACCATGCGCGTGATCAATGCCATGCGCGTCGATGGATTTGTTATCCGTCATTCTGAAGACGGAGCTGTTAAAATGGCTGTCAATTATGTCGATGGCTCGGTTATCAATGCCGGAGACGGACAAAATGAACACCCTACGCAGGCTTTGCTTGATGCCTTGACTCTCGTTCGGCGCAAAGGACGACTTGATGGCTTAATAATCGCTGTTTGCGGTGATATCAAGCACAGCCGAGTTGCAAAATCGAATGCCTTACTCCTCAATAAAATGGGGGCCGAAGTGCGTTTCTTCTCTCCTCCTCAATTTGAGCTGACAGATTATCAATCCTTGGGTGTCGTTAAATGTGATCGTTTTGAATCAGCCATCGACAACGCAGATGCTATTATGATGCTTCGCATTCAAAATGAACGTCTGACGGCCAATGAGTTCAAAATATCCGAAGCAGAATATCACAGCCAATACGGCCTCAATCATGACCGCCTTAAACTTGCCAAACCGAACGTTATCGTTATGCATCCTGCGCCCATCAACCGTGGTGTCGAAATTACAAGTGAGCTTGCAGATGACCCTCAATTTAGTGTCATTTTCGAGCAAATGGAAATGGGCGTTGCGGTGCGCATGGCTTGTTTGGATCTTCTTGTCAAATAAATTACTCTCCTATGGGGTTTTCAAATGATACAATCTGTCATCATCGTTCTTATAGCTTATCTTCTTGGTAGTATTCCGTTTGGGTTGATTTTGACTAAACTTATGGGTGCCGGTGATATTCGGAAAATAGGTTCAGGGAACATTGGCGCCACAAACGTATTACGCACAGGCAACAAAAAACTAGCAGCTCTCACGCTCTTGCTTGATTTACTCAAAGGAACTTTAGCCGCTTCACTGGCCCTTCTTTGGGCGCCAGAATATGCAAGCTATGCTGCATTCGCGGCAATCCTTGGTCACGTATTCCCTGTTTGGCTAAAATTGAGAGGGGGCAAAGGTGTCGCAACAGCACTTGGTGTTTTTGTCGCACTCTCCCCTTCTGTTGCTTTGGCGGCCATGCTTTCATGGATGGCGGTCGTTTTCCTAATCCGTATATCCTCGGCAAGCGCTTTGATAGCCATTGCCTATACACCTCTCTGGCTCATTGTTTTCCATCAAGAACAGTATTTATGGTTATGCGGAGCTGTCATTTTATTGATCTTTTTTACACACAAAGACAATATTCGCCGCCTTATCACAGGCACTGAACCCCAAATTTGCGAAATGAAGAAGGATGAATAAAACCAGCCTAATTGAATCAGAGCGTCTTAACTGGATTCGCCTTTCACGAACGGAACAGGTTGGTCCCATCACTTTTCGGCAACTGTTACGCCGCTATGGCAGCGCAAGCGAAGCCTTAATACATCTAGGGGATTTGTCTCGACGCGGGGGACGTGCCAAGCCACTCATTGCCGCTTCACTTGCCTCAGTTGAAAAAGAGCTTAAAGCTTGCGACAAGTTGGGTGCACGGCTTATTTTGTCGTGCGAACCGGATTATCCTGAAGCGCTGGCCGCTATTGAAGATGCGCCGCCAGTGTTAGCCGTGCTGGGGACAGCCAATCTTCTTCATAAAAAACAAATTGGTATTGTGGGGGCACGCAATGCATCCCTTAATGGACGCAAGATGTCCGAACGTCTCGCTCATGATCTCGGCAAACTGGGCTTCGTGATCACATCAGGTCTTGCACGGGGTATTGACACGGCAGCGCATACGCAAGCAATCCCAACGGGAACTGTCGCAGTATTAGCCGGTGGTGTGGATGTCATTTATCCCGAGGAAAACCGTTCCCTATATCAGAAAATTATCGAGACAGGGTGCATCGTTTCCGACCAATATATCGGATGTGAGCCCCGCGCCAACCTCTTTCCACGACGAAATCGCTTGATTTCGGGCTTAAGCCTCGGTGTCATCGTCGTTGAAGCTGCACGGCGCTCTGGTTCTCTGATTACAGCGCGCATGGCCCTTGAACAGGGGCGTGAAGTCTTTGCCGTACCGGGGTCTCCCCTTGATCCACGAGCCAATGGGACGAACGACCTTATACGACAAGGGGCCATTCTAACCGAAAGCACGGCTGATATTCTAGAACACATCCATAAACCCAAGCAGCTCTTTGCCGAAGCCCCCCCCATCCCCTATAATGAACCTCCCATGCAGGTTGACGAGGCCTTTTTAGAACAATCGAGGGAAAAAATCATAGAGAATCTAAGCACTTCACCAGTATCAGTTGACGAACTCGTCCGTCAGTGTCAATTGTCATTGCCCCTTGTGCTAACTGTCTTGCTCGAATTAGAGCTTGCCGGAAGGCTGGATCGCCAGCCAGGGCATAAGGTCGCTTTAATAGGATAGATAATCAAAAAGGGAAGTCTGTGTCGCATAAACTCGTGATCGTGGAGTCGCCAGCTAAGGCGAAGACCATTAATAAATATCTGGGATCGGACTATACGGTCTTGGCTTCATTCGGTCACATCCGCGATCTGCCGCCCCGTGATGGTTCAGTGCGTCCTGCCGAAGACTTTGTCATGGATTGGGAGCTTGGCGACCGCGCCAGCCGCCCTGTTTCTGAAATCACCAAAGCTATTAAAGGAGCTGATGAAGTTTATCTTGCATCAGATCCGGATCGTGAGGGGGAAGCTATCGCATGGCATGTACATGAAGTCTTGAAAGAAAAGAATCTTCTTAAATCGACCCCGGTTCATCGCATTACCTTTAATGAAATTACCAAGAAGACGGTTCTTGACGCCATCGCCCATCCACGTGAGATTGATCAAAGTTTAGTCGATGCCTATATGGCTCGACGGGCACTTGACTATCTGGTTGGGTTTTCTCTCTCGCCTGTTTTGTGGCGCAAACTGCCCGGATCGAAATCTGCTGGACGGGTTCAATCCGTTGCCCTTCGCTTGATCTGCGACCGCGAGTCCGAAATTGAACTCTTCAGAGCACAGGAATTCTGGACTCTTGAAGGTATCTTTAAGACACCAACCGGGGGAATTCTCCCTGCACATTTAACGCATCTCAATGGCAAAAAACTGGATAAATTTGCTATCGGCACAGAATCCGAGGCCACAGCGACACTGATGATGCTCAACCAGTTGAGCTATCAAGTCGGGCACATCGAGAAAAAACAAAGCCGCCGAAATCCATATCCGCCCTTTACAACATCAACGCTACAACAAGTTGCCTCACGCAAGCTTGGCATGGGGGCAACGCGCACAATGCGCACAGCTCAATCTCTTTATGAAGGTATTGATATTGGTGGTGAGACTGTCGGTCTAATCACTTATATGCGTACGGATGGTGTTTCGATTTCGATGGAAGCCATTGCTGCGGCACGCGATGTCATCGCCAAGGATTTCGGCAAAGAATATTTGCCACATGAGCCCCGTATCTACAAATCGACAGCTAAAAACGCGCAGGAGGCTCACGAGGCCATCCGTCCCACAGATATGTCACGTAGCCCTGACAAAATTGCACGCTATTTGGATGGCGAGTCGTTACGTCTTTATACGTTGATCTGGCAACGCACGATGGCCTGTCAGATGGCAAGCGCCGTTCTTGATCAAGTTGCTGTTGACATTGTCAGCGACAATAAAGCGACCTTCCGCGCCACGGGTTCGACTGTCGTGTTCGATGGCTGGTTCAAGGTCTATTCGGATGATCGCGATGAAGATGTCACTGAGACGGATGAAAACAACCGCCGCCTCCCCCCTGTTAATGAAAAGGACGCTCTGGATAAACAAGATATCAAGCCCGAGCAACATTTTACACAGCCCCCACCACGCTATAGCGAAGCAAGTCTTGTTAAAAAACTTGAAGAGCTAGGCATTGGCCGTCCGTCCACATATGCCAGCATTATGCAGGTTTTGCAGGATCGCGATTATGTCAAGTTAGACAAAAAACGTTTTATTCCAGAAGACCGAGGCCGCATCGTTACAGCTTTCCTTCAAAATTACTTTGGCACATATGTTGAGTTTGACTTCACCGCTGATCTTGAAGAGAAACTCGACGAAATATCTGATGGTCGTCTTGCCTGGAAAAAAGTCATGCATGGTTTTTGGGCTGATTTCTCAAACGCAATTGCCGACACAAAAGATCTGAAAGTCTCCGACGTTATCGATAAGCTTGATGAGGTCCTTGGTCCACATTTCTTCCCAATGCAAGAAGACGGCAGCGATCCACGCGTATGTAAACTTTGCGCCGATGGACGCATGGGACTGAAGCTTGGCAAATTCGGCGCCTTCATTGGGTGCTCCAACTATCCGGCTTGTAAGAACACGCGCCCGCTCGTCGTGGCGGGCAGCGCGAAGGATGAAGCTTCCGGTCAAGGAATGGCCCCGCGTGATCTTGGGCCCGATCCTGAAACACAGATGCCGATTACCGTTCGCGTAGGTCCCTATGG
>JAQUYN010000004.1:25889-66199 GCA_028691835.1 Alphaproteobacteria bacterium | reverse complement strand
AGACTATGGTCAGGTTCTGCAGTCTGCAGCGGCGCAGCAATATATTGCAACCTCGAAAGAAGCCAACCAGAAATGGGAGCGCGCCGGCGTCAAGATGAACTTTAAGCCCGGTGGCTCGTTGTAGTTTTGTGACAGCATTTCGTCGAGATTAGGCCGCCTGTTTAACCATGAACTATGCCGAAAATTGTCGCAAATATGCAAAATTACGATTTATGCCGTCAGAAACGTGTAAAGGATTCTTGCGCAAATCCAAGGAGTGTGGCAAATACCACCTCTCACGTCATTCGCTGCCGTAGCTCAGGGGTAGAGCACGTCCTTGGTAAGGACGGGGTCCGCGGTTCAATTCCGCGCGGCAGCACCAGTTTTCCAATAAAATCAGCAAGCTTTCCCGATTGTTCCGATGACCCCATCGGCGCAAATATGCAGAACTTTGCAAGAACATCGCCCAAAAGTGGGGGAAAAGTGGGGGAAGAAAATGCCTTTTAAACAAATCTCCATGGAGCCTAGCTGGACTCGGCTTTAAATTACCCTATACTCGCAAGAAGAAATAACAACCGAGTCGTCCCCGATGAAACCTCTGGATATTTTTCGCCTAAAGATTTTAATAAAGCTTGCAGAAACAAACTCTTTCCAAAAGGGGTGGGCTGTATGGGAACCACAAATCAGTCGTTTGTGCTCTGGTAAAGCTACGCCTGAGAAACTCTTTCGCTTGGGAGAGCATCTTTCTAATTTGTTCCGCTCAAACCGAGTTGAAGGGAGAGGACAGGCTTCAGTGTCAGGCGGTGGGGCGGCATGGGAATGTTTGGTCGCTTGGTATTTGAATCTTATTTTCTGGGGAACCGACGTTATTGCCACGCGACAGAACAAACAATTTGTTCCTAAAATCGTCAATAATGCCCTTACAGTTACAATATCAAACCACCAGACAAATACAGAGTCAGATATTATTGTTTATAGAACTTCACAAGAAGGGCTTGGGACTGACATAAGCATCGATAAGATAAATATTGCAATATCAGAGCGACTTCATAAAACAGATGTGGCCGTCGTACAGTGCAAAACGAACTGGAATGATAATGCACAGATTCCAATGCTGTGGGATCTTATCTATAACTCTTCTTCATTTCGTATACCCCACGTTTCTGTGGGTATTCAAGGAGTAAACCCGACATCTTTTAGACGTTTTGCATATGCGTTTGTGACCGTCCCTACTATCACATGTCCCCCGAAGTCCAATTCACTAAGTGTTTTACGAGTGAGAAATATGACTGGAGGAAACTACTGGGGAAAGCCAACACATCAGGGAATTGCGCGCTGCATAAATGAATTTTTTCTTCACAATTTTCCAGATGCATTTAGCGGCGGAGTAACCCATCATATAGAAGAAAATCTTGGGTGTTCTCCTGAGGTGTTGGAAGTGCTTCTCTCGATGAAAGTCAGTGAACTGAAGCGAATTCTGGCCGCCGCCACTTCCTGAAACTTCCCGAAAGAAGATTTTATGCAGCTTTTCTGACAGAACGTTTTGACGGTTTTGCAGCGGCACGGGACAGGACATCATAAAAAGCCTTACCAACAGCATACGCCAATAGAGGGGGAACAGCATTCCCCACTTGAGTATATTGAGGAACCTCAAATCTTCGGCGCATACTCCCTGTCGTTTCTTTTGCTCTGAATTCAAAGAAGTCAGGAAAGGATTGAAATCTTGCCAGCTCTCGAACGGTTAAAGTTCGGGGCTCTGTGGGATGAACAAAATCATCTGGAAGGCTTACAACAGTGGGGGCGGGCTCATTCAGTTTTAACGGGCGCTGGCTATGTTTCTTTGTGCCGAGATCGACGATAAGCTGAGCCAATTCATCAGGCGTTCTAGCCAGTACGACTCCATCAGGAGATTTGGCTGGAAAAGCAGCCCCCCAGAGAACCTCTTTAACCGCGAGAAGTTTACTGGATAAAGAAGAAGTCATCTTTGCAGGGATATTCAAAACTCGTGATGGAATACCATTATCTCTTAGATACTGATAAAGCCGGAATCGCAAAATAATTTGGTCTGCATGATTTCTAAAAACATGGTTTTTTAACTCTTGCGTCCTTAATTCTCCGCTGGCCGATGGCAAAGGCCAAAGGGAAGAATTTCTACAGTCACGAGCAAACGCGCCATCTTGCCCAAGATACCTTTTATCAGAGCCTTTAGCTTTATAACCATTTTCAGCTAAATCCCAAATTGCCTTGCCAACCGATAAAACATTCTCAGGAGAGTGTGTCGGCCTTGGAGCAAGTGCCGGACGTTTTTCAAAAAGAAAGCTGCCTTGGAACTCATATTCAGACTTCCACGTTTCCTCAGAGACCTCTAGGCCAATGGTTCGGCTAATGTCGTTTCGAATGCCTAAGAGCATGACTCTGGGGCGATGCTGGGGCACTCCGAAATGCATAGCGTTCAGCAAAACGGGCTGAACGGTATATCCCGCCCCTGTTTGTGCCAAAGCCTTTCTAAGTTGCTCAAAAGGAGCTTCCTCATTGTGTTTGACAAAGGTTTGTCTCATGCCTGCGACGTTCTCGATAAGAACCGCCTTTGGTTGAACTTTTTCTACAAATTCTAAGAACTGCCAAGGCAAAACATTTCTCGCATCGTTAGGGTTGCGCTTGCCTGCCATTGAAAAACCCTGACAAGGAGGCCCACCAGCCACAAGATCTATATCCTTCTGACGAAGAGTTCGCATCAGCTCCTGATTTTTCAGAACCTTTTCAAGTTCTTTTACTATCAACTTTGTTTTTGCTTGTTCTTGAATTGACGATGTTTCTGACGCATATTTTTTCCACGCGGCCACATCAGAAATCTTTTCGATAAAGTTATGATAGAAGGTTTCTGCGGCCATGTCGGATTTCTCAACGGCAAGCTCCAAAGAGAAACCTGCACGTTCCAGCCCTAAAGACAAGCCGCCGCATCCGGCAAAAAGGTCTATATATTTGAATTTGTTTTGCATTTGAGCCTCTTTGGTGGGTAAAAATAAGTTTAAGTGATTTGTTCTGATTTGTCCAGGCACTTGTCCCAGGATTTTCTGCAAAAGCCCCCTACTGTGTTAAGAAAGTCGCGGCAGCCTTTTTCCTGCCTCCCGCACAACCTCAATATCCCCCGCCTGATAGCGCAGAGAGCTTTTAACGTCCGTGTGGCCCAGTCGATCCATAATGGTGCGCAGAGAGGCTCCTTGAGCGTTGAGCATGGTTCCGACAGTATGACGCGCCATGTGAGGGGTAAAAGTCACCCCTACCCTGTCCCGCAGAGGGATAAGCCAGTTATAGACGCTATGGCGGGAACGCCACGGGAAGACATGGCGGGGTAGCTCCCCTGTCTTTTTATCTTTGGAAGTCTTCTTATGTTGAAGAAGCAGCGCAAGAACTTCATCATCAAGAGGTGCGGTGCGCCATTTATCATTCTTGCGCTCATAGTGCCGATAGGTCTTGGCTTCAAAATCAATCCGTGCCCATTCAATGTTGGCCGCATCGGTCACGCGCTCCCCATGCTTGAAGAGCCAGAGCAGAAAAATCTTTTGCACAAGCTTAGGCGCTCCCTTGATCAAAGCCTTGGCAACATCCGGAGAGGTTGCGCGGGTCTTTGGACGAGGCTCTTTGAAAAGCCTGATCCGTTGCCATTCACACCATTTGTTATTGGCCGCATGATGAAGGATTGCCGCCGCAGGGCGCATGATCCAGCGGTTCATATTGGCGGGTTTGGCTCTTGGCAGCAGGATTTCAGCCGCTTGAACCAAATCATCCTGAACGATTTCATCCACAAACCGTTGCCCAAGCAACCCCACAAGGGAGCGGATCTGTTTTTCATCACGCGCAGAAGGCTTGCGCCATTCAAGATAGCTTTCGGCAGCCATTGCAAATGTTACCCTGTTCGGTACGGTCAAATGGTTCAGGAGCGAGATTTCAAGCTCCGCCTTAAACCTTTCAGCATCTGCTTTGTTTGCCGTACCTGTAGAGACCTCAACGCGCTTTCCGTTGATCTGGCCTCGGACGTAGTAACATTTGTTCCCGCGCTTGCCAGGCATAATGAGTTTGAGCGGCATGTCACATAATCCATAATCTGTGTTAAATCATTTTCTTTGAATAAAAGCTTCTTCACCCCGCGTGGACGGCGGTAGCCAAGCCTTGCAACAACAGTCCGTAAAGACCGCTCACAAAGAGGCACACGCGCCGCCAAATCGGAAAAGGTGTAGAGAGCGTCATTCGGCATTGGCTTCTGTCCCTGCCGTTAGTTTGTTGTACCGTTTCTTTTTTTCTTCCACTTTGCAGGCCATGTAGCTTTTTAAATCGCTCTTTCCATGACTTATCTCTCGATGATAGTCGTCGGCAGCTGACAACAAGGTTTGCACCGCCTCATTAGGGTCTTCAAATCCCGTCAGAGCCATAAAGGATGTGATACCGGCCAATCCATTTTTAAAAACATAATCAGGAGAAGGCTCTCGACAAAAATTAAACGGCTGAAGGGATAGGGCGGGTTCATCAGCCGGAAAGGCTTTGTGTAATTGATTCCAAACCTCATAATTCGTCCACCTTTCTCGGTGTGTATCCCCTGTGTTCTCCTGAACAATACGCAACCATGCTATGGTGAGGAATTCCCAAAACACAGGAGAAAGTTGGTTTAGCTTATCAACAGTGTTTATTCCGACGCGACGAAGAAATGGACGTTTTGTTTCAAACTCGGCTCGCCAGACTTTTGTTTTTCCATCCCAACCAGCGGCCTTCCACATATCAAGCAAATATGGACGCGGTCGGAGTCTGAGCTCCTCTGTTTTATCATAGAGACGAAATCCAACAACACCTCCCAACCCAATAGAAAATCCGGTGAAGATCGGTATCCTTTCATACCAAACAAACTTCCTGCTGCGGCAAACAACGTTATTTGATGTGATTTTCGAGAAATCAAAGTCCGTAGAAAAATCTATATGTAAATCAGCTCGGCTGACCTTCTCTTCCTGCGAAATGACACCAAGGCAGGATAAGACAGCTAACAGCTCTTCATACGCTGCAATTAATCCAACATGAGAAAGATACTCGCTTGAAATCTGAACCGAAGCAAAAGGCATCTTTGATTTTGATTTCTTACTCAATTTGATTAAGAAAGCGTTGTCTTTTAGACAATAGGAAAAGCCGCGACTCCCTTTGTCCGTCACTTCAAAAAGGTGATCGAGAATTGGCAATTGAGCCTTGCAACGCTCAGTTTCATCATCCGACTGTGCAAGTGTTTTCAGGTCTTCAAGCGCAAACTGTATTTCAAGATGCAGCTCCCCCTCAAATGACAAAAAAAGGCTGTCAGTACCGTGCTTGTAAACGGGTAAAATGGGGTTTGTGGGTGCTCTGTTAGACGGCGTCGCACCCACCGCCTCTGTTGCGCCTTCGTGCTCGCGGCTCACGCCGGCTGCGCGCGAAGGCAATAAGCCGGCAACTAGCAAGTCGCCGTTCCTCAAGCTTTCATTGGTGTTTTGTAATGTGTCCATAGGCTGCTTCCCCCGAACGGTTGTTTCGATGGGGAAACAGTACGCCTAACAAAATGGCGTGTCAATGCTATTTAATGTACACTGTAACGCCACTCGCTAAATTTTCTTTAACCCGTTGTCGCGGATGCCGGAAATAGCGCCCGTTACAGCCTTCCAGAAGTTTGTACAGCCTTGGAAAGCACCCCATGCAATGGACTTGAAGGCAAGCTCGCCTTCCTCACGAACCGCCTCGCGGAAGCTAACTTTCAGGATTTTCTCGTACTTTACGATTGTGCGGCGGTCATGCATGAGAAAAAGGGGTTTCCAGCCAATATGCCTTGCCAGCATCAACGCACCTATGGCTTGCTCTAACTCAGGGGATTGCCCTTTGTAATTCACGATAGCTGTATCAATTGCTTCTTTGATTTCTTTTTCTGTCATTGTCATGGTTGCCCCGAAAGCTTTTATCGAAGGCGGGCGGCTTTCTCCGCCTGCCTCGTGTGGGCGCGTCGAAAGCCGCCGCCCTGATGCGCATTGTGGCACACTCTTTTGCAAATGGCTAGATCAGTTAACGCCTTAAGTATGCGAGAGGCTTTGCCCCTCGCGCTCCCCAGGATATTTGAACAAAAAAATGTTCCGTGGTACAGTTTGCCCACGGTACAGCCTGGGAAGGCGATGACCGTCAAAAAAATGGAACCGCCGGGGTACGCTCTGGCGGTTCTTGTTTTGGCACCAGATAAAGGCTGCCAGAAGGGGGCTTTGCCGCCCCCTCGTTGCCCCTTGGCAACTCACCCTTGCAAGGTACAATTTGAACGCGGTTCAGGCCGCCGCGCAGCGTTATATGTGCCGTTTTGCTCAGCGGAGGTGAAGAATTTTGTTGAGGTTTCTTACTCAATAGACAAGTCTAAAATTGAAAGGGGTGTCCTCACATGGCAAACAACATTCAAAAGTTCAAAGATGATTTAGGCAAATTGGTTACGCTGGGCGAAAGGCTTGAGCTGTCTATGATAAGGGAAGCATATGGAGCCGAGTATTTGGCAAAAGCACTAAGCACAGAAACCAAGAAAATTTCAATCGATTATGTAAATAAACTTCCCAACTTTGGGAAAACTTATGAGAAATGGTACTCCGAAGCTCTAGTCGTGCTAGAACAAATTTTGCCCAACAGGGTACATGATTTCAAAATGCACTACGAGAAGCCAAAAGGCAGAAAAGATATTTCATACGAAAATTATATCATTCAAGATTTTTTGCAGGGGCTACAAGTTAAGTCATACGGGGAGGTTAAAGTAAATTCACAAGCAGCTATTCCAAGGTTTCAACAACAACTGGCTATTTTATCATCATGCGCAGCACGCTTTGAGAGCAGCCTGTTCGAGATTAAGCAAATTGTTCAAGCAGACCTATTTGACAGCGAGATTGACGCAGCAAGAGAACTGCATAAAAAGAAGTTCCTGAGGGCTGCTGGCGCCATTGCTGGTGTGGTTCTGGAAAAGCATTTGGCTCAAGTTTGTCAGGATCACTCCGTAAAGATTACGAAGAAAAACCCAACTATTGCGGACTACAACGATGCATTAAAGACGCAGGGGGTGATAGATGTTGCTGGATGGAGACATGTTTCATTTCTTGGTGATATTCGTAACCTTTGTGACCACAACAAAAGCCAAGACCCAACACCGGAACAAGTCAGAGATCTGATAGATGGTACCGACAAAGTCCTTCGGACTATTATCTAATGGGGGACAAAGTGGGGGAAGCGGCTTTACAACCCGCAGAAAACCTCGGTTTTTGTCTTTCTTGGTAAGGACGGGGTCCGCGGTTCAATTCCGCGCGGCAGCACCAGTTTTTTCGGTTCTACCCCAAAGGATGGGGCAAGGGGTTGATGGGATCATAGGCCGACCTCTTTCAGGTGGCCACACAAAACAATCCCGTGGTGACGGTATTAAAATTGGTCTCTGGTGTTTTTCTGCAGTTTGCTAGGTTGAATGGCGTTCAATTAGAAGGGCGACTTTGTCGAGAGCCTCGGCAATGGTACGTGTGCTTTCCGCTGTCATCGGACCCGCCGCAAGGCGGAGGTGTAAGGCAAGGCGCATGTTTTCCATGGCGCGTATGATTTCGGGCGAGGGGGTCTGACCGAACGTTGCCCGAATTGTCGCCATTTTGGCTTCTAGAACTTCGACGCTGGCTCTGTTGGCATCAAGATAGGCTTGGCCTTCGGGCGTGAGCGTATGCATTTTTTTGCCATCATGCGCTGTGACCGTTACATGGCCGAGTTCTTCCAGCATGGTGAGTGTGGGATAGATAACCCCCGGACTTGGCGCATAGGCCCCGCCGAGTTTTTCCTCGATGGATTTGATGATCTCATAGCCGTGTCGTGGTTTATCCCCAAGCAAGGCTATTGTGATGAGGCGTAGATCTCCGTGGCTTAGAAGGCGGCCTCTGCGTCCACCGCCAGTACCTCGGCCTTCACCCGAGCCTCTGCCGCCATGATGCCCTTCGCCACCCCTTCGGCTCTGGCCACGGCGTCCGCGTACCCGTTGCTCACAAACGAGAGCTTCAGGTTCCTGATTGATAACGTCTTGTTCCACTTGACAGGGGCCCGCTTGAACCCCGCGCCCATGGCGCCGTGCGTGAAATTGCATATTCATGATCGATCTCCTATTTATTATTCGATATATCTAATCTATATCTAAAAAACAAAAAAGGCAAGCAAAATCGTCTTCCTTCATAAGAGCGGGAGACAGCAGGGTAATAGAAACAGGGGGGGAGTTTACGTATCCAGGAAGCTACGAAGCTTGCGTGAGCGCGAAGGATGCTTCAGCTTGCGTAGGGCTTTGGCTTCAATCTGGCGGATACGCTCGCGGGTGACGTTGAACTGTTGCCCAACTTCTTCCAGTGTGTGATCCGTGTTCATACCGATACCAAAGCGCATACGCAGCACGCGCTCTTCGCGAGCCGTCAGCGTTGATAACACACGTGTCGTGGTCTCGCGCAGATTGCCAAGGATCGCGGCATCCAAGGGTTGAATCGCGTTCTTATCCTCGATGAAATCGCCGAGATGTGAATCTTCTTCATCACCGATAGGCGTTTCGAGGCTGATGGGTTCTTTTGCAATTTTGAGAACCTTGCGAACCTTCTCAAGCGGCATGTGAAGCTTTTCCGCCAGTTCTTCCGGTGTTGGTTCGCGACCAATTTCGTGCAACATTTGGCGGCTTGTGCGGACCAGCTTGTTGATCGTTTCAATCATGTGTACGGGAATGCGGATGGTACGTGCCTGATCCGCGATTGAACGCGTGATTGCCTGTCGAATCCACCAGGTGGCATAGGTTGAGAATTTGTAGCCACGACGATATTCAAATTTCTCAACCGCTTTCATCAGGCCGATATTGCCTTCTTGAATGAGATCGAGGAATTGGAGGCCACGGTTTGTGTATTTTTTGGCGATTGAAATCACGAGGCGCAAGTTCGCTTCGACCATTTCCTTTTTCGCACGGTTGGATTCGCGCTCGCCTTTTTGTACCGTCATGACGATGCGCTTGAAATCTTCTAAAGGAAGCCCCGCTTCATCGCAGATGGCGGCAATTTCGGTGCGAAGGCGATCAACTTCATTTTCGTGACGTTCAACAAACTTGGTCCAAGCTTTCAAGTTTGGCGCAATGTGTCTGGGTGCAGATCTTTCACTGCCTTTTGAAGCTTTGGGGTCTTTTTTGATCTTTGGCGCTTTATCTTCTGCCTTGGGGTTGAATACGACGTCCAACCAATTACGATCAAGTTCGTGATGCGTATAGCGCGCTAAAAAGTCTTCACGCTTCACACCACAATCACCTGCGAGACGCAGAATGCGACCCTCAATGCCAAGAAGGCGGCGGTTGAGTGTGTAAAGTTGTTGGACCAGTTGTTCAAGTCGGTGGTTGTTCAGGCGAACGGTGCGAACCAGATCGACAAGTTCATCCTTGATTTGCTCAAACTTTTTGGTTGCGGCGGGCGTGATTTCTTCGCCCTTCTGGACGGTCGCATGGCGTTGCGTTTGCAAGCGGAACAGCTTGGCATAGGTTCCCGCAATTTTTTCGAAGGTTTCCATAACCTGCGGCTTGAGCTTTTCCTCAAGGACAGATAGAGACAAATTTTCTTCATCGCCCTCGCTGTCATATTCATTGTCGCCTTCGCCTTCTGGCTTTTCTTCTTCGGCTTCAGATTCATCTTCAGCACTTGCGCCTTCGCTGAGCATCTCATCTTCGCTGTTTGGCCCGCCGCCATAGGTGGCTTCCAGATCAATGATGTCACGCAACAGCATTTTGCCTTCGTTTAGCGCATCGTGCCAGCCGAGGATCGCTTGAATGGTAAGTGGGGATTCGCAAATCCCGCTGATCATCATTTCACGGCCAGCTTCGATGCGCTTGGCAATCGCGATTTCGCCTTCGCGGCTTAGAAGCTCAACGGTTCCCATTTCGCGTAAATATAAGCGCACGGGATCATCTGTACGGCCAATTTCGGATGAAACATTGCCCTTGGGGTTTTCTTCGTCGGAATCGCCATCTTCCGAACCCTCTTTTGCGGTGCCTTCCTCATCGTCACTTTCCACAACGTTGATGCCCATTTCGGACAAAAGCGCCATCGTGTCTTCGATGAAGTCAGAATTGATTTTATCTTGCGGCAAAACGGCATTGATTTCGTCCACGGTGACATAACCGCGTTCCTTGCCTCGTGCGAGCATCTTTTTAACGGCATCAGGCCCCGTGTCGATGACGGGAGCTTCCTCGCGATCATCCTCTGGCGGATTATCTTCCGTCGGAACGGGCGCTGAATTTGCTTTGATCGTGGATGGTTTTGCAGACGTAGGGGTAGGAGAAGCCGTTACAGTCGTCGTTGTAGGAGATGAAACGTCCGTTTTACTGGTTTCCCTCACCGTGTTCTTTTTTGTTTTTGAGGGCTTCACTTTTTGTTCTGGTTCTTTCTTTGCTACCGTCTTGCTGACCTTGGCCGCAGGGAGGGGCTTTGGGGCTGGCTTTGATTTTACGGGCGTAGCTTTTACCGTTTTGCTCACGGGCTTTGCCGGAACTTTTGCCTTTGCCGTCACTTTCGCTTTTGCTGAGGAAGCTTTTGCCGGAGTCGCCTTGGCAGAAGGTGAAGCTTTTTTTGTGGGTGCCTTCGCCGGGGTGGATTTTGCCTTAGTGGTTTTTTTCTTATCCTTGGCGGATGCTTTGGTCGTTGGCTTTAAAGTTTTTTTCGTGGCCATGTTGATGTCTCTCGTTTCGTGCAATAACTATTCGTTTTCAGAGTGTGCTGTTTCGCTGCTGTCCGCATCTTCTTCGGACGATTTACGAACCAAGCTTTCCATTTGCTGCCGAAGTGTCATAAGGCGTGTTAAGTTCGCATCAGATGGATCTTCGTGCCAAAGGCGATTGGCCGCTTGGACATCGGCTTGAAGTTGTCCTTGTAAATATTTGTTCCAGATGGAGTTCCAACCTTGTCGTGCCTGCTCAAGCGGGCGATCCGGACGCGCAAAACCAGCATGCATATAAGTTGCCTCAGAAAGCACTTCAGCCAATCCCCTATGCCCACCATTTGCAGCATCTCCACCTGAGAAATGGCGGTAAAGTGCCTCCACGTCAAGGGTTTCGTGCGAATCACTTGCAAAAAGGTCGATGAGTTGTTGCCTTAGGGCCTCTAAATCGGGCGAAGTAAAGCCAATATTTCCCAGTTCTTCCCCGAACTCATTGAAAAGACTAGGGTGATTAACCATAATCGCTAAAAGTACTTTCTCGCGCAGGCGAAGGGCATTGGCGGGCTGCCGACGGGGGAGGGCCAGAGGCGGGGAGGCGAATCGCGAGGGGTGATTCGTTCTGCCGCTCTGCTTGTTGCTCTCCCAATTTCGGCGTGGTGTGTTGTTTTGGGCCTTGGGCGCATTCCAGTTAAATAATGTCGCGAGGCGTTTTTCGATGTCGTCTTGATAAAGAGCGCGCAATGTTTCATCGCGAATGCCGGCCACCTTTTGCCGCAGAGCCCGTTGTGCTGTGGCTCGATCTTCTGGCGTTTGAAGCCGACGTCCTGCAAGCGCGAGATCCCAGATGACATCGACCATCGGTTTGGCTTGGTCGAGAATATTTTGAACGGCAGATCTTCCCGATGTGTGTAACAAGCTGTCGGGATCCTCGCCTGATGGCAGATAGGCAACGCGAGCTGTTTGTGTGGCGGTCAGTAAAGGTAGGGCGCGGTCAACGGCGCGTGCGGCGGCGCGCAGGCCCGCATTGTCGCCGTCAAAGCAAAGGATGGGGCTGTAATCCCGTGCTGGATCGCGTGCATCGGCGGGTGGCAGCATCCTCCAAAGTAACGCCAATTGATCCTCGGTCAGGGCCGTGCCCAGTGGTGCGACGGCACCGATATAACCCGCTTCGGCAAGTGCGATCACATCCATATAGCCTTCGACGACGATAAGCGGCTGACCTTGTGCGCTGGCGGCGCGGGCGCGTGACAGGCCGTACAGAAGTTTGCCTTTGTGGAAGAGGTCATGATCGGGAGAATTGAGGTATTTGGGCTCGCCTTCGCCCATGACGCGTCCGCCAAAAGCGACAGGTTGTCCGCGCCGATCACAGACGGGGAACATGACGCGGTTTCTGAAAAAGCTGTAATGGTCTGGGCGATCTTCCGCCTTTTTGACAAGACCGACGGCGAGCATTTCCGGCAGTGTATAGCCCTGTCCTTGTAGCGAGCGGATCAAAAGTTGCGCATCCATGGGCGCAAAGCCAAGACGGAAACGACGTTGGGCTTCATCTGATAGGCCGCGTTTTTGGAAATAAGCGCGGGCTTCACGACCCGCTGGCGTGTGAAGCTGATCTTCGAAAAATGCTGTGGCGCGGTCAAGAAGCTGAAGGAGTCGTTTTTGCTTGTCGTATTGTTCGCGTTCGACGGGTGTGTCTTTGGGAACGGAAAGCCCAGCTTGCGGAGCAAGACTTTCGACGGCTTCAGGGAAGCTTTGGCCATCATGTCTCATCATGAAGCCAATCACGTCACCATGAGCCCCGCAGCCAAAGCAATGGAAAAACTTTTTGTCATCGTTGACATAGAAGCTTGGCGTCTTTTCGTTGTGGAACGGACAGCAGCCTTTAAACTCGCGCCCCGCACGGGTCAGCTTGATCCGCTTGCCGATAACCTCGGACAGCGTGAGGCGTTCGCGTAGTTCATCTAAAAAGGCTGGGGGGAAGGTGGCCATGTGTCGATTATCTTACATCCTGTAGTTCAAACTATCCTTTTAAATCATTTACTGACCAAAGAGAACTATCAATTGCCTTTTGTTAACCAATCTTCAGACTATTCGGTTTTTGGCAAAGGCGGTATGATCCGCACAGTCTTTATCTGGCGAGAAGGAGGTGTTTTATGAGCAAAGATAAAGCGGGGCTTATGATAGACGACCCTGAGCGGCTCAGTTTGGAAGAGGCCAGGCACTTGATGACCATTTCGCGCCGCGTGGCCAATAAGGGTACATTTGAGGTGTCGCGTCTTCATGTCAAACAAATATGGGATATTATGCGTGAGGCCTTGACGCAAGACCGGCGCGATGGACGTGACTACACCATCTTGTTTCACCGTGGATGTACCTATCAACGAGAACCTAGCAAGGAAGAGTTTTTTGAAGGGGCCTATCGAGACGACCCTTGGATGAATCGTGTGAGAATTCATCGTATGAAAATAACAAGCAGCCTGTCGGTTGTTCTCTTCACACACAGAAGAAAGAACGCATCACGTATGGTTTTATTGACGTTGTCTATACGGCTGATGGCTATGCATTCTTTGGTGTGAAAAACATCAACGGTGAAGAGTGTCGTGATGACGAGCCTTTTCTGACATCAGAAAATATCGATAGTTTGCGAGTCGATGCTTTACCTCTAGTTGTCCTGCGGCGGCGGATGAATGCAATTGTTGAATCCAAGACGCTCGGTTGAAAATGTGATATGATTGCTCTCCCGATCTCTGACACGGAGGAGGACATGGCAAAGAATAAAATAGAAGATATGTTTGTTGGCGTTGCCAATGAAGTCGAACGTGTTACAGCCGAGGATATGTTTCAAATTATCCTGACCCGTGCAAAAGAAGCGCTCGAAAAGGGATTGGCTGCCGTTGTATCTTTCCGCAATAAATCGGCTATGCCTGAAGGGGCTTTTCTTCGTGTGGCGCCCAAGCAGTGTGAGGTTTTTGGTGAAGGATTTGCCATCCATTACGTATGTAACTCGCCGCGCCTTCGCCTGCGACGTAAAGCCTGTGTGAATTATTATGCGCCTGTGCCGATCCTAGATCTAAGGATTAAAAAAAGAAGAGAGGGCTGTTGTGTTATCCGCGTCAAATATGACGGAAAGAGTGGCAAACCGTCAGGGTTTACCGCTTTGGCGATGCTTCGCACTGACAGCTTGCCCTTTTTGGATGTCTATGATCACATGCGCATTTCTGGTGTTGTCGAACGGGCTCTCAATGAAACTCCGAGTCCTGAAGTCAAAGGGACCCGTAATCGTCGTCCGCGACGGCTTGCCCAAGAAAAGTTTCATGTTTTATAAATGAAAGCGTGCGTCTTCGTGTTAGCCGTTTGCCGAAAAACGCCAAGAATATGATCAACGATGATGCACGATATTCATCGGCGGTTTTGTTTTTTGCTTTTTTCAGCAAACTGCTAGTTTATTTTTTGACTGTTGCAATCAGAAAAACCAAGTTCAAGAAATCTGTGTATCAAAAAGTGATGTGCCAGTTCGTTTTGGGGGTCGAGATACATTTGTCTTTTAGAATCCCAAACAATATAGTGCCAATGTTGCCTGTTATTGCGTTCATAAGTTATTTCGCATAGACCATCATTGGTTAACTCATTCGGCTCGCACATCAATAGGTGAGTCTTTTTCCTCGCGCACGAAAACAACAGCGGAAGTTTTATAAAATCAATGTCGTCACGAGGCCTGTTGGTAAAGGGCAAACACAAGGTATAGGCCTCCTCATAGGTGATGCCCAAAAGCATGGCCGTACAACAAATGCCACAATCGCTCATAGATCGTTGTTTGATAAAAGCGGAGGCTATTCTCCTTGGTGTTTGATGCCTACATCCCTTGTCAAAGGCGATAAAAGGAGACTCGGCGAAAGCATAAAAATTGTGCTGATGGTATGTCGCCATATCTATACCTGAAAATGTCTTTTTAAAATTGAATCTTAAAAATCATTCTATAGGTAAAAAGTTACATTCCCCTTGTTTATAGATTCAATTTTATCATTTTCAATTTATGATAAATTGCGAGGATCTTTCGCCATGATTGGCTTGTTCTGATTGTTTCAGCAAACGGCTAATACCAACCCTCGAATGAAAGCATCCCTATTGGTCACGAGCGGTTGCGAGGAGGGATCCTCTCGCCGGACAGGACGGACTTTCCTTTAGGCACAAAGCGCCCGTCCGGCAAGAGGATCGTGAGGCGCAGAGCGAGTGAGTGAGAGCGGCCCTTTCAATGAGTCCGTTCATAGGTCCGCTGGTATAACGTATCCGAAAATAAGCCTACCCGCCGAGCAGGCCCTTAATCATGGGGCCAGCTATCGCGAAGTCCATTTGGCCGGTATAGGCCTTTTTAAGTTCGCCCATCACTTTGCCCATATCCTTGATGGAGGTTGCCCCCACAGCAGCAATCGCCTTGGTTACGGCGTCCTTCGTTGCGGCTTCGTCCAGTTGTTTGGGAAGGAAGCGTTCGATCACTGCGATTTCCGCGCTTTCGAGGTCCACGAGATCTGGACGGTTGCCTTGTTTGTACAGGGCAATCGATTCACGGCGCTGTTTAATCATGCCCTGCATCATGGCCTTGATCTGATCATCGTTAATGCCGTCCGTGTTGCCCGACGGGCGGGCGGCGATGTCGAGGTCTTTCAGCTTGGCTAAAACCATACGGATGGTGCCTAAGGCCTTCTCATCCTTGGCTCTCATGGCGGTTTTCATGGCTTCTGTCAGTTCTTCGCGCAGCATGGCTGTATCCTTTCAAATTCTGTCAATTCTCTCTTGCCAAAGGGCGGGGGGTAGCCTAAGTTCTGGCTGTTTGGCCTGAAACTCATAAAAAGTCGGAGCATATGATCACACCGTCGCCCATACAGCAACGAAATAGCACGCCTGCGCCTGATTCCAAAGGTGATTTGCCTACCGCCGTTCTCGTCCTTGCGGACGGAGCGGTTTTTTATGGCACTGGCTTTGGCGCGGCGGGGAAATCCGTCGGCGAGATTTGCTTTAATACGTCCATGACGGGCTATCAGGAAATCCTGACCGACCCCAGTTATGCTGGGCAGATTATCACCTTTACCTTTCCGCATATCGGCAATGTTGGCACCAACAACGTCGATGTTGAAACGGGCAAGCCAGCGGCGCGAGGGCTCATCGTTCGCACGGATGTAACAGATCCCTCGAATTGGCGTGCGATTGAGCATCTTGACGCATGGCTTAAGCAAAACAATCTCATCGGGATTTCAGGCATCGATACCCGCGCCTTAACCGCCCATATCCGTGACAACGGGGCCCCCAATGGTGTGATCTGTCACGAGCCAAGCGGTGCGTTTGATCTTGAAGCCTTGAAAAAAGAAGCTTTGGCATGGCCGGGGCTGGATGGAATGGATTTGGCGCTTGAGGTGACTCGGGAAGCGGTTTGTGAATGGAGTGAAAGGGTTCAGGGTTCAAGATTCAGGGGTCAGGAAGATTCTTCCTCTGATCCCCGACCCCTGCCCCCTGAGCCCTCCCTTCACGTTGTCGCCATCGATTACGGCGCGAAAAATAACATTCTGCGTTGCCTTGTGAATGCGGGATGCCGTGTCACGGTTGTTCCGGCGCAGACAAGTGCGGAAGCGATTTTTGCGCTGAAACCCGATGGCGTGTTTCTATCGAACGGCCCCGGTGATCCGGCGGCAACAGGCGTTTATGCCGTGCCTGTCATTCGTGCGATTTTGGACAAGGGCATTCCATTGTTTGGTATTTGCCTTGGTCATCAAATGTTGGGCCTCGCGCTCGGCGCCAAGACAACCAAGATGCCTCGCGGTCATCGCGGTGCGAACCATCCCGTCAAAGATTTGCAAACAGGCCAAGTCGAGATCACCAGCCAAAACCACGGCTTTATGGTGATACCCGAAACCTTGCCAGTAAATGCAGAAGTCACGCATGTGAGCCTGTTTGATGGAAGCAACGAGGGACTTCGTTTGAAGGATAAGCCTGCGTTCTCGGTCCAATATCACCCAGAGGCTTCACCGGGGCCACACGACAGTCATTACTTGTTCGAACGGTTTGTGGAAATGATGAAGAATGGTTCAGGGGGCAGGATTCAGGGGTCAGGGAAGAAAGAAGAATGACCGTACTCAGTCACAAGAATCTTGAGGTGTGGCAGAGGTCAATGAGTTTGGTGACACAGATTTATCGGCTGACAAAGCTTTTCCCGAAGGAAGAGCTTTATGGACTAACAAGCCAAATGCGCCGCGCAGCCATTTCCATTCCTTCGAATATCGCTGAGGGTCGGTCAAAGAGATCAACAAAGGATTACATCAGATTCGTCAACATAGCTTATGGCTCTGCTGCAGAGTTGGAAACTCAACTCATTATTGCGATGAATCTTGATTACATAGCAAATGAACAGATGGCCACTGTATCGAATGAACTAAGTGAAGTTGGAAAAATGCTTAATGGTTTGGTTGCGGGATTAGAGAAGAAATTATCTTCTTCCTGACTCCTGACTCCTGACTCCTGAATCCTGACCCCTGAACCCTAGAGGTACTATGCCAAAGAGAACTGACATTAAATCCATTTGCATCATTGGCGCCGGGCCGATTGTTATCGGTCAAGCGTGTGAGTTTGATTACTCTGGGGTTCAAGCGTGCAAAGCGTTGAGAGCGGAAGGGTACAGAATTATTCTGATCAACTCGAATCCCGCGACGATCATGACGGACCCTGAGGTTGCGGATGCGACGTATATCGAGCCGATCACGCCGGAGATGGTGACCAAGGTTTTGGAGAAGGAACGTCCCGATGCGATCCTGCCCACAATGGGTGGCCAGACCGCGCTGAACACCGCGATGGCTTTGGCAAAAGACGGCACACTTGAACGCCTCAACATCGAGCTGATCGGCGCGAAGCGCGAGGCGATTGAAAAAGCCGAGGATCGCTTGCTGTTCCGCAACGCGATGGACAAAATCGGTCTTGTCAGTCCGCGCAGTCATCTTGTTCACACGATGGATGATGCTCAAAAAGCTTTGGCAGACATCGGCCTACCCGCCATTATTCGCCCCAGCTTTACGTTGGCAGGCACAGGCGGCGGTGTTGCTTATAATCGCACCGAGTTTAACGAAATTGTCGCGAGCGGCCTCGACGCCAGTCCCGTGAGCGAAGTGCTGGTCGAGGAATCCGTCCTCGGCTGGAAAGAATACGAGATGGAAGTTGTTCGCGATACCAAGGACAATTGCATCATTATTTGTTCGATTGAGAATGTCGATCCGATGGGCATTCATACGGGCGACAGCATCACCGTCGCGCCCGCATTGACGCTTACTGACAAAGAATATCAAGCCATGCGCAATGCGTCGATTGCGGTGTTGCGCGAGATTGGCGTGGATACGGGCGGATCGAATGTGCAGTTTGCCGTGAACCCTGCCGATGGTCGTATCGTCGTGATTGAGATGAATCCCCGTGTCAGCCGTTCGTCCGCGCTTGCCAGTAAGGCGACGGGCTTTCCAATTGCCAAAGTCGCGGCCCGTTTGGCCGTTGGCTATACGCTTGATGAGCTGATGAACGATATTACTGGCGTGACCCCGGCGTCGTTTGAGCCGACTATTGATTATGTCGTCACGAAAATCCCACGCTTTGCGTTCGAAAAATTCCCCGGCACAGAACCAACCCTAACCACGGCAATGAAGTCTGTTGGCGAAGTGATGGCGATTGGCCGTACCTTCCAAGAGTCGCTTCAAAAAGCTTTGCGCGGTCTTGAGATCGGCCTGACCGGGGTGAACGAGATAGCAATTGAAGGCGAAGAAAACAGCAGGCCTGCTTTGTATGCGGCGCTTGCCAAACCTTCGCCGGATCGTCTGCTCGTAATTGCTCAAGCCTTGCGCTGCGGGATGAGCGTTTCTGATATTTGTGTCGTGTGTAAATATGATCCTTGGTTTGTCCAACAAATCGAAGGCATTATTGCGAAAGAAGCTGAACTGAGAGCCAACGGCTTGCCTCGTCATCTGACAGGCTGGCAGCGCGTCAAGTCGATGGGCTTCAGCGATGCGCGCTTGGCTGAACTGACAGGCACAACCGAGTCCGATGTGTCGTCTCAACGGCGCGAGCTTGGCGTGCGGCCCGTTTATAAGCGGATTGATACGTGCGCCGCCGAGTTTGCTTCGCTGACGCCATATTTGTATTCCTGTTACGAACCCGCCAATGCTTTCAATGCGCCAAATTGTGAAGCCAAACCTTCCGATAAAAAGAAGGTGATGATCTTGGGCGGCGGCCCAAATCGCATTGGGCAGGGCATCGAGTTTGATTATTGCTGTGTTCATGCGGTTATGGCGCTCCGCGCCGCCGGGTATGAAGCCATCATGGTCAATTGCAACCCGGAAACAGTTTCGACAGACTATGATACGTCAGACCGTTTGTATTTCGAGTCGCTGACTGCTGAGGATGTGATCGAAATCGTGCGCGTTGAGCAATCCAATGGCACATTCCTTGGCGTGATGGTGCAGTTTGGGGGGCAGACTCCTTTGCGCCTTGCCAATGCTTTGCAAGAGGCTGGGATCCCCATCCTCGGCACATCTCCTGATGCGATTGACTTGGCCGAAGATCGTGAACGCTTCCAAGTTCTCCTTCATGAACTGAACTTGAAGCAACCCGCGAATGGTCTTTCGCGCAGCGCCCAAGAAGCGGAAATTATCGCCGAGAAGGTTGGCTATCCTGTCGTCATTCGCCCCTCCTATGTGTTGGGTGGTCGTGCGATGGAGATCGTCTATAACGTTGAAGGTCTGCGCCGCTATATCGGGCAAGCCGTTCATGTGTCTGGCAACAATCCTGTTCTGATCGATCATTATCTGCAAAACGCAATCGAAGTTGATGTCGATGTCGTCGCAGACAAGACAGACGTTTTTGTCGCGGGCATTATGGAGCATATCGAGGAGGCTGGGATTCACTCGGGCGATAGCTCGTGCGCCTTGCCGCCTTATTCGTTATCTGCCGACATCGTCAAAGAGATTGCGCGTCAGTCTCAGGCCTTGGCACGCAGTATTGGCGTCATTGGGTTGATGAATGTGCAATTTGCCGTGAAAGATGGTGACGTTTACATTCTTGAAGTAAACCCACGCGCTAGTCGCACCGTGCCTTTTGTCGCCAAAGCCATCGGAACGCCGATTGCAAAAATGGCGGCCCGTGTGATGATGGGGGAAAAGCTTGCTGACATTATCAGAGCCGATAACATTCAATCCACGATCACGGACCGTGTTGCCGTCAAAACGCCCGTTTTCCCGTTTGCGCGTTTCTCCGGCGTTGATATTGTGTTGGGTCCAGAGATGAAATCGACAGGCGAGGTTATGGGCCTTGATCGCGATTTTGCTCATGCCTATGCCAAGGCCCAGTTGGGCGCTGGCTTGAAGCTTCCCAAGTCGGGGGTGTGCTTTATTTCGGTCAAGAATAGTGATAAGGATATTACTATCCAATTGGCCCGTCGTTTGGTTGAGATGGGCTTCACGTTACTGGCGACAGGCGGCACAGCCAAGTCTTTGAGCGAATCGGGCGTGCCTGTGACCCGAATCAACAAGGTCTATGAGGGGCAGCCCCACATCGTGGATGCCATGATCAACGGCCAAGTTCAGCTGATGATTAATACGACGGCGGAAGGAGCTCAAACGCTCGCGGATAGCTTCAGCTTGCGCCGAACGGCCTTAATGGAAGGGATTCCTCACTATACGACCATGCCTGGGGCTAGGGCGGCTGTGGAGGCTATTTCAGCGCTTCAACGCGATGCCCTTGAAGTTGCCTCGCTTCAGTCGTATCTTAAATCTTCAAATCGTTAAAACGTTTGTGCCGTCCCTTGCTTTTTCTCTAACAGTGAAAGCACAGAGATGAGATTTTTGTTTTCTATACCGTGCAGGAAGGATCGTCAATGACCGAAAAAGTACCCATGACCTTTCAAGGACAGCAGCGTCTTGAAGAAGAGTTGCGCCATCTGAAGGGGCCCGAGCGACAGGCCATTATTAAAGCGATTGCTGAAGCTCGTGAACATGGTGATCTCTCTGAAAATGCCGAGTATCACGCGGCACGTGAACGTCAAAGCTTTGTCGAAGGCCGCATTCAGGATCTGGAAGACAAGCTTGGGCGTGCCGAGGTTATTGATGTTTCTAAATTAAGCGGTGATGTCGTGATGTTTGGCGCAACCGTCACCCTTGTCGATGAAGATTCGGAAGAGGAAGTCCGTTATCAAATCGTCGGCGACGAAGAATCCGATATTAAAAAAGGGTACCTTTCCATTTCGTCGCCGCTCGCGCGTGCGCTGATCGGCAAAGAGAAGGGCGAAAGCGTTGAGGTTCACACGCCCAAAGGCTCCAAATCTTATGAGATCGTGAAGGTTTCTTTTTAAGAACATCCCGTCTTCCATCATCAGTATTCAGGACGTGACAGAAGCCGTGTGCTTCTGTTATCACCTATGCGCGCCTATCGCGTAAGGGGGAGTAGAATGCACGGTATTCTTGATTTTATCCGTCAACATGGCTTTGCCATGAATCACGAGCAGGCTTTAGCTCTGATCCAACAACACAGTGATTTCTTTTATCTTGTGACGTTTATTTGGACGGCTCTTGAAGGTGAGACCTTTGTGATTTTTGCCGGGCTTGCCGCTCAGCGTGATCTTCTGAACATTTATTTGCTGTTTCTTTCTGCTGCGCTTGGCAGCATGTTTGGCGATCAGGTCATGTTTTTGTTGGGCCGAATTTATGGGCGGCGGATTGTGCATAAGTTTCCGAAGCTTATTCCAAAGCTTCAAAAGATTTTCAATGCGCTTGAAAAATATTCCGTTTCATTCATTTTGTCCTATCGTTTTATGTATGGAGTCCGCAACATCAGCGCCCTTGCTATCGGCATGAGCCAGATTACATGGCGGCATTTTACCTTGTGGAACACGGCGGCTTCCTTTCTCTGGTCGTTTGTTTTTTGTGGCGTGGGGTTCCTGTTCGGCGATCTTATGGAACGTTTCGGCTTTCGCGATGAAGAGTCGATGAACTTTGAAGTTCGTAATTTTATGCTGGCGGCCCTTGGGTTGTTCCTTTTGATTGTGGTCTTGCGCGTCTATCATGCTCGTCGAAAAGCCCGTCAAGACATCGCAGAGCAGAAGAATAAGCCAAGTGAGTAAGGTAAAAAGGCACCGGGTAAAAATTTTCTAACTGCATGTTTCTAATGGAGAACACACGTAATTAAGGCGCTCAAGCTGAAAAGGTTAACAAAAAAATTGTGTGCAGTGCTTATAAATTTCTGGACAGGTGGCCTTGCACGGAATACAGAAGGAGCCTCCTGAACGGGGTGATTCACAATTGTCAGCAGGCTTGTGCTTGCTGTGAAGTTTGATAAACTCCTGCTCGCAGGTCTATCGATCAACAACAAAAGGTTAAGCAGATCATGAGTGATATAGCAGAACGCGTGAAGAAGATTGTCATCGAACATCTTGGTGTCGATGCCGCTAAGGTCACGGACAATGCCAGCTTCATCGATGATCTTGGAGCCGACAGCTTGGATACAGTCGAGCTTGTTATGGCATTCGAAGAAGAATTCAGTGTTGAAATCCCCGATGACGCCGCTGAGAAGATCGTGACCGTCAAGGATGCGGTTGATTTCATCAATTCGAAGCAGCAAGCCGCTTAAGTTGGCTTTCCTTCCTCTGTTTTCGGCATGGACAGAAATCATATGAGACGAGTCGTAGTCACAGGTCTGGGAATGCTTTCGCCGCTCGGCGTTGGTGTGGATCTTAATTGGTCGCGCATCACTGCGGGGCAAACAGGCATTCGCAAAATTACGGGCTTCAACGTTGAGGATCTGTCGAGCCAAGTGGCCGGACAGGTTCCTCGCGGTGACGGTGCGGGTGAGTTCAACTGTGATCGTTTCGTCGAACCCAAAGACCAGAAGAAAATGGATATCTTTATCCATTACGCTATGGCTGCGGCGGATGAGGCCATTGCCGATTCAGGGTACAAACCTGAAAACGACGAAGCTAGCGAACGCGCTGGTGTTTTGATCGGTTCGGGGATTGGTGGGCTCAATGAGATATATGAGACATCTATCGTCCTTCACGATAAGGGGCCCCGCCGTGTTTCTCCTTTCTTTATCCCGCGTAGCCTGATCAATCTGGCTTCGGGACAAGTCTCGATCAAACATGGTCTTCGTGGTCCTAATCATTCTGTTGTGACGGCGTGCGCGACGGGATCTCACTCAATTGGCGATGCTGCACGTTTCATTATGACGGGCGATGCCGATGTGATGGTCGCCGGTGGGACGGAAGCTTCCGTTTGCCGCATTGCGATGGCTGGGTTTTGCGCTATGCGTGCCCTTTCTACATCGTATAATGCCACGCCGGAAAAAGCCTCGCGCCCGTATGATAAAGGTCGCGACGGATTTGTGATGGGGGAAGGCGCTGGGGTTCTCGTGCTTGAAGAGTATGAACACGCCAAGGCCCGTGGCGCTAAGATTTACGGTGAAGTTATTGGATATGGTCTGTCCGGTGATGCTTATCACATGTCGGCCCCAGCAGAAGATGGAAATGGTGGTTATCGCGCCATGAAGGCTGCTGTCACACGTGCAGGGATTTCGCCAGACGAAATTGATTATATCAACGCTCATGGCACATCCACGCAGCTTGGTGATGAGATCGAAGTCCGTGCCGTCAAGCGTTTGATGGGGGATGCAATCAGTAAGACTTCTATGTCTTCGACGAAGTCAGCTGTTGGTCACCTGCTCGGCGCTGCTGGCGCGGTCGAGGCGATCTATTGCTTGAAGGCCATGCAGACGAGCCTTGTTCCACCGACCTTGAATCTGGAAGAGGTTTCTGAGACATGTCTGGGCGTGGATTTGGTTCCGCTTAAAGCCAAGGAAAAGAAACTCACAACGGTTCTTTCCAATTCCTTTGGCTTCGGTGGCACAAACGCCAGCTTGATCTTCCGCAAGGTTTAATGTCAATCCGTCTATGAACTGACGTGTATCAAGCGACGTTTATTGTTAACCATAAAGATGAAAAATCTTTCATGTAGGCGGAAATATCTGTTGACAGGGGCAGGGGTGTTGTGTTATTGACAATGTTACGCGGAGCTGCGCCCAAAAGTTGGGGGCAAACAATGGGGGTGGCGAAGCGAAACGGCAAGAATAGGAAAAAGGGCGGGCTATCATCGGGGGGATGATGGCCTTTTTTATGGCGCAACAAAAGGTGGGGTGGATCGGTGGTCGTGGCAATCGGTCAATGCGAATATTCTCTGTGCGGTTTGTTTCCGGGGCAAACGCAAACAGGGTTTTTCGCAATTGCCCGGCATCCGTAATCGTGCCACAATTTAAGTGCTAGATTCGGATCAGAGTCTGGGTGTGGCTTGGTTATTCTGGCCGCGCTGCTATTTTAGTTTTAACAAAGGGAAACTGACATGTCGAAAATGCTTCGTGTGGCTACGCTCGCTTTGGCGCTGGGGGCTTTGGCTCTGCCAGCTGTCGCTGCAGACAAGCCTGCCACCGCTTCTCCTACAGAAGATCTAGTTGTTGCCCGCGTCAACGGTGAGCCCATTATGCGCTCGGACGTTGTTCGTGAATTGCAATCGATGGGTAGCCAAGCGGCCAATCTTCCTCCACAGATGATTTACCCGCAGCTTCTTGAAAAGGCCATCGTGACCAAGATGGTTTCTGCGAAGGGCTATGCCGAAAAATTGCAGAATGATAAGGAAGTTAAGGAACGCGTTAAGGATGCCGAAGCGCAAATTGTTGCTGACGCTTATATTCGCAAGACGGTTGCCCCTAAGATTACCGAAGATAAGATCAAGGCCCGCTATAACGAGCTTTCGGCTAAGTTTAAGCCAGAAGATGAAGTTCGCGCCCGTCATATCTTGGTCCCGACCGAAAGTGAAGCAAAGGATTTGTTGAAACAGATCAAGGACGGCGCAGATTTCGCTAAGCTGGCCACGGACAAGTCGAAAGACACCGGTTCAGCCAAGCAGGGCGGTGATCTTGGCTATTTCCCGCGCAGCGCGATGGTCAAACCTTTTGCCGAAGCCGCCTTTGGTATGAAGGTCGGTGACATCAGCGAAAAGCCTGTGAAGTCCGATTTTGGCTATCACATTATCAAGATTGAGGATCGGCGCAAGTCGTCGCCTCCTCCTCTTTCTGAAGTGAAGGATCAACTACGTAATCAGGTTGGCCAAGAAATCGTCGGTCAGGTCATCAAGGATATGGAAGCCAAGGCCAAGGTCGAACGCTTCAACTTTGACGGCACACCTATGAAGGTCAAGGCCGACAAGAAGGAAGATAAGAAGTAATCTTCTTCTTGTTGTTGATAAAGAAAAAGCCCGACTGGAAACAGCCGGGCTTTTTTGATGTTCAACGGTTGAATAAAAAGGTGCCGCGATTATGAACCGAGTTTGTAAGAAAAAGGCGTGACTTTTCCTCCAGGAGCATATTTTTCATGCGTAGGAACGTTGAATGAATCAGGTTCATTGTTGTCCTTGCCTCGGACGCCAAAAATATCCACATACTTACCTTTGATGCGGTCCCAAAGACTAGGAGTCTTGCCTGTTTTAAAAACTTCGTCGGCAGCCATGACTAATGAGAACATATTGTTGTCAAAAAGGGTATTCTTTATATTGAGGACTTTGGTGACCATACAGTCATCACTCTCATTGATGCCGTTGATGATTCCGGCAACGGTTTGCTCGGACGCGGCGAGCAAAGTTTTATCCCCACCCGAAGAGAGAATAATAAAACTATCGCCTTCATTGACTTGAGCAAAACCAGTATCAGTTAGCTTGGTTTCTGGGTCAGTCATTAAGGTCGTTACTTTAATCTCTTTGTGGCCACTCTTATTAAAGGAGATGTCAATTTTCTGACCTAAACGACGATGATCAGGTGTGTATGAAGACAAATCTGTCTCGGCAGATAGGACGCGTGTGGTCTCATTTTGGTTAATTATCGGCCTTTGACGCCCTCCTTAACGGGCGTTTGGTCTTTGGTCTTTTCATAGGCGAAGGAGAGGGCTTGGGTGCTCGTGTCCAGCTCCACGGTGACGTGTCCTCCTTTTTGAAGGGACCCAAATAGAAGTTCCTCTGCCATCGGCTTTTTGAGATGGTCTTGCATGGCGCGGGAGAGGGGGCGTGCCCCAAGAAGCGGATCATACCCTTTCTTTGCGAGCCATGTGCAGGCAGCGGGTGACAGGGTGATGGTTATCCCCCGATCTGCCAGTTGGCCCTCAAGTTGGATGACGAACTTGTCCACGACGCGCTCGATTGTGTCTTGGGTCAGAGATTTGAAGGGAATGACAGCGTCAAGCCTGTTGCGGAACTCTGGCGGGAAGAGGCGCGTAATCGCCTCTCTATCTTCGCCTTCACGGTGGGTGCGCTCAAAGCCTATCGCAGGACGGGCAAGTTCTGCTGCCCCCGCGTTCGTTGTCATGATCAGGATGACGTTGCGGAATGATATGCTCTTGCCGTTATGGTCCGTCAGTTGTCCATGATCCATGACTTGAAGCAGAATGCTGAAGAGGTCGGGATGTGCCTTTTCAATCTCGTCGAGGAGAAGCACACAATGCGGCATTTGATCTACGGCATCGGTCAGAAGCCCCCCTTGTTCAAACCCGACATAGCCGGGAGGGGCCCCAATGAGGCGCGAGATGCTGTGCTTTTCCATGTATTCGGACATGTCGAAGCGTTTCAACTCAATGCCCATATTCTGAGCGAGTTGACGGGCGACTTCGGTTTTGCCAACACCCGTGGGGCCGGAAAAGAGATAGGAACCTACCGGTTTTTCTGGCTCGCGTAGGCCAGCGCGGGAAAGTTTAACCGCACTGGATAGCGCGTTGATGGCTTCGTCTTGGCCATAGACCATAGCCTTCAGATCGCGGTCGAGATTTTTGAGAAGGGTGCGGTCATCTTGCGAGACATTCTTGGGTGGAATGCGGGCGATCTTGGCCACGATGGCTTCGATGTCCTTTGTTGTGATGTGCCGTTTGCGCGACTTTTCAGGAAGCAGGCGTTGGGCGGCTCCGCTTTCATCAATCACGTCGATGGCTTTGTCGGGAAGCTTGCGATCATGAATGTGACGGGCGGAAAGCTTGACGGCGGCTTGTAAAGCCTCGTTGCTATAACGCACATCGTGGAAGGATTCATACGCGGATTTGAGGCCCATCAGGATGCGGATGGATTCTTCAACGGAAGGTTCGTTGATGTCAACTTTCTGAAAACGGCGGTTCAGGGCATGGTCTTTTTCAAAGGTGCCACGGAACTCTTTATAGGTTGTCGATCCTATGCAGCGGATCTCGCCATTCGCCAAGGCGGGTTTCAGGAGGTTCGAGGCATCCAGCGAGCCGCTGGACGTGGCCCCCGCACCGATCACCGTGTGGATCTCGTCGATAAATAAAATCGAGCCCGTGAGCTTTTTGATTTCGGTCAAAACGTTTTTGAGGCGCTCTTCAAAGTCGCCGCGAAAGCGTGTGCCTGCGACAAGCGCCCCCATAGCAAGCGCGAAAATAATCACGCTCTTGAGAATGTCCGGTACTTCGCCTTTGATAATACGCAAGGCCAGACCTTCGGCAATCGCCGTCTTGCCAACGCCCGGATCGCCCACATAAAGCGGGTTATTCTTTTGACGGCGGCAAAGGATTTGGATCGTGCGTTCAACTTCGGACTCTCGTCCAATCAGGGGATCGATTTTCCCCTCGGCGGCTTTTTGGTTGAGGTTCACACAATAGGCTTCCAAGGCTTCGGGGCCTTTTTTGCTTTCCGCCATATCCGGGTCGTGCGGATCGGCGCTGGATGCGCCTTGGGCCTTCACAATTCCATGGGACATATAGCTGATGGCATCAAGTCGCGACATGTTCTGCGATTGTAAGAAGAACACGGCGTGGCTGTCACGTTCATGAAACAGGGCGATGAGAAGATGGGCCCCCGTCACTTCGTCGCGACCCGCTGATTGAATTTGGATCACTGCGCGTTGAAGGACGCGGTGGAATCCTGTCGTTGGTTGAGGCTCGTTGGGGCGGTCGGATATGAGAACGTCAAGATCGTCGTTGAGATAGCCTTCAAGATCTGCGCGCAGTTTGTCCAGATCGACATGGCACCCATTAAGGACACTTACGGCATCAGGGTCCTGTGTAAGGGATAGAAGCAAGTGTTCAAGCGTCGCATACTCGTGACGATGGCCACTTGCGATCTCAAGGGCGCGGCGCAGGGAGTCCTCAAGGTGGTGGGAAATCATGACGGCTACCTCTTCGTAAGGACAGTGAGGAATATATTATCCTTAATCGAAGGTTAAGAACAGGGGAAATGAATTACTTTTAGGCTTGCGGTTAATAATTGAGTGTCCATTTTGTGCTATGATGCGAGGCATAGTTGACGTGATTTTTTGAGGTTTATGATGGCGGTCAAAAAAGAGAACCGTGTAACGCGGCCCCAAGACTCAATCTTAAAGTCGGCGTTGAGGTCTTCGCTGAAGAGTGCTGTTTGTATTCTTGTCGTTCCGTCTTTTCTGGGGTTGACTGTTGCGCTTCGTTCGGGGGATCCAGGGCCAAAGGGCCATCACGTTACGCACATCAAGCCGGGTGACGTAAAGAAACGTGTCGCACATAAGGCTGGTGGGTCTTGCAGCGATCCAAATATGAGCGACGTGAACTTTCTTACGAATTGTCTTGCGCCGACAGATAAGGCTTCACAAGAGAAGCTTGCAGAGTTGGTTGCGGCAAGTATCAGGCTTGATTATGTTCGGCAGATCGTACGGCAGCAGCCTCAAAACAAGCTTTAATGGCCGCGGCTATTCTCTCTCCATGATGCACTGAAGCGGGTGTTGAGCCATACGCGCGGCTTGAACAACCTGCGTTACCTTTGTTTCCGCAATGTCGAAGGTATAGACGCCGCAGAGGCCAGAGCCTTTGCGATGCACATGCATCATAATTCTCATGGCTTCCTCGTGCGTCTTTTTGAAAATGGATTCCAGAATCTCGACGACAAATTCCATCGGTGTGTAGTCGTCATTCAAAATGAAAACTTTGTACAGTGATGGTTTTTGCGTTTTCGTTTTCTCTTTAACAGCAAGATCTGTATGCGGTGAATCACCGTTTTGGTGATCCGTTCGCTTCGCGCAAAAAGAGGGGCAGTAGATGTTTGTCATGACTCAATCCTAGCACAGAGACGAAAGAGAAGACAAATAGATGGAAAGTGTGTACGATTTGCAACAGTATGTTTTGAGTCATTTTGAGGGTTGTTTCGCGTCATGATATCGCTTCTTGATACAAATTTTTCTGGTCGTCGCATCGGTCTTTTCGGGGGGTCATTTAATCCCGCGCATGAAGGCCATGTTGCCATGAGTCTTTATGCAATTAAGCGTCTGCATCTTGATCAAATCTGGTGGGTGGTATCGCCACAAAATCCCCTAAAAACACGGGATGAAATGCAATCTTTGGCAACGCGTGTCGCACGCGCAAAAGTGATTGCAGCCCCCCATAAAAAGATCATTGTGACCGACATTGAAGATGTCCTTCAAACACGTTTTACCATCGACCTTTTGCGCGCACTGAAACGAAAATTTCCACGCACAAATTTTGTCTGGTTGATGGGGCAAGACAACCTCGCAACCATCCATTTATGGAAATCGTGGCGCAAGATTTTTAGTGAGGTTCCGATTGCTGTTTTTCTCAGATCAGGTTATTCTGACCCCCGCGTACGAGGAGTGGCTGAAGCGACATTCGCAAAAGCCAAGATGCCTTTAGCGTCGGCCAAGGATGTGGTCGTCTCCAAGTCACCTGCTTGGGTGGTCTTGGACAATGTGTTGAATCCGGTTTCTGCGTCGCAGATAAGGCAACAGAGTAAGTTCACTTCTAGTACCAACTCATCTAACGAAGGAGTCATCAAAATGGTTGTTAAGAAACCCGCCGCTAAGAAAACAGCAGCTAAGAAGACAGTTGCTAAGAAGCCAGCTGCCAAGAAGGCCGTTGCTAAGAAGACCGCTGTAAAGAAGCCAGCTGCCAGGAAGGCCGTTGCTAAAAAGACAGCCGTTAAGAAGCCAGCTGCCAAGAAGGCCGTTGCCAAGAAGGCGACAGTCAAGAAGGCCGTGAAGAAGACAGTTGCTAAGAAGCCAGCAGCTAAGAAAGTTGCCAAGAAGAAATAAGCTTGGTGCTTCGATCAAAAACCCCGCCTGTCTTGCAGGCGGGGTTTTTTTCATGCATAGTCCGTCCGTTATTGAAAGGAACAAAGGAATGCCTTGGATTACGGTTAATGTTATGTCTGGACACAGCGAAGACAAGAAACGTCGGCTGCATGAGGAATTGGCGAAAGCGACCGCTACAACGTTTGATATTCCCCCGGAATGGGTCAAAATCCAGATCGTTGAAATGAAAGATATTGATCATTCTATCGGTGGTGTTACGCTCGATAAGTTGAAATAAAACACATCACCTCATAGTCGCCCAACATGGAGATATTTTAATGCCACCGAAGAAAACAGCACCAAAAGCCAAGACAGTCTCAACAAAGAAGGAACTTGCCAATAAGAGGAAGACGCCTGCGGCTAAAAAGTCAGTGGCGGTATCCAAAGCCAAGGTTTCTGCCCGCACCAAGGCGGCCGTTAAAAAGGTTGCCCCCAAGGCGGCCTCCAAGCCCGTTGCTAAGGCCGTTGCCAAAAAGAGTACGGCTAAGATCGTGGCCGCGAAGAAATCTGCTGTTGTCAAAAAAGCGGGTGCCAAGAAAACCGCCGCGAAGAAAGTTTCTACTCCTAAGAAAGTTGCCGTTCCTAAAAAGGTTGCGCCCAAGAAAGCTGTTGTGGCGAAGACGGTTGTTACCATGAAGAAGGCGGCCCCTTCTAAGAAAGCCGTTTCTTCTAAGGAGGCCGTTCCAGCCAAGACCAAAATGTCTGCGGCTAAGAAGTTAATCGCGAAAGGGGGGGCTTCTGTTAAGAAAGCGGCAGCACCGAAAAAGGCTGTTCTCGCCGGAAGAAAGAAGCCTGTTGCAGCTGTTGCCCCCAAGCCAGTTTTATTAAGTGAACCTATGGGCCTTCCTGAGTATCTTCGTGACGCGGCCATGAAGGTTCTTGATGATCGCAAGGCGGAGGGCATTGTATGTGTCGATTTGCGTGGGCGTAGCCCTATTGCTGACTATGTCATCGTTGCCACGGGTGGTTCAGCGCGTCAGTTGTCTGCCATCGCAGAATATCTGCGTGAAGCGTTCTTTAAGCTCGGTATGAAGAAACTGCGCATTGAGGGTCTGCCCCAAGGCGACTGGGTTTTGGTCGATGCTGGAGACGTTTTGATCCATCTATTTCGGCCCGAAGTGCGCACCTATTATCAGCTTGAAGATATTTGGTCGGCACGAAGCCCCTCTGTTTCAAAATGAAGCTGACGCTCATTGCCATTGGCAAAGCGCGTGGAGCCTATGGTGAACTGGCCGCCGAATATTCGAAACGTCTTACGGGTAGTTTGACTATACGTGAGCTGGCGGCGCCAACACAGAAAGCTGAAGGTGCGGCCATTCTCGCCGCCCTTCCGCCCAAGGCGTTTGTTGTCTTGCTGGATGAACACGGGAAGGATCTGACTAGTCGTGAGCTTGCCGATAAGGTTTCTGCATGGCAGGGTCAAGGCGTCACAGAATTGGTTTTTATCATCGGCGGCGCGGATGGGCTTACAGATGAAGTGAAGGCTCGCAGTGATTTCACGCTTGGTCTGGGACGTAAGACATGGCCGCACAAGATGGTTCGTGTGATGCTGATTGAGCAGCTCTATCGGGCGCAACAGATTAACAACGGCCATCCGTACCATAGGGATTGAAGTTTGAATAGGTATGGTTGATCTTTTGTTTTAGGACCGTCTTCGGTAAGCTATCTTATGTAATTGAAAAGAGGAATTCTTATGTCTTCGTCCGGCTCGCATCCACGTCCCGTTTTGCTTTGCGTCCTTGATGGTTTTGGTTATAGGGAGCCATCCGCTGACAACGCAATCAGCGTGGCTCATATGCCGACATGGCGCAAGCTGTGGGATGAAAATCCTCATGCGCTTTTGGATGCGTCAGGTGAGGCTGTCGGTCTCCCTCAGGGGCAGATGGGGAATTCTGAAGTCGGGCATATGAATCTTGGCGCCGGACGCGTGGTGTATCAGGATTTGCCGTTGATTGATCGAGCCCTTGCCTCTGGACAACTTGAATATAATCCTTGTCTTGTCGGCCTGATTTCAAAGCTGAAGGCGCGTGGGGGGACCTGTCATTTGATGGGGCTTGCGTCGCCGGGTGGCGTCCACGCACATCAGAATCATATGGTTGCTTTGGCCAAGGTGATAGCCGATCAGGGCGTCCCTGTTGCTGTTCATGCCTTTTTAGACGGTCGCGACGTGCCGCCACAAAGTGCCGTGGCCCAGATAGGTAAGCTTGAGGATGATCTGGCCTCTATCGCGGGCGTCAAGCTTGCAACGCTTTGCGGACGCTATTTCGCGATGGATCGTGATAAGCGTTGGGATCGTGTTGAGAAGGCCTATGACTTACTGACACAAGGCGAGGGCGCACGGGTTATCAATGCCGTTGACGCCATTGAAAGCAGCTATGTTGACGGCATCTATGATGAGTTTGTCTTGCCCTTGGCTTTGGATGGTTTTCAGGGCATGAAGGATGGCGATGGGATCTTGTTTGCCAACTTCCGCGCTGATCGTGCCCGTGAGATTCTTTCCGCTCTTTTGATGCCGGATTTTGATGGGTTCAAGCGACAGAAGGTTGTCCATTTCGTTGATGCCTTAGGAATGGTTGAATATTCCGAGACGCTCAACGGCGTAATGCATACATTGTTCCCGCCTAAGAATATCGCGAATGGATTGGGCGAAGTTGTCAGCAATGCCGGGCTTCGTCAGCTGCGTATTGCCGAGACGGAGAAGTATCCTCATGTGACCTTTTTCTTTAATGGCGGACGTGAAGAACCTTATGCCGGGGAAGAGCGCATCATGGTGCCCTCGCCGAAAGTGGCAACCTATGATTTACAGCCGGAAATGGCAGCTTGTGAGGTCACTGATAAAGTTGTAACCGCAATTGATGGCGGAACGTTTGATCTGATCGTTCTCAACTATGCTAATCCCGACATGGTGGGACACACGGGTTCGCTTCCGGCGGCGGTTAAAGCTGTCGAGACCGTGGACAGATGCCTTGCACGTGTTTTGAGTTCCATTAAAAGGGCGGGCGGGGCGGCTCTGATCACAGCCGATCACGGAAATTGCGAGCTGATGCATAACGATCAAACCGAGGGCCCACACACGGCCCATACGCTTTCAAAGGTTCCTGTGGTGCTCTATGGGGGGGCTGATGGCTCTGTGGTCGGGCTGCATGATGGTCGTCTTGCCGATGTTGCTCCCACGCTTTTGAGCTTGTTGGGTGTTTCCAAGCCTGCCGAGATGGATGGGGAGAGTCTTATTGTTGGGGCATAAATATTTTAAAATCTGCTTGTTATCAGGGTTTCTTAGTCTTTTTGTTTATCAGCCTCTTTGTGCGCAAACAGCAGACGACTTGCTTCGCGTCGAAAAAGAACTCGCTGAGCAAAAAGTTGCCGCGCGGGGGCTTGAGCAAAAGCAAAAGGCAACTGAGGATGAAATCGACGACTTACGTAAAAAGTTGATAGCCGCTACGTCTGAGATGCAACGCAAGCAAAGTGATCAGGAGGATCTAGCGATCCGTCTCTCTGCGTTAGAAAAGGAAACGGCTTTGCGTGCTGCCGTGTTGGCCGAGTCACGCAATAGGCTTGCGGCGCTGACCAGTGCGCTTTTGGAGTTGAGCCGTGTTCCGCCAGAGCTTTTCCTGCTTCACGAAAGCTCGCCCGAAGAACATATTCACCGGACGATCCTGCTTAAATCCTTATTGCCACGCTTGCAGGAGGAAACCAATATTATCGCAGAAGAAATTACGAACTTTGAAGAGTTACAGAAACAAACATCATCGCAAAAGAAGCTTTTAAAATCGGCGCAGCAGAACCTCGAATGGCAGCGTCATAATCTTGATCAGCTTGTGCGAACACGCCAAGGATTCTTGCAAAAAACGGCTGGAGAAAAAGCAGCTTTGGCCAAGCAGCTCGAAAATCTGTCCAGTGAGGCTCAGGACCTTCGTCAGCTGATGGAGAAAGTCAGCAATCCGTCATGGAGCCGAACGGTGGGTAAGGGGACGCAAGGCAAAACACCAAGCCTGAAGTCAGGCTTAAAGCGGCCCGTTGCTGGGCGGATCATTCGCGACTATGGCGAGAAGGATGATTTTGGTGTGGCTAGCGATGGTGTGACTTACTTGGCGGGCGCTGGCAGTCCCATCGTTGCGCCGCAATCTGGTCGGGTTGTCTTTGCCGGGCCGTTCAAAGGCTATGGGCAGATTATCATTCTTCAGCACGCAGGTGGTTTCCATTCATTTCTGTCGGGCTTTTCGCGTATTGATGCTGAGACAGGCCAGAATGTCGAGGCCGGAGAACCCTTGGGTGTTCTTCCTTCCAAAGCAGAAGGTAAGCCCGAGCTTTATTTTGAATGGCGCAAGAAAAATGATCCCATTGATCCAACCAAGGATGGGCTTGAGAAAGTGAAGGGGTAAAACGGTATCCTAGAGCAGATCGCGATGAGCTTGGCGCATTTCGGCGCGGACAAGCGTTCGCGTGAATCCCCTAAAGATGCCGGACTTGCATCTTGATGGGGCCTTGGGCGCGTCCGTGGATGAATTGGTCCACGTAAGGATTGCCAGAATTATCGATTTCGGCGCGGGTTCCCTGCCAAATGATACGACCTTCATGGAGCATGGCGATGCGATCAGAAATCTTGCGCGCGCTGGCCATATCGTGCGTGATGGACAGGGCCGTAATGCCGCGTTCCTTGACGCACTTTACAATCAAATCATTGATAACATCCGCCATGATCGGGTCAAGGCCCGTTGTCGGTTCGTCGAAGAAAACGATTTCAGGATTTGAGATAATGGCGCGGGCGAGGCCTACACGCTTTTGCATGCCGCCAGAAAGTTCAGACGGCGAGAGTTCGCCGACGTCCGAAGACAGCCCAACAGAGGCCAACGTTTCAATGGCGCGGTCTCTGGCTTGCTTGCGCGGCATGTGCTGAGCTTGCAGAAGTTTGAAGGCGACGTTTTGCCAAACGGGTAGGGAGTCAAATAGAGCCCCCCCCTGAAATAACATGCCGAACTTAGCCAAATGCTCATCGCGCTTGGCACCCTTTAGGCCAACGGTTTCTTTGCCATCAATCTTAATCGAACCCTTATCGGGGCTGAGAATGCTAATGATTGATTTGAGCAGGACGGATTTACCCGTTCCCGATCCGCCAATGACGACCATCGATTCTTGTGGTGCGATAGCGAGGTCAATGCCGCGCAGAACGTGCTTATCGCCAAAAGATTTGATGACGCCGTTCAGCTCGATTTTCGGGCAAGTGGGACTAGTTTGAAGCAAAGAGGATCCCCGTGAGTAAATAGTTTGAGATAAGGATCAAGATTGAGGCCGAGACAACGGCATTGGTTGTTGCCGCCCCAACGCCCTGCGCGCCGCCCTTGGAATTAAAGCCATTATAGCAGCCCATTAAGGCGACAATCGCGCCAAAGACTGCCGCTTTCCAAAGGCCAGATGTCACGTCACCAAATTCCAGATATTCCCACGTCTGTGACAAGTAATTCGATGCGTTGAAATGAAGTGAATAAACGCAAACGAGGAAACCGCCAAACACGCCGATAATATCAGAGATCAAAACCAGCAATGGCATCATAAATGTTGCCGCCAAAAGCCGTGGCACGATCAAGTATTTATGGGGATTTGTTGACAGGGTCGTTAAAGCGTCAATTTGCTCAGTTACCCGCATCGTGCCAAGCTCTGCGGCAATGGCGGCCCCGATACGTCCCGCAACCATCAAGCCAGCCATCACAGGGCCAAGTTCGCGTGTGATTGACAGAACAACGACCGTAGGAATAGCGCTTTCCGCATCAAAACGTGAGAAGCCAGAGTGACTTTGCAGGGCCAACACCATTCCTGTGAACAATGCTGTCAAGCCAACAACCGGCAGAGAGTAATAGCCAATATCGACAACCTGTCGTCCAATCTGTCGCCAATGATAGGGTGCACGAAACGTATGGCACAAAGTCGTGCCAAGGAACCAAACAAATTGTCCTGTTGCGTTAAAGAAGTGAAGAAGGGTTCGTCCGATAAGAGCAAGAAAATTCATGTGCGCACGTAGCCTTTGCCCGTGATTCTAGAAGATGAGGAAAGGTATCTTACCCCTGCCAGCGCTGTCAATCAATTGCGGGTTTGATTGTCGTGAATCAATAAAAAAAGGTGGAGTCACACACTCCACCTTTCCGATCTGTTGAAGTCCCTTAAGCGGCCTTCTTTGGCTTAAAGTTGGCTTTGTTGCGGGGCTTGTTTACTTTCCATGCTGGCTTGCCACCATCAGCAGCAGGTTTGCCTTTGTATCCGCCTTCGCCGGACTTCGCCTTGAATCTACCATCGGCGGACTTGCCCTTGAAGGGGCCTGTGTTCTTGCCTTTATAGCCGCCACGGCCTTTATAACCGCCGCCAGATGGCTTGGCGTAAGAGGCAGGCATCGATGGGTCATCTTTGCCATGCATCAGGCGATGAATCGCTTTCCACTTGGCTCCATCGGCGGGCGTCAGCAGATTGACGGCACAGCCATCGGCTCCGGCACGCGCTGTACGTCCAATGCGATGGATGTAATCCTCAGGGCACTGTGGAAGATCAAAGTTGATGACGTGTTCAATGTGCGGGATGTCGAGTCCACGCGCAGCAACATCAGTCGCAACAAGAATGCGATAACGTTGGTCGCGGAAGTTGCGGATGACGCGATCACGGCGACGTTGTTGCAAGTCACCGTGGATCGCATCGGCCTTATGATCCGATGCGATAAGGCGCTTGGCAAGCTTTTCTGTCCCAAACTTAGTTTTGACAAAAATGATGACGGAGCCCTTACGTTGATCAAGTTGAGCCAAAAGTTGCGTGTACTTGTCGGTGTCGGTCGTGTGCACTAATTCTTGATGAATATTAGCGGCGGGCGTTGTTGTTGATCCCACGGCAACGCGTTCCGGCTTGTGCATGTACTTGCCGGAAAGTTTGATGATGTTGGCTGGCATGGTGGCCGAGAACAGCAATGTTTGACGTTGCTTTGGCATGAAAGTCAAAACCTTGTCGATCTGGATTCCAAACCCCATGTCGAGCATGCGATCTGTTTCATCTAGAACCATGAAGTCGGCCCTCTCAAGCTTGAGTGTGCCGCGCATCAGATGGTCCGTGATGCGGCCTGGTGTTCCGATGATCAGGTTCGGTTTCTGATTGAGCTGGCTGAACTGCTTTGGCATCGACTCCCCGCCGATCAAAAGGGCAGCTTTGACATCGAATGGCAGCATGGGTTCAAGGGCCGCACGAACCTGCGCTGCGAGTTCGCGGGTTGGGGTCATAATGAGGGCTGTGCTTGCTGGGTTGTTCATCAAGTGAACGATGAGTGGAATGCCAAACGCGGCTGTTTTTCCCGTGCCTGTTTGAGCCGATCCCAGCACGTCCTTGCCTTCAAGGGCGAGGGGGATGGTTTGAAGTTGAATGGGGGTTGGCGTGTCATATTTCATGCGCGCGAGTGATTGTAGAAGCTTGGCGGGCAAGCCAAAGCCGTTAAAATCTTGAGACATATGTTTGTATCCTTAAAAGTGTTTCAATGTGACGGTTTGAAAATATTTCCGTCATGACGAAATGGGAACTGTCAGAGGAATCCTGACAAGGAACGCAAGTCCGAAATGGCGGTCAAGATTGTGACCGTTTTCTCTGCCAAATGGCGTGCGTTCGTTATGTTTTTTTATAAGAAGTAGAAAAACTGTGAACGCCTGTTTTTTTCAAAAAACTGACGGTGGGCTTGAGCTGTTTAAAACTGGGCTCAAGCGCCACCGACAGGAAAATATTTCGAAAAATTCGAAAGATATTATTCGATGATCTGCAGGTTAGCTGCCGATGTCTTGCCGCGTTCTGTGGCCAGTTCATATCCGACCTTTTGGCCTTCACGAAGTTCGCGAAGTCCGGCGCGTTCGACGGCGCTGATGTGAACGAAAACGTCTGGGCCACCTGCTTCAGGTTGAATGAAGCCGTATCCCTTGGTGGCATTAAACCATTTAACTGTACCTTGAGCCATAGTCTTGTATCCTTGTCGTGTTGCGTTTATCCGCGTCACAATGACGCTTTCGTCGAGCGGTGTCACGAAACCTTAAGTTTCCTTTGGGGCTTCGTTTGAGACTTCAGTGACACGCAAAAGATAAAGACAAGGTCTCGTAGCTACTGCACATACAAAGGAGTCATCCCAAACTCTCATGGGCCTCATAAAGCATAATCAGGTTTAAGGCAAGTAAAATCAGCACCGTGATTGGTTTCTAGGCAAAAATGTTGCCTATTTGGTAATTTTTTGGGTTTTCCAGAGTGAATAGCCAACGCCGCTCCCCAAAATGGCAAAGGTGAGCCCAAGCGAAAGCGTGATCGGAAAGGTTTCCCACCCCAGCGCATAGGCGATAAAGGACTTGCTTCCGATAAAGATAAGGACCACCGACAACGCATATTTCAGGTAGTGGAAACGCTTGATAACGGCTGCGAGAACAAAGTACAGGGAACGCAGGCCCATGATTGCGAATATGTTGCTTGTGTAAACGATAAAGGGGTCGGTCGTGACCATAAAGATCGCGGGCACACTATCGACGGCAAAGATTACATCGGCAAACTCGATCATCATAAGGCAAAGGAAGAGAGGCGTTATCCACCAAACCTTCTTGCCATGTTTGCGGGACGGCTCTTTGACAAAGAAATCATGTCCTCGCAGTTTGTCGGTTACCCGGAAATGGGTCTTCATGAATTTCAAAAGAAAGTTGTCACCAACATCGGCGGGCTTATCGCTGCTAAAGAGCATCTTAACGCCGGTGACAACAAGGAATGCTGCGAAGACGTAAAGGACCCAATCAAATTCATGGACAAGGGCCGCGCCAACCGTGATCATGATGCCGCGCATGATAATCGCGCCGAGGACACCCCAGAATAAAACGCGATGTTGATAAAGGCGCGGGATATGGAAGAATGAAAAAAGCAGGGCTATGACGAAAACGTTATCGATTGATAACGTTTCTTCTACGACGTAACCCGTGAGATATTCGGCGAATTTTGTTGCCCCCATTTCATGCCAGATCCACCCGCCGAAAAGGAAAGCAATGATTGTATAAAAGCCTGACATAAGCAGGCTTTCCTTAACCTCGATTTCATGCTCCTTTCGATGCATAACGCCGAGATCGAGGATCAGAAGACCAAGAACAATGGTCGCAAAAACAATCCACATCCACACAGGTTTACTCATGAAATCGAGTGACAAAAAAGCAAAGTCAACCATCGGTGAACTCCCGTGATAAAAAGTGGAAAAAGAGGGCCGCAATAAAGTTTTACGAATCCAACCCTAAGAAATGTTCCAGCCAATGGATGTCATAATTGCCATTGATAAAATCTGGCTGGTTGATGATCCGACGGTGCAAGCCGAGTGTTGTATCGACACCGCCGATGACGAATTCTTCAAGGCAACGACGCAAGCGAAGCAGACATTCATTACGGTTGGTGCCAGAGACGATCAGCTTGGCAATCATGCTGTCATAGTAAGGGGGGATGCTGTATCCCTCGTAAATGGCGCTGTCCACACGCACGCCAAGGCCGCCAGGAGCATGAAAGCTCGTTACCTTGCCGGGCGATGGCATAAAGGTTTCGGCATTCTCGGCGTTGATGCGGCATTCGATAGCGTGACCATTAAATGTGATGTCGCTTTGCTTATAGCTGAGAGGAAGTCCTGCGGCGACACGGATTTGTTCACGGACAAGATCGATACCTGTGATCATTTCAGAAATGGTGTGTTCGATTTGAAGACGTGTGTTCATTTCGATGAAAAAGAACTCGCCGTTTTCATAAAGAAATTCCATTGTGCCAACGCCGCGATAGCCCATCTTTTGAATGACCGATGCGGAGATATTGCCTATTTTCGTACGCTCGTTGGCGTTAAGGCCGGGTGAGGGGGTTTCTTCGATAACTTTTTGATGGCGGCGTTGGATCGAACAATCGCGTTCGCCAAAATGGACGGCATTGCCATGTGTGTCGCCCAGAAGCTGGACTTCAATGTGTCGAGGACGACCCAAATAGCGTTCCATATAAACTTCGTCATTGCCAAACGCAGCTTTAGCTTCGCCGCGTGCAAGTTTATAGGCTTCTTCGAGTTCATCTGGTCCTGTGGCAACTTTCATGCCTTTGCCACCGCCACCTGCCGCTGCTTTAATCAGAACCGGATAGCCCGTTTCTTCAGCAACGGCACGAGCCTCGTCGATGGTTGTGACAGCACCAGCGGATCCGGGCACGGTGGGCAGTCCCAAGGCCTTCACTGTTTGCTTGGCGGTAACTTTATCGCCCATGGTGCGGATGTGTTCGGGGGTTGGGCCAATAAAGGCAAAACCGTGTTCTTCAACCATTTCAGCAAAGGCTGCATTTTCTGACATAAAGCCAATGCCGGGGTGGATGGCATCGGCCCCTGTGATAGCTGCTGCTGTTAGGATTGCTGGAATGTTGAGATAGCTGTCGCGTGCGGCAGGCAGACCGATACAGACACT
>JAQUYN010000004.1:0-25879 GCA_028691835.1 Alphaproteobacteria bacterium | reverse complement strand
GACGGACATGCATGGCATCGGCGTCAGCCGTTGAATGGACAGCTACCGTACGAATGCCCATTTCGCGGCAGGCACGATGGATACGAAGAGCAATTTCGCCGCGATTGGCGATGAGGATTTTCTCGAACACGTGAACACCTTTGGTTGATTAGGCAATAACGACAAGCGTTTCGCCGAATTCGACGGGCTTGGCGTCGCCGACAAGAATATCTGCAATCACGCCACCAGAAGGGGCCTTGATGGGGTTCATCACTTTCATGGCTTCGATAATCAGAAGCGTATCACCTTGCTTAACGCTGTCGCCAACCTTGATGAACGTGGGCGCGCCGGGTTCTGGAGAAAGATAAACGGTTCCAACCATAGGGGAAGCGACGGGCGTTCCATTGGCGACTGGCTTTGCGGCGAGTTCGGGAGCGGCAGCCAAAGGTTGGGGCGGCGCAACGGCTAGCGGTGCGGCGACTTGAACGTAAGGCTGTGGGCCTACGCAACGGATGCGCTTGTCACCTTCTGCATATTCGACTTCTGTTAGGCCCGTTTCTTTCAACAGCTCGGCCAGTGAACGCACAAATTTCATATCAAGTTCAAAATTACTCATTGTTACTTTTCTCCACTTACAATTGAATTTTTTCGGCTAAAGCACGGATGGCGTATCCATATCCTTCTCCGCCAAGGCCACAGATAAGGCCTGTGGCGACGCAAGAGATATAGGAATGATGACGGAAGTCCTCACGAGCGAATACATTCGAGAGATGAACCTCAATAATGGGAACATCTGCCATTTTTAGGGCATCCATAATCGCCACAGAGGTGTGGGAATAGGCGGCCCCGTTAATGACAATTCCGTCATAGTCGCCAGTCATTACTTCTTGTATCCACGTGACGATTTCACCTTCGTGGTTGCTTTGACGGAAGGAAATTGCGACGCCGAGTTCCTTGGCCGTCAAATCACATAAATCCTCAATATCTCGGAGCGTTTTGACGCCATAGATTGACGGCTCACGCACGCCGAGCATATTGAGATTTGGCCCTGTTATGACCAATATTTTGGGGCAGTCAGACACGATGGTTCCTTGCTTGATTATTTCTTTTTGGTTTGGCGGGCCGATTCAATGGCTTGCTTCATTTGTTCAAGGCTCACGGCACCAGGGAAAAGCTTGCCCCCAACGATAAAGGTTGGGGTCCCTTGGGCCCCAATTTCCTTGGCCATTGTGAGGTTGGCTTTGATAAGATTGCCCGTTTTTTCAGATTCCATATCTTTCTTAAGTTTGTCGGTATCCATCCCCACTTCTTTTGCAATTTCCATAATAGAAGATTCATTTAAGGGTGATTTCGATGTCATAAGCGCCTGATGGAACTTTACATACTTGTTTTGAGACATGCTCGCGATGCCCGCCTTGGACGCGACAAGAGAATTGGTTCCAAGAATGGGGAGTTCCTTGTAAACAAAGCGAATATTCTTGTCTTCATCGAGCAGCTTTTCGACCGTTTGTTGGGCCATTTTGCAGTAGCCACAAGAATAGTCAAAAAACTCAACAATTGTAATATCGCCTTTAGGATTGCCCCCGACAGGAGAGCTGGGATCGTTGACAATTTTGTCCAAGTTCTTCTCAACGCTCTTTTGACCCTTTGCTGACGTTTCCTTTTCCATTCGTTCTTGGACGGTTTGGGCCGCGTGGATGATCATTTCTGGTTCTTTTTTGGTGATCAGCTCACGAACGATGTCTTCAACTTCCTTTTTTTGCGCACTGGTCAATGCCGAAGTTCCGTTGGCTTGTGAACTTACGATAGGAAAAAGAAACAACGCGCAGGAGAGAAGAAACATTTTATGAAAAGACATGGATGTCTCCAGCTAGGGTTAACGAGTAGCAACGGCAGCCACAAGACCAAGTTTTGCGAGGTAAGTCAATCTTTCGAATCTTCACTGGCGCTGAGCTTAATATCTTGCGTGCGCAGCCAATAGGGTGATCCTTTAGGCAGCGTTTTTAACGCTCTGGTGGCAAAGCGCTGGGCCTCTTTCTCTTGGCCCTGAGCGAGGGATTCCTCGGCAAGGGCATATGATACAAGTCCTTGATATTTAATATCCTTTTCTGTTTCAGCTTTGCGGGACCATGCGGCGGCTAAAAAACGCCATGTCTCTGGATTGCGCTCTTCAAGCCGATTTGCTTCAATTAATTGGTTAATTGCAAGGTCGGTTTGCGATGAAACGCCGTTCTCTAAAATGGCATGAGCATAGGAAACCCGCAGGAGAGCTGAGTCGGGTTTTAAGGCGACGCAAGCCTGATATATTTTCACCGCCTCACTGACATGGCCGTTTTCAAAAAGCATCTGCGCTTTCAGTTCTAAGAAATAGGGGTTTTGCGGCTCTTCCTTGAGCAGCGTTTCCATGACGGTCAAGGCGCGTGGTAATTGTGCTGTGCGATAGAGCGCGATAGCCCGTGCGTAACGGGCCGTCAGGCGAGGGTCTTTGTCCGTATAGCGAAGAAGGGCGGCTTCGGGGTGAAGAAATCCAAGTAATTTGGCCTTCATCCGTTCATGCTCCATCTGAAAAGAAGGCCCTAACGTCTTACCGTGGAGGGCTGGGGTCATCTTGACATGATGTTCGATGGTTTGGACGCGATCTTGAGAAAAGGGATGCGTGCGGACATACTCGGCCTGACTTTCGAGAGGCATGAGCTCTTGCCCCTCCAACTTTTTCATGAATTCGAGAAGCCCTTGTGAGCTGATCCCCGCCTTGTCTAAAAAGCGCATGGCGGCGGCGTCTGCGGATGATTCTTGCGCACGAGAAAAGCTCATTAAGTTACGCTCGGCGATGGATTGAGCCCCGCCTATCGTCCCTATAGCCGCCTGAGCATTGCCAGACGCGACGCCGACGGCAAGACCTGCGAGCATACCGATGATGGCTTGGGCCGAAGCGTTGCGCATGGCTTCGCGCCCCCGGATCAGGTGGCCTCCCGCGATGTGGCCAGTTTCATGGGCTAGAACGCTTTGCAACTGATCTGCGGATTCAGATTGTTGTAAAAGGCCCGTATAGAAAAAAATGTTCATGCCGCCAGCAACAAAGGCATTGATGGCATTGTTTTGGATAAGAAGAAGATTGACGGACTGGGGGTTGATTTCTGCGGCTCTGAAAATTGGCATCCCCAAGGAACGCAAATAATCTTCAATTTCAGCATCGCGGATAAAGCTCATGCTTTCCAGTTCTCCGGCCCGTGCTGGAAAAGCCAGAAGCAGGAGGAATGCCATTGCGATCAGTTTGTGTCGAAGCAATTTTCCCATCGTCTTATTAGGCCAAATTGGAAACCAAGTTTCAAGATGCAGATCAGGGTAATCTGCAAATGGGGCAAAAGAAAGAGCCGCTCTCAATCACTCGCTCTGTGCCTCGCACCCCTCTTGCCGGACGGAACGCCTCGCGCCTAAAGGAGGGGACTGTCCGGCGAGAGGATCCCTCCTCGCAACCGCTCGTGATCTATAGGGATGCTTTCATTCGAGGGTTGGTATTATTGCCCGCCCGTCAGCTTGCGCCACCAGCCACCTTTGGGTTGTTCTGTGGGTGGATTGACAACTTCATAAGAACGGTTTTGGTTCTGTGTTTGTTGTGGTGCCGGAGGTCTCGGCGGATCCATCGAAATTGGTCTTGGCGTTGTGTCGATTTCATGGATGCTTGTTGGAATGTGGATAGGAGGCGGCGCAATATGCGGCGCGTCAAATCGGGGAGCGCTGGCATTGGCTTCATTTGACCCTGAAGGCCGACGTTCGCCGTTTGTTGCGGGTTCGCCTTCACGTCCTTCGCCATTACGGCGGCGGCCACCACGACGTCCACGGCGGCGGCGGCGTTGGTTTTCCTGTTCCGCGTTGGTGGTTCCCGCAGTGCCGGCTTCGCCAGTAAAGGTTCCGCTTTGTGGATCCTTGGGCTCCAAGAATCCTTCTGCATTCACGGTGCCTTCGCCTTCAATGATCGTGGGCATTGCTGCCTGTTGTTGATTTTGATTGACGCGTGGGCGACGGTTGTTGCGGCGAGGGTCGCGTTCTTGACGCTCGCCTGTGTGTTCGCCGTTGCGTTCATTTTGACGGAATCGTCCGCGACCACGACGGCGTGATGGTGTGCCGGGTTCCTCTTCGTTGGCCGACTCGCCGCCCTCAATCATGACGGGGTTGCCTGATGGTTCATCCTTGCGATGAGCAAAAGTCGGCATGTCACGTTCTGTTTCAGCGATGACCCGATCTGCGTTGACCGCCGGTCCGATAGGACGCGTCGATGTGCGTGTCTTGGATTTTTCAAGCTTGTACCCCGGGGGCGGCAACGTGTCGTCGTTAAGGACGGAAACAGTCAAGCCATAGCGGGTTTCGAGCGAACCAAGAACGTCGCGCTTGTGATTGAGGATAAACACAGCAACATCGGCAGGCATCTGGACGGTAATTTCATTTGCGCGTTGCTTGATGGCTTCTTCTTCGATGGCGCGAAGGATGGAAAGCGCAGCCGAGTCTGGCGAGCGTACATAACCAGTGCCAGAGCAGTGAGGACATGTTTGGAAATTAATCTCAAGCAAGCTTGGCCGCAGGCGTTGGCGTGACAATTCCAAAAGGCCGAAGGGAGAGATGCGCCCAATTTGCAGGCGAGCGCGGTCATTCTTCATGGCCTCTTTGATGCGGCGTTCAACGGCGGCGTTGTTGCGCCCATCTTCCATGTCGATAAAGTCGATAACGACGAGCCCAGCCAAATCGCGAAGGCGCAGTTGGCGCGCAATTTCATCGGCAGCTTCAAGGTTGGTTTTAACAGCAGTCTCTTCGATATGCCGTTCGCGTGTGGCGCGGCCCGAGTTGACATCAATTGATACCAAGGCTTCCGTCGGGTTGATGACCAAATAGCCGCCAGAGCGCAGCTGAACAACGGGGTTGTGTAATGTATCGATTTGGTTTTCGACTTGATAGCGGATGAACAGAGGCGTCGAATCGCTGTAAAGCTTAACCTTTTCAACTTGGTCAGGCATGATGGCGCGCATGAAATCACGCGAACGTTCAAAGCCTTCTTCGCCAGCGATCAGGATTTCGTTGATGTCTTTTGTATAAAGATCACGGACGGATCGTTTGATCAGGTTCGCTTCTTCATAGATCAGGGCTGGCGCGCTGGATTGTAGTGTTTGTTCGCGGATATTATCCCACATGCATAACAGATATTCGAGATCGCGCTGAATTTCTGGGGGATCTTGTTCCATCCCCGCTGTGCGAAGGATAACGGCCATGCCCTCGGGGATCTCAAGCTGGTCAAGGATCTCTTTCATGCGGCGACGGTCTTGATGGTTGGTGATTTTGCGCGATACGCCGCCACCGTGATCGGTGTTGGGCATCAAAACGCAATAGCGACCAGCCAATGACAAGAACGAAGTCAACGCAGCGCCCTTGTTGCCACGTTCTTCTTTGACGACCTGGATAAGCATAACTTGGCCACGCTTCAAGACCTCTTGGATCTTGTAACGGGGACGATGTTGACGGGCAATACGTTCGGTAACATCGCCGCCAACGCTTTCTGGCGGGGCTTCGGGCATCGCAACTTCAGTCAGCGTTCCGTTATCGACGGCCGCATTGCCAAAGTCGGTGATAAGGCCGACGCTTGTGTCTTCATCCGTGCCCATGGCTTGAGCCAAAGCATCAACTGGAGCTTGCGGGGCAGGTTCCGTGGACGGAACTTGTTGCTCATCCTCTTGAACTTTATGTTCAGCCGCAGCTCTTTGCGTTGCCTCTGGTTGAGATTCTGGCGCAGCTGTATAGTCTTTTTCTTGGTCTTCGTCGGGAACGGAGTCCATAAGCTCTTCAGCCGATTCTTGGTGAAGATCTGAATCTTCTGTGCCAAGTGTTTCTTCTTCCATGCCGTCTTCATCTTGAGGCCGGTCGGCGACAGGAATGCGGAAATAGTCTGGGTGGATTTCGCTGAAAGGCAAGAAGCCATGGCGGTTACCACCATATTCAACAAAGGCAGCTTGCAAGGAGGGCTCGATACGCATGACCTTGGCAAGATAAATGTTGCCGCGCAAAATAGGTTTGCTGGCAAGGCCAAAGTCAAAATCTTCTAACCGATTGTTTTCGCGATAGCTCTCAACAATTGCTACGCGGGTTTCTTCGGGATGCGTGGCATCCACCAACATTCTTTTCGTCATTTTTCTCTCCTGCCAGTTTGTCGCGACGGGAGTAAAAACATGATCCCTGCGCGCCATAAATGGCAAATTCGTTTGCCCTGTTTGACCAGTTTGAGGGCTGGTCTGGTCCGCGCAGCCACCTCTACGAAGGATTGGGTTAACCCGAAAGGCTTATATCGGCGCACGGTGTAATGGGTTTGGCTGGTTTGTTTTTTGGCACCGGGGTGCTTTATATCTGCGTACTAGGTTTAGTATTACGCAGACCAAGACCGTTGATCCACCTTCATCACGTGGCGATCATAACCGGAAAGGGGGGAGAGGCACAACACCTTATTCAGGTCAGCTCTGCTTTGACGATACAATTCTTTAACCATATTTATTTAAGTGGTGTTTTTCAAGGGCGGAACTCGGTGTCATTTGCCCAAAAAAGAGGCAAATAAGGGGCATTTGGGGCGTATGGGCCGGGGAGGGGCGAGAAGGTCAGAAAAGAGACCCTCGTAAAGGCCCCTGAGAGGCCCGTGGACGCGTTCAATGATAGGGGGCGCTACAGCCCTAGCTGGGCATGTGAAACATCGCACTCTACGATCCTTAAAATGGGAAACGTCCAATATTGGTTAATGAGGACAGCAAGGCAAAGTGTGGCGTGATGAAAATATATAGAAATACTTTCATTATTTTGTGGTAAACTCCCTGTGAAATATACCGTCAAAATATACCGTCAATCGGCAGCTCAGACACAATAGAGGTTACATATGGTTGAATTACACGCTGATCGTTATATTCCAAAGGGTCATTATGGCCATGCGTTGGCTAAAAAAGGCCCTGTGTCGCCCAAAACGGTCACACGCACGCGTCGGTCCGGATTCCCTGCATGGATGACCAAAGTAGCTGCTTGTTTGGCTGTTCCTGCCGTGCTTTGGGGCGCAGGGTCATACGAAGCCCATCGCACACCTGCATCTGGAGAAGTGGCCGCAATTTCCGCCAGTGCCGAAAACTTGCTTGAAAGGATGCACAATGATGATGCCACCACGACATATTCCGTGAATGGCCAATCCTTTGGCGTTGTGGGTGATAAGGGTTTTTCTGAAGAAGTTAAGGCCATGAAGGATGCTATTACAGGATCAAAAGGCGTGCCCCTTGTCCTTTTTAAACAAAGTCATGATTATGGTCAGGTTACAACGACCGCTGCTAAAGGATCGGCCCATCCTGCTTTGACAGAGATTCGTCGGCTTGGCTCTGTTTTTGCTTTTAGATCGCCAAACTAAGAACCGAATAAATTGATACATTTCAATTGATTGCCACGGCGCAACCTTATCTATACCGTAAAATGACCATATTTCGAAACATAATGTCCTTATCGACGGAGGTAAGGAAAAATGGATCGAGATATCGGTGGTTTTATGTGGGGAATGAAGGGCGGCACGCAGACGAAGACCCCCAAATTTCTTTTGCCATCGTGGGTGAAGACAGGTGTTATCGCAACGTCCTGTTTAGCTGTTTTAGGAGCCTCGACCTACGCCATCTATTCTGTAAACCACGAGCCTGTCGCCCGGTTTAAGGCGGTCCAAGCCGCTTTGAGCGCGCGCGAAAGTTGTGTCATAAAAGATACCGAAAGCTTAAGTACGTACGGGGTAAGGCACCTTCCTTGTGCCACCGGAAAAATGAGAATCTTTGTGAATGGAAACGAGATCAGCGTGCTTCCTGATATGAAGGATCGCCTGAGTCCCGATGAGGTTCATCAGCGTTACGCCTTGCTTGAACGCGATGTGATACGGGGACTTGATTTGATCCAAGGCCCGCAAGAAGTTGTTATTAAAGAAGATCATGCCCTTTCAACTCTTGTCTTTTCTTCAAATACAAGCGTTCGAATTTGGTCTGGGGCTAAGACCTTGGTGAATAAAATCGGCGCGGCTTGCTCCGTGTCATTGTTTGCCCCGGCTGATCGCAAGACATCCTTCGTGGCGAAAGAAGAAGAGCAGATGCGCAGCCCACGACTCTTGGCTTCTAACACAAATCTACGAACGGTGGATGTTCACTAACCGCCTTTTAAATGGCCTTGCTTAGAACTTCGCCGAGTTTACGGCTGAACCCTTCGGGATCTGCGAGCGGCTCCCCATCCATCAAGCGTGCCTGATCCAGAAGTAAAGAGGCTATATCCCCAAGCGCATCCTTGGCCCCATCTTTTGTGGCCTTTTCAGCCATGCGGCGGATAAGTGGATGGCTTGGGTTAATTTCGAGAACGCGGGCGCTTGGCGAACGTATTTGATTATGTTGTTTAAGAAAACGTTCTAAGTGAATGTCGATGTCGCCTTCGTCGGCGGCAAGGCACACGGCGCTGTCGGTCAGGCGGTCGGAGGTGCGGACATCCTTGACCTTATCGCTGAGGCTTAACTTCATCAGAGCAATCAGTGAGCCGATAGCATCAGCCGGAGCTTCGGGTTCCTTCTTGTCATCCTTCTTTTCAAGCGGCGCGATTTTGTCGAGGTCTTGGCCTGCGCGTGTTGCGGATTTGAATTCCTTGTCGTCAAAAGTACTAACGGCCGCTGGCCAGAAATCATCGACGGTTTCCGTCAGAAGGAGGACTTCGATTCCTCGCGCCCTATAGCCTTCAAGGTGAGGGCTGCGTGCAAGGGTATCAAGGTTATCGCCATTCATATAATAGATTGAGGTTTGGCCTTCCTTCATGCGGCTGACATAGTCTGCAAGTGAGGTGAGGTTCCCGTCATGCGTGCTGTGGCAACGCACCAGTTTCAGCAGCAGGTCGCGGTGCTCGGTATCTTCATAGACACCTTCTTTGATGACCGCGCCAAAGTTCTCCCAGATGGTGGCATAGGAGTCTTTATTTTCGCTGTGTTTAAGTAAGTCGTTTAGGACTTTGCGCGTAATACCTTGGCGGATTTTGGCGAGAATAGGGTTGTTCTGAAGCATCTCGCGGCTGACGTTCAGCGGCAAATCTTCGCTGTCAATCACGCCACGCAGGAAACGAAGATAGGGAGGCACCAAACCCTCCGCTTCATCGGTAATGAAGACGCGTTTGACGTAAAGCTTCACGCCGTGGCGGCGCTTGGGATCAAATAAATCATAGGGTTTCATGCCGGGCACATAAAGAAGACCCGTATATTCAATCTTGCCTTCGGCCTTCCAGTGCAAGGTCATGGCTGGTTCTTCGAAGGCGTGGGCAACGTGATGATAAAACTCTTTGTATTGTTCTTGTGTGATGTCATTTTTGCCGCGCAGCCAAAGGGCTGAGGCGCAATTGGCCGGCTCTTCTTCGTCTCCGAGCATGATGGGGAGGGCAATATGATCGGAATAGAGTTTGATGATTCCGCGCAAGCGGTCTTCCAACAAGAATTCATCTTCGCCTTGCTTTAAGTAAAGCGTGATGGTTGTCCCTCGCGTTGATTTTTCCTCTTCTTCGATAGAGAACTCGCCCTTACCATCTGAACGCCAGCACCAAGCTTCTTCAGTGCCAGCTTTACGAGAGGTAACCTCGACCATTTGGGCCACCATGAACGCTGCATAGAAGCCGACACCGAACTGGCCAATTTGCGTAATGTCGCCCTTTTGCGCTTGTTCGATCCCTTTGATAAATGCGGATGTTCCTGATTGGGCAATAGTGCCGAGGTTCTCGATCAGCTCATCGCGGCTCATCCCGATGCCATTATCTTCAATGGTAAGGGTGCGCGCCTTGGCATCGATAGAAACCTTGATTTTGAAGTCGGGGTCGTCCCCCGTCAGTTCAGGGACGGTCAGGGCTTGATAGCGTAATTTGTCGCAGGCATCCGAGGCATTCGAAATGAGTTCGCGCAGGAAGATCTCTTTTTCGCTGTAAAGGGAGTGGACGACGATGTCGAGAAGACGGCTAACTTCGGTCTTAAATGCCATACGTTGTTCGGTCATACGCAAAAAATCCTCTAACTTAAAAGTGAAGCTCTTGTGGAGATGGGGGCGCGGGGCAGACTTTTCAAGGGGTTGGTTTTATCAAATCCAGAGAAAATTAAAACCGAGTTTGCATCGGGATGCGCGCATTTGTCAAAAGTCTGTCCACCTGTCGCCCTTGAAACATGACAATACCGAGTTCTTGGCCTATTAGGACGGCTTTTTCATCATCGCATCGACAGAGAATAGTGTGAGCCTGTCCCGTTTCCATTACAAGATTGCGGATTTCCGGCATTTTACTGGGAAGCATGTTGTCGATGGCGTTCGGAGTCCAGTTGAGTTTGACAAGATCGAACCCAAGCTTCACACGGTTGTAATAGGAAAGCGTGTGGTGTGTGAGCCCGTCGAGGCACAGGCGAAAACCGTGGTCGTGTAGATAGTCACGAGCAAACATGAAGGCCTCCATGTCGGAAAAGACATCAAGCTTGTTCATTTCGATAACAAGACGACCGCGAAGTTGCGGCGTGATGGCATCCTCGAACTTGACGAACTCGGGGGTCAAGATGGTTTCGACATTAAGATTGAGGCTGAAAGGGCGGGTTGAGCTTACACCATCGCGAATGAGCATCAACATAATCCGTTGATCCAATGCGTGGGTGAGATAGCGGAAAAGCCATGTGTTGGCGTTCAGGTCGGTTCCGGGGGCTACGATGTTTTGTAAATCGGCAATCGAAACATAGATTTCTTCGAAAAGGGGTTGTGGCTTATTTTCATCAATGAGCGTGCAGACCGTCTGGCGGCGCGCAATGTTGGTCACATCAACGGTCTCAAGTGATTGTTCAAGCTTTGCGAGAATATTGGGGTGAACGGGCGCTGCCTTTGGCGGTTGCATTTGTTGCGCATTGACAAAAAGGCCGCGCCGATTTCCGGCTTCTTGTAAGAGATCTGCCGCGATTTTCAACAGCTCATCATACTCTTTTACAAGATCATAAAACGTGCAGAAAAGGGAGGTTCCCTTAATCGTATAAGTTTCCAGAAGCGGTTCTTGGGAGAAAAGGATTTTGATTCTATCGACGGCGGCCTCTAAAACCGTGACTGTCACATCTTTTGTGACAAAAACAACGTCGTTGTTATCAAGCGTAAACAAATGTCCTTCAAAGCCACTGACAAAGGAGGCGAAAGAATCCGTGGCGATACGAATGAACTTCTCGTTATTATAGGCGCGGGATAGCTTGGAAAAGTGCAAATGCACAGCAAGACGGCCCTCACGCAATCGATTGAGGCGCTGGAGGAGGTCCAGCAGCATAATTTCCTGATTCGGCGGGCGGGTGTGAAGTTCTTCGGCCATTCTTCCGGCTTTACATGTGTGTCGTGATAGGTTTGAACGTGCTTAGTTAAATTTTAGTAACTTTCGCGTTAACTTATGCTTGAGAATTCGTGAGTAATGTATTCACGAACGTATAATCCTTCCACCACAAACGGATACGCAAACGCGATATGGAATTTCACCGTCAAATTGACCCAGCGCATTCGACCCAAGAAGAAAGTGGTGACGAGTCTTCGTCATTACAGACCAGACGGCATGTGATCTTAAGCATCGTGGCGATCATCTTGTTTGTATCGTCCCTTGTCGGCGTGCTTAGACTTGCTGTCGGCATGCAACTTGGCCCCAACACGCCAGCGCTGGATTATTATTTGACGCTCGCTTTGACTGTATTTTCCCTCGTCCTCACGTCTATTGTTATGTCTTACGAAGCTCGTATGGCCGAACGAATCATCCTAACGTCCAATTTCCAAAACAGAATTGATCAATTGGAAAATAGGCTGAAATACCGTGAAGATATGTTGAGGCTTGTCTCTGATCATCAGCCAGCCTCAATCACTATTTTTGATCGCCATAATCGCTATTTCTTCGTGAATGAGGCTGTTGCAGAGAAATTAGGTCGCCCAAGCGCAGAGCTTATAGGCCAGCCTCCCATTCGCGTTCTTTCGAGTGAACTTGCCAAAAAACTGGAAATTCAGTTGGCCGAGGCTCGCGCTTCTGATGATCCCATTGAAGTCGTTGATCGTGTTGTTGATGAGAAAGGCGTGACGCGCTTTTTGATGCGGCACTATGAAGCGGTTTCCAAACTTGCCGAAATGGAAGGTTGCGTCATGCTCCGTGAGGAGGATTTGACAAACCTTATCGTTGAACGTGAACGCCGTGAGCAAATGCTCAAGCATGTTATCGATACGCTTGTCGCGGTTGTTGACCGTCGCGATCCCTATGCTTCAGGTCATTCGTTGCGGGTGGGGCAATTATCTAAAGTTATCGCTGAGGAAATGGGGCTTGAACGAGTCTTAATCGAGGCCGCCGAAATTGCTGGATCGCTGATGAATTTTGGTAAAGTTCTCGTTTCGCGCCGCATTTTGACGAAAACGAGTGCTCTGACTCCCGATGAACTTCAGCGCGTGCGTGATTCGATCCTGACTTCTGCTGATATTCTTGCCATCATTGGGTTTGATGGACCTGTCGTGCCGACTTTGCGTCAGGTGTTGGAACGGTATGACGGCACGGGCGTTCCAGAGGGGCTTAAGGGCGAAGATATCATGGTCACGGCCCGTATAGTGTCAGCTGCGAACGCTTTCGTTGCCTTTGTCAGTCCGCGTGCTCACCGTGATGGCCTTTCGTTTAAGGAAGCTTTAAGCGCAATGGCGGGAGAGGCCGGCAAGTCATATGATGAGCGCGTGCTTGTTGCGATGGCCCACTTCATCGAGAATCGGCCCGCGAAGCTTGACTGGCTCGTTGCGAATAAACTGACTTAAAGCATACATATGCTATCCTGCTCGCACTTTAAGAGTTGGTCATTTTGAGCCCATACTCACCGTTAGCGTCATCCCGCCAGCCGACCTCATTCGCTCTGCGCCTCGCCCGCCGCTTGCCGAGCGGAAAGGTCTGTTCTTCTTGGCTTCTTCGATCCGGCAGCGTCCGGCAGGCTGAATCCCGGCTCGGAGGCCGGGACGCAAAAGGAGAGGCTTGCTGGTGAAAAATATGTAGAGGTTCTCTTGGCATAACGAGACGATAAAACCCAACTCTTGAAGTGCGCGCAGTATAAAAGTTTTTTCACAACGTCTTTGTCACGGTGTTGACCCTATGAAAAAGAGGCGACTCTTTTTCAAGTCAGAGTATGATTTTCTGACGACTTCGTCTATTTTCTGCTAAGCTTGGGTCGGTTGGTTCCGTTCGCGGGGCCACCCCAAACAACGCTTTAATTTCGTTTTTTCGATAGGGCGCTTTCATGAAAGCTATTCGTCGTATGATGCAGGAAACGCATGAGGAAGAGGATATTTTGCAGTTAGTCCAGCCTCTTGCGCCAGATGTCCGTTATATTGGTGCTGTGAATTGGATTGGCATGTGGACTTTGACAGCCAAGGAAGTTCATCGTTTTATAAAAATTGCGGGACAAACGATCTTGTCCCCGTTGGTAATGACGCTTCTCTTTTATGCTGTCTTTGCGATGGGCATGGACAATGGGCATAAAATCGCAACAGTGCCGTTTTTGCATTTTATTATTCCCGGCTTGATTATGATGTCGATGGCGCAAAGCGCCTTTATGAATACGGCAAGCTCGTTGATCCTGTCCAAGCTTCAAGGGAATATTGTTGATATTCTGATGCCGCCGCTGTCTCCGTTGGAGATGACGATTGGCTATGCCGCGTCAGGGCTTGTGCGTGGGCTCTTGGTGGGGGCTGTCACATTTAGTGTGCTCTGGTTTTTTTCGCCCATACCTATTCACAGCATCCCCCATATCCTTTATTTTGCGATCATGGGATCGATGATGCTGTCCCTTATCGGTGTGATTACGGGGATTTGGGGCGACAAGTTTGATCATATGGGAAGCATTCAAAACTTCATCATCATGCCAGCAACATTCTTGTCGGGAACCTTTTTCTCTGTTGCGAGCCTTCCCGAGAAATGGCAATTCGCTTGTTTTGTGAATCCCTTCTTTGCGATGATCGATGGGTTCCGCTATGGCTTTATTGGCGTGTCCGATGGGCCTTTATTGGGAGGGATGGCCCTTTTGTTTTTAGTCAATCTCGCCTTGTTTAATACGGCTTATTGGATGTTTGCCCGGGGCACATGTTTGAAAAATTGAAAGGGAAGTTGATGAGAAAACTCGTCTATTGCGTTTGTTGTGCCATTCCTTTTTTGTCGGCTTGCGCAAGTGACGGCCAAGATAAAACGCCGCCACGCCATTGTCCGCAGGTTGCCATTTTGCGTTCGGTTGAAAAGATGGAGGATTATGGAAGCGATGCTATCGATCCGTCCAACCTTGTTGCTATTGGATACATGAACAAAATCGAAGGTGGATGTGACTATAATGATAAAGGTGTTGATGTAACCTTTAATTTGAAAATGACGGCGAATAAAGGCTTACGTCTTGGCGGTGATAAGGTGAGTTTCCCGTTTTTTGTCTCGGTTTTGAAACCTGATGAGTCTGTGCTTGGCAAAGAATTGATGACGGCATCGTTTTCCTTTGCCGAGGGCACAAAGGTGACGGAATTGGTGCAGCCTTTGCATGTATTTCTTCCCCTTACCGAGGAAGAGGATGCGGCAAACTTCAGGGTCTTGGTCGGGTATCAGTTGACTGAAGATCAAATCAAAGCCAAGCGTAGCGAGAACTAGAGCAGCTCGCGATAAGGTTGGCGCCTTTTGCGCCAAGCGTTCGCGTGAATCGGCTCGATAAACAATAGGATAACCCGAGTTATGGGTATAACACACTGATAAAAATAAGAACGGTGTCATTGCGAGGAGGCCTATTGGCCGACGAGGCCATCCATCTCCCGCATTTTCAACGTAGGCCCATGTTGAAATAGTAGGAGATGGATCGCCACGGCCCCTGAAGAAGGGCCCTCGCTTCATCATTTTATTTTGGATCAGCTATATCACCGGTATCAACCCATAAAGCGGGTTAGGATAGAGCGGCTGCACGCAGTCAACGAGGCGTCAACCTCATCGGGAAACACCCTAGCAGTCTTCTAGCGATTGGAATCCGGTGCGATGGCGACGATGGGGGCTTTGTGCATGGCTAGACGTGCGCCAGCAAAGCCCGTGGCTACAATGATAATCGAACCTGCGACTGCGTACCATGTTGGAAGATCTCCGAAGAAGGCAAAGCCAAACACAGCGCCCCAAATCAATTGGGAATAGTGCGTCGGTGAAACAATTGCGGGGGCTGCTCTTGAAAAGGCAGCGTTAAAAAACAGATTGCCCAAGGCCATAAGAGACCCCGAGGCAAGCATGATGATGATTTGAGATAATTCCATAGGTTGCCAATTGAATAAAGCGATGGGGAGAAAAACAATCAAACGAAAGAAGCTTGGAAAGAAAGCGGTACTTTCTTTGGTTTCTGTTTTTTGGAGCTTTCGGATAATCAACGACGAGACAGCGAAGAACAGGGGATAGACGGGAAGCAGAATCCACCCAAGCGCACTGCCGCCGCTCAGATCGGCGCTGAAAGGATTGACGGCGATAAGAGAACCTATGAAGCCGACCGCGATATAGAAAAACTGCTTTTTCTCCAGTGATTCTTTCAGAATCAGATTTGCCATAATGGCCGCGATCATGGGAGACGCGAACAGAGCCGCATAAACTGTGGATAGCGGTAGTTGTGTAAACGTAATGACACAGATGAGGCTTTGAAAAAGGGTGACGAACCCTTGCGGAAGTTGAAGTTTTAGGTTTCGTGGCTTAAGCTTGTCAAGCTCGCCACGAATGAGACACACGATAAATAGAAAGCTGATCGCGCCGATGCAGCTTAGGCAAACGATCTGAAGAAAAGGCACGCTTGCCTTGCCGACCAGCTTGGTTCCCACGTCGCACAAGCCCCACACGGCAAAGGCGGCAAGTCCCAAAAAGATGGCATGCATGGTTTTTGGGTTGTGGGCTGATCGAAAGAAGGGGCGAGGAACCATGCTTGTCAGTCTAGCTACAGGGTTAGCAGTTTGCTAACGTCCTATTGTTTCATTTTTGGCGCAAGATAAGCCGATTTAAGCGCTGACACCATCTTTTAGGTTAATAGGACAGCATTATTTTTTCAAAATCGACAATTTTGTGTTTCCTGCCAGATAAAAGCAAGTTATACAAATCGCTGGATACGGCCCGTACTTGTCTTGCCGTGACCATTCTATGCGGAGCCGTGGCCGAGAGGCTGAAGGCGGCGGTTTGCTAAACCGTTATAGGGCCCTAAAGCTCTATCGAGGGTTCGAATCCCTCCGGCTCCGCCATATTTAAACAGCCCATTTATGGGCTGTTTAAATATGGCGAGTTCGGATCGGTGAAGGGATCATTGGTTCGACAAAACGCGCAGGCGTTTTGGACGCCGCAGGGCACTTAGCCCGAGGCGCCGCTTGACGGGCGAAAATAAGCCTCAAGCTTATTTTCGATCAATCCCTCCGGCTCCGCCATCCATCCAATTTTTTTTAAGATAAGCATGAACAGGCTCCATTTCCTTATTATTCACGGCACCATGGGATCCCCATCCGGGAATTGGTTTCCTTGGCTGAAGGGTGAGTTGGAATCCCGTGGTCATATTGTCCATCTTCCAACGTTCCCGACTCCTGAAGGCCAAAACTTTAAAACATGGCTTGCAGTTGCGCAAAACGAGCTTGCGGACGTTGATCCTGAACAAACGGTCCTCATTGCGCACAGCATGGGGCCTGCGCTTGCTTTCCGTATGGCTGAGATTACGGATCGATCCTATCGGGGTCTTTGCGCGGTCTGTCCGTTTGTCGATTATTCGGGGATGCCAGAGTTTGATGAGCTTATGGCTTCTTTTGTTGAGCATGATTTTGATTGGGCCAAGATCAAAAACAACGCTGGCGTGATTTCCTTGTTTGCAGGAGACAATGACCCCTATGTCTCGTTGGAGCGTGCGCAGAAAGTTGCGTCGGCACTCAACGTTGATCTAACCGTCATTAAAGATGGTGGCCACTTAAATGCAGAGTTCGGATACACGTCTTTCCCGCTTTTGCTTGATCAGATCGACGTCAACCTAAACCAAAACCGCGCGAGATTATCTTGAAAATGGGGGCTGGGGGCGAGAGGTATTGAAGGTTTATTTGGTTGTAATTATTGATGAAACTATTATTGGGTTGGCTATTTTTTGTAATTTTGGGTAGAAGAAGGCTAGCTGTTTTAAGATAAGCGGGTCTATTTTGTGGGAACAAACAAGCATCTCCAATGTTAACAAATTCGGTACTCTATTACCATTTAGCTTCGTTGTGAACGGCGTGGGTTTGGGGTTAGAGCAAATCGCGATAAGGTTGGCCGGATTGCTGAGAAGGAGGTGGCTCTATTCTTTCATTGACGATCCAATTTCACACAAATCGAATTTTTAATAACGAAAGCAAAGATAACAGGATGGAACAATTACAGCATAATTACCCTTTATCGAACGGACCGAGCCCCCTTTTTACCAAGACAGTTATTGATACGCTTGATGTGATGGGCGCGGTTCTATCATTGAGGGGCCAGCAGAAAAATCCGTATGCCGATATAATCGTTCCTTCCTTATTTTTGATTAGTCCGGCTGATAGAACGTTGATAACTCAACTGCACGATTCGCGGAACCACATTGAACGTGTATCGTGTGAACTGGTCTCATTAAATAATCGCGCAACATTTACGTGTCCAAACGAAAAGAAGGTAGTTGATTTGTTGGTGGCTGTGATGGTTGAGACAGCTCATGAGGTTATCGGAGGCGGCACTGCTCGGAATCCACAACAGGATATCCGTGAGCCTATGAATTTGTATCGCCTTTGTGCTCATAATCTTGTGGATATGCACCTTAACGCTGCCCTCCGCGTGAAGCCGACGGTGGCGCCTACCCAGCTGGTGTTGTAAGCGTCCGGGCTATCTGCTGCATCACGGCCCGTTCATCGTCACGTAACTCTCTGCCACGAACTTCATAACGCGTGAACGCAGCCATCGTTTGGGTGTGGCGTCCGTAAACGCCAACGCCGTGCTCCCTAAAAAATCCAGTTCTTATTTTGTATTCCATGTAGATGACGGGGGTGCCATCGGGGGCTTTGAACGTTTCTTCACGGATGATTTTAGCATGCTTGGCGTAGTTGTTCAGAAGATTTGCGGCGTACCCGTTGATGGCGGGAAGAGAAAGCGTGGTGCTGTTCGGCAGTGTTTGTATGGTTGCTGTAAACAGTTGAGTCCATGTTGTGCCATTTTGATTCTTTGGCAGGAATTGCATCTCTCCTATATTGATGTCCGTAAATTTTGCATATGAGTTTTTAGGACAACCGAATAATGTTGAGAAACTTGAGAAGTAGATTTGAAGTTGTTTTGGGTTGAGTGTTGGATCCTCTTGAGCCGCAAAAATCGGCACCCATGGCATCAGAGTCAGTCCACAACACAAAACGAGCAAGATTTTCAGGCGATGGATGAACATGGCGGACCTATTGTTCGTTTAGGCAACAGCTTCGCTGCGGTTACCGATGGCATTGACCATTGATGTTATCAAAGCTGCCCAGTATGGCAAGGTTTGAACGAGTAACATACCGGACCAAATAACAGCATTTTGATTTGTCAGTTCAAAATCCCAAACGATTGAAAAGGCACTCAACAAAAGGGCCAGCAACAATGCGATCTCTTCACGTGCCATCAGCAAACCTTGGACGGCGGCTGGTTTGTTATCGCATTTGGGGGTGCGGATAAAGGGTTTTCCCGAAGTAAAGAGTCCTTGCCAGACGGCACGACCAACGGCGTGGGTGAGGGCCATGCCTGCAACTGCTGCGCCAAGTCGATCTTTCCAGCTGCATTTTACGCGAGCACGGTATAGCCACTGTCCAGCCAGAACTTTGAATACAAACACGCTGAGTGTCGGGATTAAAAAGACTGTTGGCGGAAACTCGACCCATCGTAGCAAAAGGAGGATCGACCAGAAAACAGCGGCGACGACAAAGACCATATGTGCGGCATCAGCAAACCATGGCAGCCAGCCGGAAACAAAGTGATAGCGTTGTCCTGTTGTCAGCTTGTGTCCGTCGAGAGATTTCCCTTCGCTGAGCGCATTCCAGTGGCGTTTCAGGATCTGAACTGCGCCATAAGCCCATCGGAAGCGTTGCGTTTTATAGCCGTCAAAGCTGTCTGGGATGAGGCCCCGCCCAAACGAGTCTTCAAGATACACAGCTTCAAAGCCGCGTTCGAATAGGCGCAGACCAAGTTCGGCATCCTCGCAAATGCACCATTCCGCCCAGCCTTTGACGCTGCGCAGAATGTCTTTGCGGATGAGGGTCATCGTGCCGTGTTGGATAATGGCGTTTCGTTCATTGCGCTGAACCATGCCAATATGGAAAAAGCCTGCATATTCCCAATAGCACATGCGCTTAAACAGGCTTTCAGATCCATCGCGATAGTCCTGAGGCGCTTGGACGATGGCGACTTTCTCTTTATCAAAATAGGGGACGGTGGCGCGAAGCCAATTTTTTTCGACGACATAGTCACTGTCGATAACACCGATGACGCTTGCCTCCTTGGCTGTTTGAGTCAGCGCAAAGTTGAGCGCGCCCGCTTTAAAGCCAGGCCATTTGGGCAGATGGAAAAAGCGGAAACGATGGCCGAGCTTAGCACAATGTTCTTCAAGAGGCTTCCAAACGGATTCATCTTTCGTGTTGTTGTCAACAACCAGAACTTCAAAGTTGGGATAATCCATAAGGGCCAAAGCATCCAGCGTCTGTATGACCATATGCGGGGGTTCATTATAACAAGGAACGTGGATCGATACCTTGGGTGCGTTGGTTAGAGGTTCCTGTTCTTGCGGCTGAAAAGCACGGTGTTTGTTGGCCCAAATCACTTCTGTCAGTTCGAACCCATCGACGAGGAGAAGGGCGAGCAGAACAACCTGAAACGCGATCAGAACCACCCAAGCAATGGTGTTAGCATTGATAATTCTTTCTGCCACGGCAACCATGATGGCCCAAATTAAAAGTGAACTTGAGATTTGAATCAGACAAGCATAGAAAATTTGTCCGGTGAGCTTAAGGTTTTGATGTTTGCGCACGAACCATTGAATGGGCAAGAGAGCTAAAAGTGTGGCGATAAGATAGCCCCAATACCAATGCGTTGATTCGTGGACGACGCCGCTCATTTCAAACTTTGGCTTGCGTTCGGCACTCCACAGTCCCCAGTGAGCGCCAACGGTGCCTTCAATCCCGCGCTTCCATGGGGCGTCGATGGCCTCGACAATGGAATAATCAAGGCGTGTTTCTGACGCATAGTTTAAAAACTCGCGGATAAACCGTGCTTGATTGATTTGAGAAGGTTCCGCGCCTTTGACCCACTGGCCCTCACTTGGCCAACCGACTTCACCCAGAAAGATGTGCTTGTCGGGATAGGCGGCCTGCAGCTGTTGGATACGATAATCAACATAAGCTAGGGCTCCATCGATGGAGATGCCTTCCCAATAAGGTAGGATATGGACACTTATAAAATCAACGGCGCGAGCAAGTTCAGGGTTGTCGATCCAAATATGCCATGGCTCAGCCGTGGAGACGGGGATAGAAAGATGTCGTTTGACTTCTTCGATATGGGCGATAATTTCATCGACAGGCAGGTCTTTGCGAAGGGCTGTTTCGTTTCCGATGATGGCGCGTTTAATATTGGGATAAAGCCGCACATAACTGATAAGGCGATCAACGTCTTCTTTGTTGGCCTTTTGATCCGGGCTTAACCATGCTCCGGCAAAGATATCCAAATGATGTTTGTTGGCGGCAGAGATGACTTTTTCCAATCCATCGCTTAAACCATAAATGCGAAGGGCGCTGGCGTTTTCGGAAAGTATCTTCATATCCGAGTCAATAACATCGTCGCTCAGGTGACTGGCCTTGTTGTGTGCCTGCCATGCGCTGTAGGACATGCTGTTGATTTTGCCGCCCCAAGGGCTTTGCATGGCGCCTTGATTGACAAGGGCCCATACAGCGAAGTTTGCTGTAAGAACGATAAAAAGGACAAGAGTAAGACGTTTGAAGACGTGCATGCTGGCCTGTGGCTATTTGATTTGTGCTTCTTTCATTTTCTCAGACTTTTGTGTCAAAGAAGCCAAGAGAGAAGGGAAACCTTCGCGTTTAATGACTGAAGAAAACTCGGCGCGGCGTGTGGCAAGTTCACTGATTGAGGCATCCAGATAAACGTCAGCGATGCGAAGCACGCCTTTTTCATCTGGACGTACGAGATAGTTGAGCGTCACCGTCTCGTTATCTTTTGTTTTCAATTTTGTTTCAACCATGAAACCGTTTGCTTTGGACATGGGTTTTTCATTTACAACGATGAACTCTTCGCCGTCTGATTTTGTGAAACGGCTGGCATAGGTCGAGATTGAAAATTTTGAGAAGGACTCCACGAGTTTTTCCTGATTTTCAGGCGTTACGGAACTCCAGCTCGGTCCAACGGAATAACGTGCCATCAAGGGTAAGTTAAAGGTTTTGGTAATAGCGGGGGCAAGTTTTTTATAGCGTCCGTCAAAGCCCAGTTCAGGGCCTTGTTTCATGGTTTCGGTTAGCGTTGCATAGAATTCTTTGACAACATCGCTAGCCGTAGGGGCCGCGTTTGCAGCTGAAGCTAAAAGAAAACCAGATGCGATAAGAACACAAACGGAGAGAACAAACTGACGAACAAAACGCATGAAAAGAAACCCCTAAGAATCGTGGCGGACAGATGCGGTCTTTCTACCCCTTTTTATCCGCGTTGGCGAGAGGCATCTGACATCACCCTGTCCCCCTGAATGCCAAAGATTCAAGGCAACATGAGGGCACATTGTCGCGATCCCGAACGTTGTTTTGATATTATTTTACCTAACCCCTTAACTTGGGGTGTTCAATAACTTACTCTTGAGGAAAAGCCGTTTCTTACTGGCGTTGTCTCACGGAAGGCGTGAAGAAATAATAGCCTTTCGTATCTTCGTATGGTTTTGAAAGACGTTCAATCGAACCATCATACAGCATTTCCGTCAGGGCTCCGCTTAACATTCCGGCCAATTTATGCTCGCCGACTTTAACGGGGATCGACCATGCCGAGACAAGAATCGGTTTGTTCGGCGCGATAATTTTGACCTTGTTTCCATTGTTCTTGATGTATGTCGCAACGCGTCCCGGTTCATCGAAAAGCAAATCGGCTTTGTGACCGATGACGTTCATATAGGCATCGGTGTAGCTTGCATTCTGCGCAATGGGGAGTTTTTTTGATTGCGGAAAATGATTTTTTGCAATCTCTGTCGTAACATCCCCATCCATGGCTGTGATAGTTATATCTGCCGCGTTGGCCCGCCCTATGTCATCGCTAAACCGATTGTCATCTGCGCGGACAACGCCCACAAAACCGTTATAAACGAAAGGCATCGTCCATTCGGCATTCCGGCTTCGTGCTGCGGTTATAAAGCCTCCTGTGCAAGCTGCATCATATCTGTTTGTTTCAAGACCCGCCAGTTGTGTACCAAAGGTAACTTCTTCCACCCACTTAACTTTAAGAGATAAGCGCGCTGCCATTTCTTCGACGACATCGACAACAAACCCTTCAACTTTGCTTGTTTGGGGGTCAACCAGTGTGCTCGGCGGTGAAACCCAATAGGCACAGCGTAACGTGTTTGTTCGCATAACGCGTTCGTATGCGGTTTCTGTGTTCTGAGCGTCGGAGCCAGTGTGATGGGCGACATAGGCTGATGACGCAGCCCCAGCGATGGTTGCGACAAGCAATGTTCCAACCGTTCCCCAGAACCTCATCTTCTTTCCTCCCCTAATCTAAGCCCTCACCACAACCTCGGCGGCTTCGGTTTGCCCAAGGGCGGACAGGGCCGTTGCAACGATATGGCGAGCGGTCAGTTTGGCCTCGTCATATTGGTGCTCTTGCGTGTCGTGCGCTTGGAACCTGTCGGGCAGGCACAGGGCGCGGATCTTGAGGCCGTGATCCATCAGGCCGAGATTAGCCAGTTGATGCACAACATGGCTGCCAAATCCGCCGATAGAACCATCCTCCAGCGTAATAATCACTTCATGGCTTTTGGCCAGACGCTTTATCAGGTCCATGTCGAGCGGTTTGGCAAAGCGCATATCGGCGATGGTGGTACTCAGGCCGCGAGCATCCAGATCCTCGGCAGCTTTCCGGCATTCACCAAGGCGTGTACCAAGGTTGAGGAGCGCAACTTTTGTGCCTTCCCGGATGATACGTCCCTTGCCGATTTCCAGCACTTCGCCGCGCATTGGAATTTCAAGGCCCAGACTATCGGCGCGGGGATAGCGCAGGGCGCTTGGTCCTTCGTTATAAGCGGCAGCCGTGGCCACCATGTGCGTCAGCTCGACTTCGTCGGAAGCCGCCATGATGACAATGTCGGGCAAGCATCCCAAAAAGGCCAAATCATAAGCTCCGGCATGGGTTGCCCCATCGGCACCGACCAATCCTGCGCGGTCCAGCATCAAGCGAACGGGCAGCTTTTGCAAGACAACATCATGCATCACTTGGTCATAGGCGCGTTGCATGAACGATGAATAGATCGCGCAGAACGGCTTGTATCCTTCGCAAGCCAGACCTGCGGCAAAGGTCACGGCGTGCTGTTCGGCAATGCCGACATCGAACAAGCGATTGCCAAAACGCTTGCCGAAAATATCAAGACCAGTGCCCGATGGCATGGCGGCGGTGATGGCTAGGATCTTGTCGTCATGCTCGGCTTCTTTCACAAGGGCATCGGCAAAAACGCGTGTGAACGACGGCGGCGCATTCCTCGGCTTTTCTTGTGCCCCCGTGATAACATTGAACTTGGCAACGCCGTGCATTTTGTCAGGCGCGGCAACCGCTGGCGCATAACCGCGACCTTTTTCTGTCACGATGTGGATCAAGACGGGTCCACCCTTCGGGTCGTCGCGTACATTTTCAAGCACGGGGACAAGGTGCTCGAAATTATGTCCATCGATAGGCCCGACATAGTAAAAACCCATCTCTTCAAACAACGTGCCGCCTGTGACCATGCCCCGAGCGTAATGTTCGGCCTTGCGAGCCGCTTCTTTCAGGGGGCGAGGGAAGATGTTGGCAAATTCCTTGGCCATATGGCGGATGTTGCGATATTCCTTTGACGAAGCGATCCGCGATAAATACGAGCTGATCGCACCTGTCGGTGGTGCAATTGACATGTCGTTATCGTTTAAGATGACGATTAAGCGTGTGTCCATTGCGCCTGCATTATTCAGCGCTTCATAGGCCATGCCTGCGCTGATTGATCCATCGCCAATTACGGCGATCACTTGGTTCTTCTTCTTGTTGAAATCGCGACCTACGGCAAATCCAAGCGCCGCTGAAATCGAGGTCGAGCTATGCCCCGCGCCGAACGGATCATAGGGGCTTTCTGTCCGTTTCGTGAAACCAGACAAACCTCCCGCTTGGCGCAGCGTGCGGATGCGATCTCTGCGGCCTGTCAGGATCTTGTGCGGATAAACCTGATGGCCAACATCCCAAATAAGCGAGTCTTCGGGCGTGTTGAAGACGTAATGCAAAGCGACGGTCAGTTCGACAACGCCGAGGCCGGATCCAAAATGTCCCCCCGTTGACGAAACCGTGTCGATGACTTCGGCGCGAAGCTCATCGGCGACTTGCTTCAACTGATCGGGTTGAAGCTTGCGAAGATCATCGGGCGTAATGATCGTGTCGAGCAGAGGCGTGACAGGACGACCCGAAACGGCGGGTTGGATGTCGCCAGCTTCGACCGCGCAACTTTCGTCGGGGCAAAGCGGATGCAGATGTTTTACTTTATTCTTTGGCGGTTGCGACAAAGTTATTCTCCTTAACGCGGACGGTCCCCGTTGGGAGACTCTTTCCTGATAGCATTTTTCCAAGCAAGATAGGTATGCTTAGCCCCTAATCACCCTTATATGCAAGTCGCCCGTTGCTTAATCGCAACAGGTGGTTGATATATGCTGCAGTGCAAACAAGTCATATTTTACGCAGAAAGTCGCCGTCATTGCGTGCCCAGCTATGCTGGGCGTGGCAATCTATCTCCCGCCTTTTCGACTGCTGGCAATTGTTGAAGTCGTGAGATGGATCGCCACGGGCCTAAAGGCCCTCGCGATGACGCTCTTTCGTGTTTCATTCGTTTTATAAAACCAATGGTTCTGTATCTTATTGCATTCACACAAAAAAACCGACCTTCGGGCCAAGGTCGGTTCAAGTCATGCGACGGACGCAATACGCCGTAGGAGTGTCAATAGCATAACCCCTTGATCTTTGTCAACAGAAAAATCACTCTAAAGAAAAGATTTTTCTGTTCTATGGTTAACGTTTTCGTGACCGCCCGTGATCGAAAAGGTTAAGTGCAATTTGTCGTGTTATACCAGCGAGTCTATGAACGGACTCACTGGTGGCGTTGTTTTTACTCATTCGCTCTGCGCCTCGCACTCCTCTTGCCGGACGGCACCCCTTGCTTTTTAAGGAGAGGACTGTCCGGCGAGAGACTATCTCCTCGCAACCGCTCATGACCCAGCGCGTCGGTTCATCGGGCGGTTGGTATTACTTCGTCGTGCACTCATAAGTTACCCGTACGCCATCAGGATCAAACTTGTTCGGGTCAAATGAATAGTCGCTTGTTCCACCGCCAAACGGCGTGCATTGGACCGTGCCGGGGACGGCCCCTGCGTTATCAACAACCTGAACGCAGACACGGCATGTTGTGCAGACAGCTTAACCATACTTGATGCCCGCTAAAGTCGAACCATGTTTGCTTCTCCCTATTGATGGGGACTTTTAGGCTGCTTGAACATCACTCAGGGACTTGGTAGCGACATCGGCATTCATGTCGGTGGTGTTGACCTTGCCGCCGTCACGCAGGGCGATTGCATTG
>JAQUYN010000056.1 GCA_028691835.1 Alphaproteobacteria bacterium | reverse complement strand
CCTCGGGGTCGAAAAACCCCAGTATCTCAAAATCTGCGCTCAAGTCGGTGACACCCTAAAAAACCTATTCCTCTTTATCTTTCAACCCGTTGCCCTGTGTCTCACCCAAAATTGCCGGACAGCAGTGGTGTTGTCCCTATAATCGCATTGTAATGCAATGCCCATGTGTGTTGCGTTTATCTAGAATTGTTCAAATTTATCATATGACTATCCAGCATACAAGGGTGTTGCATTTAAGTTGTGTTTTGAAATTATTTGTCCGAGCCCCTTGCCCTTTATTGGTCCCATCTCTAGCCTCACGGTGCAAAGACTGAGTCCACGGATGACCCTATGAAGAAGATCAAGCACGTTCTTTTCGATATTGACGGTACAATGACGGATTCAGCCCCCGGAATTATACGTGCATATACTGTCGTTGCTCAAAAACTTAAAGTTATGCCTCCCCCAGTGGACGTATTGCGGGATTTTATCGGATGCCCACTTCGAAGTAGCCTTGAAAGTTATATTCCCAAAGGTAAAATTGAGGAGGCCGTCAGGTATTACTATTATTGTTATGATTATATGCGTATCGGGCTTACTCAGAATGGCGTTTACGATGGGGTGCTTGCCGCTCTTGGCCAAGTTCAGGAATCTGGCAAACAGCTTTATGTTGTCACGGCGAAGCTTAGTGATTTTACATTGCCCATTCTCAATTTGTTTGAACTTGAACGGTATTTCAAGGCCGTCTATGCGCCTCATACGTGTGAAGCGACCGAAATTGGTGATCAAATCAAATTAGCTATCGAGACGGAAGGGCTGAATCCCGACGCAACGATTATGGTCGGAGATCGCTGTTACGATATGCGCGGCGCGCAGGCCAACAACATCGATTTTATCGGCGTAAGTTGGGGATATGGCAGCAGGCAAGAACTGCAAGACGCCGGGGTAAAGTATATTGTGGATACCCCTGCTGAGCTGGTAAAACTTTTAGCGAGCTAAGAGCTTCTGGATAAACTGACCTTGATCGCCCTTGAGAAGCAGGGGGAGGGCATCGGGAAGGGCGTTGAAGAGGGGTTCAATCCATGCCTTGTCGGCTTTTGCAAAGTTTCCAAGCACATGGTTCGTCACGTCTTCACGTGTGCCGGGATGCCCCACGCCAATGCGCAGCCGCCAGTAGTTTTTTCCGATGTGCGCATCAATAGACTTTAGTCCGTTGTGACCACCATGTCCGCCACCAAGTTTGACTTTGATTTGGCCGGATTCTAGATCAATGTCGTCATGAATAACAATGACTGACGATGGCTCTAGCTTGTAATAGCGCATGGCTTCGCCCACGGACTCGCCCGACAGATTCATATAAGTCTGAGGTTTCAGAAGGAGAAGGGTATAATCTTCAATCTGACCCGTTGACAGTTGACCTTTGAATTTTTTTTGCCACGCCGCCGCTTGTATTGTCTCGGCTAAGGAATCAACAGCCATAAAGCCAATATTGTGCCGATTAAAAGAATAGTCGGCCCCGGGGTTTCCGAGACCGACTATCATGTGCGTTGGCTGTGCCACGAGGCTTAAGCCTTACTTCTTTTTCGCAGCTGGTTTTGCTGCTGCTGCAGGAGCAGCTGCCTTGCCGGCTGCAGCCTTACCTGCTGCTGGGGCTGCGGCCGCAGGTGTTGCCGCAGCTTCAGCTTCAACAGCGCCACGAAGCGCCGATGGAACTGCAATCGCTGCGATGGTGTAGTCTGTTTCCTTGGACGTATAGGTGACGCCCTTGGGAAGTTCAATCGCGCTGAGGTGAACGGCTGTGCCAATGGCATAACCTTCAAGGTTGATGTCGAACTTCACAGGGATTTGGCTCGGCGAACAAAGCACTTCAATTTCGTGATGCACGATGTTGAGGGTGCCGCCGCGCTTGATGCCTGGGCATTTTTCCGTGTTCAAGAAGTGAACGGGAACTTGAACGCGCACCTTCGTGCTTGGCGAAACACGTAGAAAATCAACATGTAGCGGGCGATCCGAGACAGGGTGAAATTGCACGTCACGTGGCAAAACGCGATGCTTCTTGCCGTCGATGTCAACGTCGAAAAGGGTTGTAAAAAAGGCTGCCTTGTTGACATAACCTAACAGCAACTTTAACGTCATGCTGATGGCCATTGGGGCAGTTTTATCGCCGTAAATTACGGCTGGTACTTCTTCATTACGACGGAGTGCGCGTGCGGTCCCCTTGCCGACACTTTCACGCGCCTGAGCCGCAAGGACTGTGACTTGCGTCATGGCTTGCTTCCTTCTTTGTTGTGCATCAAGGCCCCATAGCCTTGCTGCGGATAAACCAGCCTCCAGGGGTGCTGGGCGGGACAAAGTGTCCCTTATTCAGCTTGTTCTTTTATGTGAACAAACTTGAAACTGAACGTTCTTGACCGATGCGAGCAATCGCTTCAGCAAGAAGAGGCGCTATGCTTAGTTGCCTAAGTTTGGCACAGGCTGTAACCGCCTCTGTCGCAGCGATTGAATCCGTACATGTCACGGCAGTTAGAACCGAAGCGGTAATCCGCTCCACGGCTTTGCCGGAGAATACGCCATGTGTGCAGTAGGCCGCAACAGTTTTCGCGCCCGCATCCATCAATGCTTGCGCGGCGTTACATAAGGTCCCGGCGCTATCAACCATATCGTCAACAAGGATACAATGCCTGTCTTGAGCATCGCCAATGATATTCATGACTTCGGATTCACCAGCGCGTTCACGGCGTTTATCAATGATGGCGAGGTCGGCATCAAGCCTCTTGGCCAGTGAGCGGGCACGGACAACACCGCCAACATCTGGCGAGACGATGGTAAGATCGCTTGGCAATTTGCCTTGAATGGCCATATTGTCGCGAATATCGCGGACCAGAACTGGCGCCGCGTACAGATTATCAACGGGAATATCGAAGAACCCTTGGATCTGCCCCGCATGCAAATCCATGGTTAAGACACGGTCGGCACCGGCCACTGTGATGAGGTTGGCCACAAGCTTGGCCGTGATGGGCGAGCGTGGTGTCGATTTGCGATCCTGCCGCGCATAACCATAATAAGGGACGACAGCCGTAATGCGGCGTGCTGAGCTGCGCTTTAACGCATCAATCGTGATAAGCAGTTCCATCAAGGTGTCGTTGGATGGGAAGGAGGTCGGTTGGATAACAAAGGCATCCTCGCCGCGCACATTCTCGAGAATTTCAACGAATACTTCCATATCCGCAAAGCGTCGAATGCTCGTTTGGGCCAAAGGAATGCCGAGGTCTTTGGCAATAGCGTGCGCTAACGGCTGGTTACTGGTGCCGGCGATCAGTTTCAGATTTGAAGCCATGGAAATGGTGCCTTTTTTAGGGGTGCTGTCCTGTAAGGACTCACAATCACACGGGCTGTATAGCAAGGTGTGCGTCCCCTGTAAATGTGTCTGAAACTAAAACAGCACCCCATAGGGACGGGATGCTGTGTTTATAGTCAGAATATCCATAAGCTGTGTCACCGCCAGGGCCCGTGGTGATCCATCACCAAATGAGGAAGCCTGTGATAAGCGTCAAGTCTTGACGATGGATCCGTCTTCGCTAAGAAGCTACGCCGAGACATGTTGCCGCGCCCCAATTTATCGGGGCTCGGCAATGACGGTTCAATTTAGTTTATACGCCCCAATTCTTGAACTGCGATAGGTATAGTATTTATTAATGAGGGCGGCAATCTAATCCAAGACCAAACATTGGTGTCTGTCGCATCATGGCCGTCCGCGCCGTATCATCGCCAGTTTTTGTTTTTCCACCCTTGGGGCTGGGGGCTTCGCCTCGCATTTCATCGGCATACAGGGTTGGAGACAGTACGGCTGCTGCAAGTTTGATTTGATTGTGTGGGGCTCGTGTTGGTGTTTTCCCTTCGAGAGAGTTCGTTTTGTCTTTAGTGCCTTCTTTGGCTGCGTTTAAGGCATCATGCCCCATCGTGATGGCGGCGACATCTTCAACTGCTTGGCCATCGCGACGAAGGGTATAATTCTTGACAGTGCGCGCTTGTGGCTGAGGCGTTGGGGTAAGGGCTTTAATCGCACTCTGTGGAACAAGTCCGCCGAGCTTGCCGACCATGCCGCTGAGCGTAGATAATAGATCTTGCGTTATGGGGCCACTTTTTAACTTGGCTTGGATCTTAGCAAGCGTTATTTGATCTTTAGGCGTTAATGTTGGTTTTGGCGTAGGACCCGTTTGTGAACCGTTGAGGGCTTTGTCAATGCCTCCCAAAATTGCTGACAAATGAGGGTTCGGTGCCGATTTGTTGAGCGTTAGGCTTTGTATTGGTGTTTCTGATGGCACATTTTCAGACATGGACACGGTGACTGTTGTCTCGTCATGTGTGGCTATGTTGGTAACTTGGGCTCCATAACCAGCCCCTACCGTGTAAGCAACAGCTTGATCCGTTGTTGTTGATGCGGTATCGCCACTCACGTTTGGGGCATATTTTTCTGTGCTCATGGTCTGTCTCTCTTTTGTTGGGACACACTCGTTTTAAATACAGTCACATTTCATCACGATCCCATTATGTGCGCAAGTGCATAACGCTCTCTTAATAATCACATATTATTGCTATTTTTTAACCATAACGGTAGGGAAGGCGATGTTTTGTAAGGAAATACGCTGGAAAGGGGGCTATTTTCTCTCTTGACGTTATGGGGCTTGACGCGTATGACTTCGCTTCTCCTGCCGCCTTTTAAAGCCGGAAGGACCCAGTTTGCATGCAAAAAGAGGCCTAAAGGGGCCGTTTATATAAGGATTAAAGGAAAAGACATGGCTAATCATAAATCTGCTGCCAAGCGTGCCCGCCAAACCATCAAACGTAATGAGCTGAACCGCAGCCGTCGTTCTAAAGTGCGTACGCTGACCAAGGCTGTTGAAAAGGCTTTGGAAGGCAAGGATGCCGTGACAGCTAAGACAGCCTTGCGCTCGGCGGAAGCTGGTCTGGCCTGTGCCGCAGGCAAGGGAACCATTCACGCCAATACAGCCGCTCGCAAAACATCGCGCCTTGCTCGTGCCGTGAAGAAAGTTGCTCTTGCCGCAAAGGCGTAACGCAGCTTCCTTCAAGTTGAGTTTAACAAAACGCGCTAGGCCAATGGTCCAGCGCGTTTTTTGTTGTAGATAGGAATGGTCGTGGCCATGTGTTTCCTGCCACTGATAGTTCTGGATCAGATACAAAACGAAATTTCAAGAGAATCTTTTTTCGTGTTCTTGCTTCAGACCCATTGAAAAACGAATCACTTCTGGTCTAGATTGTGCGCCGCAATCAATGGTTAGAATGCACGACGGAATAAGCGCTCTGTTTGCCGTATTCTTCTGTGTTTTTTCCTCTTTTGCGCGCGTATCCAGTCTCTACAGGTCTAGCAAGTTTATTCAAGTTTGGTTCAGATCTGATCCCGTAACACGAGTTTGTTCAACAGCGAGGACTCCTATGTCATCAAAGGCAATTTTGCAGCAGACGAATGATCTTGAACTAACGTCCTGTGAGGTGGCCCCGATCAATGACTCTGCCGCTAGTTTGTGTATAGCGGACTCGGCGTGGACAGAACTTCGTGATTGCCTGCGTGATCGTCTCGGTGAAACAGCATATCGTCGTTGGATAGAACCTGTCGCGGGGCAGGTGACGATGAATGAATCAGGGGACGCGCATCTCTGTCTTTCAATACCGACCCGTTTTATGCGTGATTGGATCGAAGCCCATTATGGCGATGTAACGCGCATGTTGTGGCGTCAAATTGTCAAGCAAGGTGATGTTGAATTTGCCGTTGTTTCGCCACTCGTTAAAACGCCTATCGAAATCGTACGTACTTCACCTGTTGAACAAAAGATGTTGGGCGAAGAAAATTTTGCTTCTTCAATTAAATTCCCATCACAGGTCAATGGGCAGGGTGATGACGCCCCCCTTGACCCACGTTTTACTTTTGAAAACTTCGTCGTCGGTAAACCTAATGAATTGGCTTATGCCGCTGCGCGCCGCGTTGCCGATACGGAAACGCCAACGTTTAATCCGCTTTTCCTTTACGGCGGATCTGGTCTTGGTAAGACGCATTTGATGCATGCTATCGCTTGGCAGATTCGTCGTAACTTTCCAAACCGTCGAGTTATTTATATGTCGGCGGAAAAGTTCATGTATCAGTTCGTGCGTGCGCTTCGTTACAAGGATACAGTATCGTTCAAGGAACAGTTCCGTTCAGTCGATGTTTTGATGATTGATGATGTGCAGTTCATCGGTGGCAAAGACACAACGCAGGAAGAATTTTTTCACACGTTTAACGCGCTTGTTGATCGTAATCGCCAAGTCATCGTTTCTGCCGACAAGTCGCCGCAAGATCTTGATCGCGTGGAAGAGCGTTTACGCTCACGTTTAGGGTGGGGCCTTGTTGCCGATTTGCATCCGGCTAACTATGAATTGCGTCTTGGTATCTTGCAAGCCAAGGCCGCCAAGCTTGGTTGCGTTGTGCCTGATAAGGTTATCGAATTCTTGGGCCACAAGATTACGTCGAACGTGCGAGAGCTTGAAGGCGCGTTGAACCGGATCGTCGCGCACTCACAGCTTGTAGGTCGTACGATTTCTTTGGAGATGACACAGGAAGTTCTCGCGGACGTTCTGCGCGTTACTGAGCGTCGCATCACCATTGATGAAATCCAAAAGAAAGTTGCCGAGCATTTCAACATCCGCGTTGCCGATATGCATTCGGCTCGCCGTGCTCGTGCTGTGGCTCGTCCGCGTCAGGTCGCCATGTATTTGGCCAAGCAATTGACGCCACGCAGCCTGCCTGAGATTGGCCGTAAGTTCGGTGGTCGCGACCACACGACAGTCATTCATGCTGTTCGCAAGATTGAAGAGCTTTCGGCCTATGATCCTGCTTTCCGCGAGGATGTGGATTTGCTGCGCAGGCTTTTACAGGGTTAACATATTAATTCGTATCCTTAAAAACCTCATATTTTCCACTTGAAAGTTTTGATTCACACTGTTTTTGTAGAAAATGACGGGTAGCTTGTTGTATGGTCACGCTTATACCAATCCGTCTATGAACTGACGTATTGAGAGCGCTGCACGCAATCACTCGCTCTGCGCCTCGCGATCCTCTTGCCGGACGGGCGCTTTGTTATTAAAGGAAAGGCCTGTCCGGCAAGAGAATATCTCCTCGCAACCGCTCGTGATCTATAGGGATGCTTTCATACGCAGGTTGGCATTATATTGTCGCTTCGATTTATAGGATGTATGTAGCATGAAAACTTCAGATAATGTTCTCAGCCTGCCTTACGCGGTTGTAAAACGTCTAAAAGGCGCAGCTTCATTTGTTGCAGCTTGCTTTTTCAAGGAAGCAGGGACTCATGAATCTAAATACAATCAACGTGTCGAACTATTTTTACCCCATAAGTTCAACCCGCTTCTTGGCGAGGGGCTTTCCATCATAGAAAAATGGGATAAGACGATTGGATAAGATCTGGCTTTTAGTGAATTGCGCCGTGTGAGAAACGCTATCATGTGTGCTAATGACTATCATGATCATATAAAACATTCTGAAGATTTACGCAAAGCAATGGAGTCGATGGTTGATCCTGCGACCCGCGTAGCAACAGCTATCCTTTATGCAACAGATAAGACATCTGACTTTTATGGTGTAAAGGCGTGTATCGGAATCATTCGTGAGAATATTGTCAAACTTACCGATCCAAAAGATCAGGTGAATGCTCGTGCTGCAGCGTATCATATGGCTCGTACATGTAAGTGCGATGATGTAGCGATTAGTATCCTTCAAGATCACTATCGTTCTGGACATCGCGTTGGCGAGGTCCAGCAACACGCTGCTTGCAAATTATAAGCCCTATATTTCAAAACCAAGTTTATTAATCGCAGGAATAAGTTCGTCGAAACCAGCAATTAGCATATCGGCGCCTATCGAATTATAATCCTGACTATAGCCATGCGTTACAACAATGCAGGGGAGGTTGGCTCGTTGGCAGGCAATCACATCGTTGATCCCATCACCGACGAACAGCGTGCCTTTGGGGGAGGCTTCAAGCGCTTCGATAACGCCCGTGATATGCCCCGGATTGGGTTTGTGGATGGTGAAGGTATCTCCACCGGCAATAAATCCAAAATAGCGTAACAGGTCGAGTTGTTCAAGCAGGCCGAGGGTCGGACCTTCGTTTTTGTTCGTACAAATCCCCATTTTGATATTCTGCTTCTTGAGATTTTCTAAGACATCACGAACATGTGGGAAAATCTGCTGTGGGTCAGGCTTGACCTTGCGGTAGTGTGTGATAAAAGTTTGAACGAAGGGGAACAAATCGCCTGATGGTTCTTGGCCTGTTGCGGCAAGGGCCTTGCGGCATAGTTCCATCATGCCATCACCGATAAAGCTTTTGACTTGTTCTAAAGATAAAGGGGGGCGCCCTTGCTCTGCTAGCATTAGGTTAATGCCTTGGCGAATATCTGGCGCACTGTCGAGCAATGTGCCGTCTAAATCGAAAAGAATAGCCTCAAGTTTGTGCATTTCTTGCCTTTTAGTAATCGTATTTGGCAATTATACCTGTTTGTGTCAAAAAGTCCCGTAAGATTTTTTTAAATATGAGGATTTGTATGAGTCTCGCCTGTATCATTCTCGCCGCTGGTCAAGGAACGCGTATGTGCTCGGACCTTCCCAAGGTCATGCATTCCGTGGCCGGATGGCCCATGGTCAAACATGTGGTTTCCATCTGTGAATCTCTTGCGGCAGATCAAATTATTCCTGTCATTGCGCCGGATATGATTGATGTGCGCGAAGCCGTTCGGCCTTATGCGTGTGTAGTACAGGCAACGCCCAACGGTACGGGAGATGCTGTGAAGGCTGCCCGCAAGTCCTTGCAAGAGTTCTCTGGAAACATCGTCGTTTTATTTGGTGATACGCCGCTTTTGACGACGCAGGCTTTGCAACAATTGATTGATCGGCAAAAAGAAACGGGCGCAGCCATCGTTGTTGGCGGTTTTGTGCCTTCCGATGCTGGAGCTTATGGGCGCTTAATCGTTCGTGCCGATGGTCAGCTTGACGCTATTATTGAGGCTGCTGATGCTTCGCCTGAGCAGAAGGCGATCAAGCTTTGTAATGGCGGGATTATGCTGTTTCAGTCGGACAAGTTGTGGCCGATGCTCGATCAGCTACGTAATGACAATGCTAAGGGCGAGTTTTACCTGACGGATTGCGTTGAAATGGCGGCTAAGGCTGGCCACAAAGTTGCCGTGACGGAGATGCCTGTTGATGATGTCATGGGGATTAATACCCGCGCTCACCTTGCGAAAGCAGAAAAGATTATGCAGGATCGCCTGCGGCAACGCCACATGTTGGCTGGCATTACAATGACGGACCCTGATACGGTCTTTCTTTCTGTTGATACGATTATCGGTAAGGATGTGACGATTGGGCCTAATGTCATATTTGGTGCTGGCGTTGTTATTGATAGCAATGTTGTTATCCATCCTTTTTGTCATTTGGAGAAGGTGAGTGTTGGAAAGGGGGCTGTCGTTGGGCCTTTTGCTCGCCTTCGCCCTGGCTCGACTATCGGTGAAGGCGCGCATATTGGTAATTTTGTTGAAATCAAGAAATCGGCTATAGCCGCCGGATCCAAAATCAACCATTTGTCCTATATCGGAGACGCCACAGTCGGTGAAAAGACGAATATCGGAGCAGGGACAATCACCTGCAACTATGACGGCTTTAATAAGTCGCTTACGCAAATCGGTGCCGCTGTTTTTGTGGGATCAAATACATCATTGGTAGCTCCTGTGCGAATTGGGGATGGTGCCCTTATCGCGGCAGGGAGTACAATTACACGGGATGTGCCGGAGAATGCGCTTGCCATTGCACGCGAACGTCAACGGATTGTGGAAGGCAAGGCGAAGACTTTTAGATCGTTTCAGGAACAAATTAAAAAGGCGAAAGAACATACGTAAACAGAGTTCTTTTGCGTTTTTTGTAAAATCGCGCTATGTATAAAGAAACACACACAAGCGGAGTGGACCATGACAGAGTTTAATGAAGATGAAATCAAGAAACACGTAAAAGACAAGGACACTTGGCTGCGCTTTGTTTATCTGGTCGTGTTCGGCTTTGCCTTTTATTTGTCCATTATCTTGACGTTCGCGACATCTATTTTTCAGTTTTTGGCAAAGCTGTTTGGTGGCAACTCGTTCGCCGGTCTGGCTGAGTTTGGATTAAATCTGGCGACGTATCAGGCTCAGGTCACGCGCTTCTTGACTTTTGCATCGGATGAAAAACCTTTTCCTTTTGCCGCTTTTCCAACGGCGAAGCAGAGTGGATCAACCGAACCAACCTCACTCTGATCGTCTAGACCGCCGTTTCTGAAGATATGCAGAGAGACCAGTGAAGGCTGGTACTTCTGCGTTGATTCGGAATACAGGTATTTGATGAAGTAGGTGCACCATGCGCGGGTTTGTTGTCATGCGTTCGATGAAGAGCCTGTGATTGAATTTGTCTCCCAGTTTTTCCAAGACACCACCAGTCAGGTAAATTCCACCTAAAGCACCCCAGCTAAGGGACATTTGGCTGGCAAAGTTTCCAAAAAGGGCGGCGAATTGGTCGATCACGTTTTGACAGAGCGCATCTTTGTTGCGGGCCCCTGTTAGGATTTCAGCGGGTTCAGAAAGGTTGCACTCAGTTTTTATTAAATGGCAATTGGCGCGGTAGAGATTAACAAGCCCTGGCCCTGAAACTAGATATTCTGTTGTGACATCCCCCATCTCGTTAGCAAGAATATTGACAATTTTTCGTTCTTGTTCATTGGTTGGAGCGTAACGAGTATGGCCTGACTCTGTTGCAAGGGAATGAAGCGTGCCATCGTTTTCGATAATGAGCGCAGCAGCTGCGAGCCCTGTCCCTACACTTAAGATCAGGCTTGGGTGCTGAAGCCTTTTTTCGCCATGCTGTAAAACTGTAATTTGCTCCGGGCTGAGGTCAGGGATAGCAAGAGCAACCGCTTCGCCATCATTGAATAGTGATATTTCTTGCGTTTTTAGGATGGTCTTGAGTTCTAATTTATCACAAACCCAATCGCTGTTGGTCAGCTTAACACGATCAGAAAAGACAGGCCCTGCGATTGCGAAAGCCGCACTGATGATTTCTATGCCATCACCGTATTCTGTCATAAACCGGGTAAGGGCTTCTGAAAATGTAGGAATCTCACGAACTTTGTAAAACTGGACGCGAGCCTTATCTTCAGCTTCGAGGGGTATAATCGCAAAACGGGCATTGGTTCCGCCAACATCTGCGATGAGATAGGCTTTTTCAGTCATTGGTCTTACCGTTGGATAAAGGAAAGAATAAGAAAAGTATAGTCAGCTGCGTGATTTTAGGCATAATGTGCATCATGTGTCGATTCATTACTCTGCTTCTTACGAAGCTTCTGGCTATGCCTGACGCCACGCTCGCGATTTTTGCAGCCGCTACGGGTTCCCTTTTTGTAGCTTATATTGCTGAAAACTTCTTCGATGTTCAGCCTTGTATTTTATGCATTTATCAGCGCATACCTTTTGCCGTTGTCTCTGCTCTTTCAATTATTGCATTGATTTTTCGTGATAACGATAAGATGGTTCGCACGGTGCTTTCACTTTGTGCTCTGGCCTTTTTCATTAATGCTGGTATTGCTATCTTTCATTCCGGCGTTGAGCTTCATTGGTGGGCGGGCACGGACGAATGTGGTGTAAATCCTCTGGTTCTGAAACAGATTGCCAATCTGCGCGAAGTTTTATTAAAGACTCCTCTGGTCAGTTGTGATGCCATCAACTTTACTTTGTTTGGGTTGACAATGGCAAATTGGAATATTTTGGCTTCGTTTGGCCTCGGGTTATTTTCGCTGTTGGCGGCTTTTCGTTCTTGCCTGAACTGGGCTAAACAACCTTCTTGTTCGGTTTGCTGTCCTTGCGGAACGGACACGCCTGATTAATCACTTTCTAATTCAATATCCCAATAGAGATAGTCACGCCAGCTTTCATGCAGATAGTGTGGTGGGAAACTGCGTCCCTTTTCTTGAAGCTCATAGCTTGTCGGGCGCCAAGGTTTTTTAGGAAGTTCCATCTGGCATTCATTCAACATGAGGCTTCCTTTACGTGTGTTACATTTTTGACATGCGGCGACGACGTTCTCCCAATTCGTGAAACCACCGCGTGATCGTGGGATCACATGATCAAATGTCAAATCATGTGCGTGATGTTGTGTTTGGCAATATTGGCAGATGAAAGAGTCGCGTAGGAAAACATTGAATCGCGTAAAAGCTGGGTAACGCGACGGGGAAATATAATCTTTAAGCGCGACCACGCTTGGTAATAACATTTCAAAGCTGGGTGATCGGACATAGCGGTTATATTGTGAAAGGATTGTTACGCGTTCCAAAAAAACTGCTTTCACCGCATCCTGCCACGACCAAAGAGACAGGGGAAAATAACTCAGCGGGCGAAAGTCCGCATTGAGAACAAGTGCCGGGCAGCTTTCAAGCGACGGGACCAATTTGAGACCTTTCCTCCACGTGTTGTGTGAGTGAAACGAATCCTGTGATCAAATTGTGCGGCGCAACAGTTAAGAATTTTCTAAACCTGAAAGATTCGGCGCAGGAATTGAACACCCTGTGTAAGGCCTAAATCATTGACGCTGTGCCCAAGACCTGGGCAGGCGAGAGATGAGGCATTTATGTTGACGTTATGAAGGCCAGCGATAGCTTGATCCATGGCTGAAAAGGGAACAACATCGTCATGCGTCCCATGAATCAACATAACGGGGGGTGCCGATTTTCTTTCTTGTGGGAGTAGCTCCCCGCCGATAAGCGCTCCAGAGTAGCCTAGTACCGCTGCTAATGCTTTTTCTCGGCGGGGAGCCACGTATAGGCTCATCATTGTGCCTTGTGAAAAACCGAGCAGCGCAACTTTATCAGGAGAAAGCTTGCGTGTTTCAAGAACGTGATCAATATATGCGTTTAGAGTTGTCGCCGCGTTGATGACCCCTTTTAGAATAGCCGCAGGAGACATATCTTGCATGCTAAACCATTGATAGCCAAAAGGTGAGAAATCGCATGGGTAAGGGGCATTTGGTGCAAGAAATTCTGTGTCAGGAAAGGCCTTACACATGGCTTCGCCTAGTCCCATAATGCCCTCGGCACTGTCACCAAGACCATGCAGGATAATAACCGCATGTTGGGATGCGCCGCCATTTGTGGGTTTGAGTGTTACTTCTTCTAACATGGAAATGTGATTTTCTTTCTTGTTTTACTTGGTTGAGACACTTGTAGAAGGCGCTGCGTAAATAACCTTAGCCGTAAGTGTGATTTTTTCGGCGCGTTCCGTGGGGGTGGTTTCAAAATCGTCGTCAGAAGATGCCGAGGCTGAGGCCATCATTTTCATGGCCCCGCGTGCTGATTTTAAACGCCTCATTTGAGGTGCAATTGGGTCGCCAAAAGAAATAGATCCAATGCGGAAATTGCGTCCTTGGATTGTGGCATTGAGCGATGTGAGTTGCTCATTGGCTTGTTTGAAGATTTGTGTGCGTAAGAGGGCTATCGTGGCTTCGGTTTCTTCTCGTGTTGGGCTAAAATCAATATCAGAGACAATGATTTGCATGCCCGCCTTGCTGCTCTTCTTGGCTTTATCATGAAGTCCTCCAAGATCTGATTCACTTACACGCGCCTCGTAAATGGCACTCCAGCGTTCTAAACCTGTTTGATCTTGCCCGCGATTGAACGATATGAGGCGCCAATCAGCTTTTACAATATCATTTACAACCTTTGTCATGCTGGCGCGCATGGTTCCCGCCGTATTTCCTGTAACGGCAGCTTCGATAGATAAGGCGACCCGTGCTGTTTTTGTGGAAACCCAGCCTTCTGTGCTGAGATCGAAAGAAACCATGTCATCAGGTTTGTAGTCCTCAGCCAGACCGTTTGTTGTTGCGACGAATGTGAAGAGTGCCATGAGAAGGCAGGCTTTGATGAAATTGGTCATGAGCGTCGTCCTTTTGTCAGAAGTCAAGATTGGCATAATTTTGTGGGGGGAGGAGGCCCGCGATATGATCACCTAAGAGCGAGCGAAAACAGGGGCGCGATTTGATGCGTGCATACCATTCCTTGGTATTCAAATGTCGTTCCCATGGAACATCATTCAGATAGTCGATACATGAAATTTGAGCAGCAGCAGCAAGGTCAGCCAAAGTCAGCTCATCCCCTGCCAGCCAATTGCGGTGCTCAGTTAACCAATCAATATAATCCATGTGGTTGTGAATATTATGATGGCCCGCACGCAGTAGTGTGCTGTCCGGTTCGCCAGAACCTTGAAGTCGTTTAATAGCTTTCTCGCCGACAATCAAGCTTGTGCATTCCAGAAACATCTTGTGTTCGAACCAGTCAACCAATCGACGTACTTCTGCACGGAAGGAGGGGTCATCTCCGAGAAGAGATGGGCCTTCTTGCGTTTCTTCTAAAAACTCACATATAGCAGTCGCATTGCACAAAATAAGCTTGTTGTTGTTGCTTTCGATTACAAGAGTAGGAACGTCGCCAGCGGGTGAGAGTTTGAAAAAGTCGGGTCGGGGATCCCACGGCTTCTCTATAACAGTTTCAAAAGGAAGTTTTTTTTCGGCCAAAGATAGTCGAACGCGCCGAGAAGGCGGATCCAACGGATGATGATGAAGACAAAAGGAAAAGGGCATTGGATGATCTCAGACGACAAGAGAATCTACATACATAACCTTTATCACAGCCAAGGATGGCAAAAAAGAGGCTTACCGTGTTGCGTGTATAGATTTTTCAAAGAGATGGACTAAGCACAGGTCTAAACGGTCGTTCCGGTTAAAGTAAAGTACAGGCCACGCAAGCATTCTGCAGGTCAGAAGTGCTGGGTTTGGGCAGTCAAGGTCCTCTTTGTCCCCAATGTGAAGGACCAGCCCCTTATTCCCTTGTCCAGCATAGAACTGAACCCATTCGTCTAGACCTTCAGAATTTATTGATGCATTGGCGGTCAATAGAACAAAAGAATTACAGATGTTTTCCCGATGTGTGCTGTTTGTTTCGTTTAGACTCGCTCTGAAAAGATCTGCAACTTGTGAGGAGGTTTGTGTTTTTCTATGGTCGTTCCCGATGAATCCTATTTGGCGATCATTTTTTACGAGAAGGAGGGCTAAAGTAAGGAGAAGCAGCGTTGTCTTATCGCGATGAGACTCCGTCCCTTGAAGGGACGTTAAAAAATAAATATCTCGACGTGTAATTTTTTCGTGTTCACGGACCAATATGTCTCGACCTTTCGCCGATTGTCGCCAGTCAATATTTGTGTAGGGTGTGCCACCCTCATAGGGGCGATATTTCCACATTGTCTCTGTATGGCTGGATCGTAAGCGGAACTCTGGCGCGTGTTCAAGACCTCTGGCAAGCTCAAGGGCTTGATGTTCGACTGAGGCAGGAAAGACGCCGATCATAAGCCCTTCGT
>JAQUYN010000055.1 GCA_028691835.1 Alphaproteobacteria bacterium | reverse complement strand
TTTCGTTTTAAGTTCCGTCAAATGCTGCACGCGCCTTTTGATTTCCGCAGGATCGCCGCCACCCTCGCACGCGCCCTTGAGCGCAAGATCAAGGTCTTTCGACACGCCATAGCCATTTGCATAGACCATCATCAAAACATACGCGCCGACCGTCTCTTCGTTTTGCACTTCAACAAAAGCGCACGCGCGTGCCTTTTTGTAATCGACGGGCGTTTTGATTCCATAATACAAATTACGAGAGGAGCATCCGCGAAGAGCCGTACTATCGGCAGGAAGGGGGCTGTCTTGCGGCGGATAAACACGTTCGTGCGCTTTGTCACACACAGCCTGCACATCCCCGTCGATAAAGCTGTTCTTCCACGGAACATCAGAAGCCGCCGCGCACACGGGAACCATCGCCAATACAGCAATCAAGACGTTCGAAAAAAGTTTGAGCACTTAGTACCCGCCAACGAGCAAGTTCTTCAGCGTATGCATTTCTTCAAGCGCACGACCCGTGCCGAGAGCCACGCAGGACAGCGGATCTTCGGCCACGGAAACAGGCAAGCCCGTTGCTTGACGAAGAACGAGATCAAGGTTACGCAGCAATGCGCCGCCGCCCGTCAAAACAATGCCCTTATCCACAATATCGGCGGCAAGTTCGGGCGCGGTGTTTTCAAGCGCGACCTTCACGGCCTCCAAAATGGCACTGACAGGCTCGGACAAGGACTCGGCAATCTGCCGTTCTGTAATCACGATTTCCTTAGGAACGCCATACATCAAATCACGGCCCTTGATTTCGGAAACGCGGCCTTCTCCATCCTCTGGAGGTGAAGCGGAACCGATTTCTTTCTTGATGCGTTCTGCCGTTGTCTCGCCAATCAGCAGATTGTGATAACGACGAATGTAATTGATAATCGCTTCGTCCAGCTTATCGCCGCCAACACGAACCGAGCGCGAATAAACAATGCCTCCCAGCGACAACACGGCAACCTCTGTCGTGCCACCACCGATATCGACGACCATCGAGCCCGTTGGCTCTGTAACAGGAAGACCGGCCCCAATCGCCGCCGCCATGGGTTCCTCAATCAAGAACACCCGACGGGCTCCGGCAGACTCAGCCGATTCCTGAATCGCACGGCGTTCAACCGCTGTCGAACCTGATGGGATACAAATAATAATCTGTGGATTTGCAAAACTGCGACGATTGTGAACCTTACGGATGAAATGCTTGATCATCTCTTCGGCCACTTCAAAATCTGCGATCACACCATCACGCATCGGGCGAATGGCTTGGATGTTGCCCGGCGTACGCCCCAGCATCAGCTTGGCCTCGTCCCCGACGGCCAGAACCTGACGCTTACCCCGCGATGTCGCGATGGCGACAACGGAAGGCTCGTTCAAAACGATTCCGCGCCCCTTCACGTACACAAGCGTGTTGGCCGTACCAAGATCGATGCCCATATCGGCGGAGAGCAGCCCTAACAAATTGGAAAACATGGAAAAGATTTCACCCTATAGCTCAAAAACCGGCGCACTGCGCCCACGAAAGAACCCGCCCCTTTTTCGCATCCTCTGAGGCTGGAAGCAAGAGGTTCCTTATCAAAAAGTTAACAAAGCAGATTAATCAACAGATTCAGAATAATCACATTAACCACGTTTATAAATGCACCGGAGTCTTTGCTTATTCACTCGACAAAGCGACAACGGGATCCATCATCGCCCCCTTGCGAGCCGGGAGATAGCCAAACAAAAGCCCCGTTGAGACAGCACAAGAAAACGCCATCAAAATCGGTGACAGGCTTAGCATTGCCCGCGTACCCAGCATATTCACGATCAAAGCAACGCTGACGCCCAGAGCCACACCGAGCAACCCGCCCGACACGCACACGACGACAGACTCAGTCACAAACTGCAACAGAATATCCCGTGTCCTTGCCCCCGTCGCCATACGCACACCAATTTCACGTGTGCGCTCGGTCACACTGACCAACATGATATTCATCACCCCGATACCGCCGACAAGCAACGAGATTGCGGCAACTGCGCCCAGAAGAACCTTCAATGTGTTTTGGGTGTCCGTGGCCATTTGGATGAACGAGGCCGAATTGCGGACAGAAAAATCTTCGACCCGATGCCGCTCAAGAATCAAGTCATGGATAGCCTGTTCCGTTTCATCAATCTTGCTCATATCCTCAGCCTGCGCCACGATGCCACTGAGATAAGACCGCCCGAACAAACGAACGGTGGCCGTTGTCAATGGAACAAAAATCACATTGTCCCGATCATTCCCCATAGGCGAAGCGCCCTTTTCCGCCATCACCCCAATAATTTCGAACGGTATGTTTTTGATGAGAATAGACTTACCAATTGGATTCTCACCGTTCGGGAAAAAGTTGGCCTTCACGGTCGTTCCAATCAAAGCCACAGGGGCCATGCGTCGATAATCCATTTCAGACATGGGGCTGCCTTCGACAACAGGCCAGTCATTCACGATAGGCTGATATTGGTTGGTTCCGTTGACGGACAGACTGTCATCGACTTGGCCATAGCGAATTGTAAAACTGCCACTGCGTTCCGGAACGACCGCTTTGATATTTGGCAATTTAGCGATCTCATCGGCATCTTGCGTCGTGAGTGTTGACATATCGGCACTGGGGCGCATACCGGGCGCACCGGGACGGATCATCAGCAAATTGGTGCCCATCGCCGTGATTTGATCGAGAACTTTTTGTTTGCTTCCATCGCCAATCGCAAGCATCGCCACAACCGAGGCGACCCCGATAATGATCCCAAGCAGCGTCAAAAACGTGCGGAACATATTCACACGCAGCGCACGCACAGCCATCTTAACGGCTTCTTGAATCTCATCGACAGGGCCACCATCGCCAATTTCTACGCGTGGTTTTTTGATGTGTGTGGACGGATCGGGCAGATTAACGCCGGAATCCGAAACAACCTTCCCATCCGCAAAACGGATCTGACGGCGCGCATGGCTAGCAACTTTTTCATCGTGCGTGATTAAAATGACGGTGCGCCCTTCACCATTCAGCTCCTTGAGAAGGTTCATCACCTCCTCACCGCTTTTGCTGTCGAGCGCTCCTGTTGGCTCGTCCGCCAAAACAATCGCAGGATCGTTGATAAGGGCACGCGCAATCGCAACGCGTTGTTGCTGGCCACCCGACATCGCGTTGGGCGTGTTATCCTTGCGATCACGAATCCCGAGCCGTTCGAGAAGGTCTAACGCATGCGCGCTTCGCTCTTCCTTATTCATCCCGGCATAGATCGCGGGAAGTTCAACATTTTCCTGTGCCGATGCCGATTCAAGAAGATTATAGCGTTGATAAATAAAACCGAACGTGCGTGAACGAAGGCGGGCCTGCTCATCACGATCCAATAAGGCCACTTCGTCCCCCAAGATCACATAGCTTCCCGACGTAGGACGATCCAAACAGCCAATAATATTCATCAACGTCGTTTTACCAGAGCCAGACTGCCCCATAATCGCGACAAACTCGCCTTCAAAAATATCCAGCGACACGTCATCAAGCGCACGAACCAGCGCCTCACCAGCGGCATAGTGACGCGAGATATTCCTAAGCTGGATAAGAGGCTGAACGTCCCCGTCCATCACAAACGCGCCCCCATTCCCGGGGGCCCCATATCTTTGCCTTTCTTGGAATCCTTTAACTCTTGGCCACTCGTGCCCGTGACGATCACTTGATCCCCTTGCATTAAACCATCAAGAACTTGCACAGAAGATCGTGTCATCAAGCCAACGAGAACTTCACGATCCTGCGGTCCCTGTGACGTAACGACACTCACGCGATAAACTTTGCCCTTGTCACTGTCTTTATCGACAAGATGATAACCAAGGGCCCGCGTTGGCAATTGAACGGCGTTTTCTGCGCGAGCGACAACAAACGATACCTGTGTGCTCATGCCATTCATCAACTGGCCATCCACATTTTCAACATCAATCAGCGCGTTATAAAGAACCACATCATTGACAACTTCAGGTGTTGGCAGGATCTGGCGGATCTTACCTTTCCACTTGTGTTCTTGCTCGCCCATCGTCGTAAAGGTAGAGTCCATGTCTGGCTTAAGGCGCATCACATCGGCCTCCGCGATCTCGGCGCGGATGGTCATGGTATTCAAATTAGCAATTTGCACAATTGTCGGCGTTGTTTGATTGGCGTTCAACGTCTGACCTTCCCGTGCCGACTTATCAGACACGACGCCATCCATTGGCGCATAGATCTTGGTATAGCTCAGATTGACTTGGTCTTTATCGAGACTTGCCTGCACCTCTGCAATTTGAGCTTCCAATGACTTAATCGTCGCCTCGGCGACCTTCAGAGCTTTATCTTTTTCCTCCAAATCCCCCTTGCTGATCGCGCCACTGGCAATCAGTTTGGCGGCGCGAGCATATTGAAGACGATCATATTCCGTCTGAGCCTTTTGCTGCTCCAACTGAGCCTGAAGAGAAGCAAGCTTGGCTTGGTCTCCTTTCAAGACGGTTTCATAAACCTGAGGGTCAAGCTCGGCCAACAAATCGCCCTGTTTGACCATATAGCCAATATCGACATAAAGCTTTTTCAGCTGGCCTGATACCTGAGCGCCGACATCGACATAGTCTTTAGGCTCAAGGGTTCCCTGCGCTGTCACACTATCTTCGATAGTGCCAATGGACGCAGAAACAACCTCCTGCTTTTTAGCCTGTTCTTTTGTTTGATTCTGGGAGTAATACATGGCCCCGCCGCCCGCTAAACAGGACAGGATTACGAAGCCCCAGATGACTTTCTTGGTTTTTGAACTCGCCATAACTATCTTTTCGTTGTGATGCTGGGAAAGAGACTATACACAAAAATCATACTCCCTTACAAACACTCACGGCAAGGAAAGCTTATCCCTGCGGCCCGCCCTGACAATGCCTTATTTCTTCGCACACACGCTTTTGAAAACACGGAAGACTAGCCCTGCTCCAGCAACTATGATAAACAAGACAAAAGGACATCTCTTACCGCATGAAACGATGAGCAAACCGAAACGCAAAGGCATTATTCTCGCCGGAGGTACAGGCACACGCCTTCACCCCATAACTTTGGCCGTATCCAAGCAGCTTTTGCCCGTTTACGACAAACCGATGATCTATTACCCGTTGAGTACCCTGATGCTTGCGGGCATACGCGAGATTCTGGTTATCACCACCCCGCATGATAGTCTTTTGTTCCAAAATCTTCTGCGCGATGGATCACAGTGGGGCCTTTCGATTTCCTATGCGACACAAGCCGAACCTGATGGCTTGGCACAAGCCTTTGTGATTGGCAAAGACTTCATCGGTGATGCGCCTTGTGCACTTGTTTTAGGTGACAACGTCTTTTACGGAAGCTATCTCAGCTCTACCCTTACCGAAGCCTCAGGGAACGAATCCGGTGGGCTTATTTTTGCCTATCACGTTTCTGATCCGGGGCGCTATGGCGTTGTCGGATTCGACAAAAATTGGCACCCCACTTCTATCGAAGAAAAACCATCCATCCCGAAATCCAATTTTGCGATCACGGGGCTTTACTTCTTCGACAATCAAGTCGTCCATATTGCACAATCACTTTCCCCATCATCTCGTGGCGAACATGAAATCACCGATGTAATCCGCGCCTATCTCGACAAACAACAACTTTCTGTAGAACGTCTGGGGCGTGGCATCGCGTGGCTGGACACTGGCACGCCAGAATCCTTACTCCAAGCTGGACAATTCATTGGCCTGATCGAGCGGCGACAAGGCTTTAAAATTGCCTGCCCCGAAGAAATCGCCCTTAACCAAGGTTTCATCGATAAAGAACAGCTTCAACGTTTGGCCTTCCCCATCAAAAACTGCGATTACGGGAAGTATCTTTTGTCATTGCTTTCGTGCCAATTCTAATTATAATCACTGGCATGATCATCGTTGCAAACATCCGCCGTTTATCATCGCGACGCGCCTAGAGGCGCACATACATTCATGCCTGTTTGTCAGGTCCTCCCAAAAATAATAATCGCACCATAGCTCAAAAGCAGTCATGCTTTGGCATTCACATTTATTCGATCAGGAGATTCCTATGAACGTATCCGACTTTAAAGGCCAAACCATTGGCCTTCTCGCTTCCGGCGGGCTTGACACCTGCACTATCGCTTATTGGCTGAAAGAACATGACGTGAATGTCGTGTGTTTTACGGCTGACCTTGGCCAACCCGACGAGCCTGATTTTAATGCCATCGAAGAACGGATGCGGGCTTGCGGCGCAGCGGATTTCGTCGGCGTTAATCTGCAAAAAGAAGTGGCTGAACTCGGCCTTGAAGCTATTCAGGTGCAATCAAACTATGAAAGCCGTTATTGGAATGTCTGTGGCCTTGGTCGGCAAGCCACAACGGCGGGCATCCTTCCTTACGTCAAAAAGAAGGGCCTCAAAGTTCTGGCCCATGGCGCGACGGGCCGTGGCAACGATCAGGTGCGGTTCCAACTTATCACAAACATGATGGACCCTTCGTTCAGCGTCTATGCCCCATGGCGGGATGAATCTTTCCTCAGCCGGTTTGGTGGACGGGCTGAAATGATCGACTACTGCGAACAACATGGTCTTCCCATCAAGGCCTCGCGCGAGAAACCTTATTCCACCGATGCGAACTTGCTCGGCCTTACGCACGAAGCAGGCAAGCTGGAATCGCTGGAAACACCTGTATCGCTTGTCACACCGGAAATGGGTATCTGGGCTAAAGATGCGCCAGATCAAACCGTCGAGTTTACTGTGCGCTTTGAAAAAGGTGTGCCTGTGATAATCAATGGGTCCTCTGTCGATACGCTGGGCGCATTCCTGATGGCCAACAAAATCGCGGGTCAATGCGGTGTGGGCATTGGCCTTCATATGGTCGAAAATCGGTTTGTAGGCATTAAATCTCGCGGCGTTTACGAGCAACCCGGCATTGAACTTCTTGGAACGTGTTACGGCCTTCTCCTCCAACTGATTTTGGACAAGCGGTCACTGAATCTGTTCCAAGGATTTTCCTCCACCTTCGCCAACCAAGTCTATCAAGCCTACTATAATGATTTAGCTAGCCAGATGATCCGTGGCGCGGTGGCCAAGGTGAATGCGCTTGCGACGGGCACAGTGACCGTCAGCCTGTATAAGGGCGTTGTCTCTTATGTCAAAATCGTCGATGCGCCACATTCGCTCTACACACAAGATTCCTCGATGGAAAAAGAAGGATCCTTCAACCATGCCGATTCCGAAGGATTTCTGAACGTTCTCTCGGTTCATGCTAAGGCTCTGGCCGCAGCCGGACAAATCGGGGTCAAATAAGGTCGTGATGTATATGAGCAGTCGGGATCATCTCTCGACTGCTCTTTTTCGTAAAATTATGGGATTGTTTGTTATGTCAAAAATCAACGTTCTTCTTTTCGATATTGGCAACGTTTTAATCGGCTGGGATCAGGCTTCCCTTCTTAACAAGGTTTTTGAAGTTTCCGGCGTTCAAGACACGCCAGAACTTCGCGCCCTGTTCAAAGCATGGAACGACGCGTGGGATTCTGGCAGCATGCGCGAACTGTCGCAAAAGCAAATCGAAGACTATCCTGCCTATGCCGCCGCCATCCGCGCCTATTGTGAGTATTGGCCAATTTCTCTCAAGCCTGTCATTGAGGAAAGCTTCGACATCGTACAGGAAGCCAAACGGGCTGGTTATCGGCTCTATACCGCCTCCAACTTTTCATCAGATAATTTTGAAACCACACTTCCGCGTCTGCCGCGTCTTGCGCTTTTTGATGCGGTTCACATTTCCTGCACTTTTGGCATTTGCAAACCAAACCCTCTTTTTTGGACGGATATGATGCAGCGTTTTGACTTTTGCGCCGACGAAGCCTTTTTCATCGACGACCGCCACGACAATGTCGAAGCCGCCACCAAGCTTGGCATCGCCTCGCATCTGTTCGAAACACCCCAGAAATTAAGGGCCGACCTGAAAGCGCGCCAGATTTTGTAAACCACAGGATATAAGAGTTGGTCATTTTAAGCCCATACTCCCGTTAGCGTCATCCCATGCTTGACACGGGATCCAGAGCCGCGTGTCCACGCGGCATAAGACTCATATAGCCCGCAGACGCAAGAGGCTTCAGCAAGGCAGCAGGCTGGATCCCGGCTCAGGGGCCGGGATAACGCAAACGGAGAGGCCTTTCCTTTAAAAACAAAGCGCCCGTCCGGCAAGAGGATCACGAGGCGCAGAGCGAGTGATTGCGTGCAGCACTCTCAATACGTCAGTTCATAGACGGATTGGTATAAGCTTATTTCTCTGGCTTTGTATCTGTTTGATCCGCTGCAAAAGGATTGTTAGACGCATCAACGCCAACAGATTCTTGTTCGGGAGAATCGTCTTTCTTGTCATCGGCTTTCTTCATCGCCTTGGTCAGCTTATGTTCATCAGGCGCGAGCAAATTCGCCCCCGCAAGAGCTGCCGCCGCCCCTTTTCCAGCCTTGTCATCCGGCACCATATGCCGCGAGATTGCCATCGCCTTCATTTCCTCTGGGTTTGAAGAAGCTGCCGCTGCGGCGACAGTCTCATGCCGCGTCCCCCCGGCCGTTCCCGATCCTTCGGCCTTGGCAAAAGCATGCGCTTCAGCGCGCGCCTGCGCTCTCTGCGCGGCCTTAATCTCTGGCAAAGGTGGAAACTGCGCATCTTGAGCCTGACGACGCGCGATATCTTGGGTCGTCGCGGCATACCTTCCCTTTCTGATATTTTTCATGCTTTCAGACAAATTCGTCAAGGCATCGGCTGTCGTTGTGTTCCCCTTTTCCATCACAGAAAAAAGAGACAAGGGCTGCCCACCATTATTTGCGGTAGGCAAATGGCCTCCCGTCGCTCCATTTGTTTCAGGCAAAGGCCCACGTGTATTAATCCATTCTTGAAGCAGCGTTGGAAAGAGCGACACCCCTCGGAACGCGACATGCGCCAAGATCAAAACAGCCAAGGCGTAAATCAAAGCAAGGCCAGCCCGCAACAGCCAAAAGGCTTGGCTTTGCGGCATCAAAGTCGAGGCGCCCCAATCAAGCATCAGGCCGTTAAGAAGCGCCACGCCCAGAAAGAAAAAAAGAAGCCCGCCGACAAAACCCAAAAGGATTAGGGCTGGCCTTATGAAAAGACTCAACCACAACCAATACGCTTGCCGAGCAACGGGTCCCGCCAATCCATCCCCCACAGGATAAAGATGAGCCAAAGCGACAAGCGGCAACGAAAGAACAGCCCCCAAAACAGCAACAGCCCAGCCCAACGCGGCCACAAGAAAACGGAAGAAAGGGATAAATGGTACCGCGAAAAGCAAACAAGCCCCCGCAAGCCAAAACAAAAACGCGATCACGCCAAAGCAAACCGCAGCGCCAAAGGAGGCAGGCTCTGACAAGGCCGGACTGAGCATCCCCAAAAGCCATGTGCCATAGCCCATATACCGCCGCCCCATTTCCGCGAGCATCTGCAGCGGTTGCGCGACAAAGGCACGTTCCGGCAGGGAAGACGATGTTGAGCTTTGCTGCGCGGATAAAGTTCCATCATGCGGCGAGCGTGCAAAAACACCAAACGAAACGGCACCCGTTGTAACCAATCGCGATAGGACCGTTTGGGCTTGCTCAGAATCCGTATAAGGGCCGAGTGTGTCTTTAAGATCCTGTTGATCCGGCAAGATGGCCTGCACATCATCAACTTGCCCTTCATACAACCATGCCCGCGCACGCTGCATGCCATCGCTCACGTGATGATAAATGGCGTTGTACGTCTCGAACTGAGCAGGCACCGCGGCCCCCATTCGCAAATGGTCACGCGCCGCCTTTTCCCACGCCTCATGTGTCAAAACCTGATGGCCAAGCAAAGGGGGCTTAACTTTAGGCAGGGCGCGCTCGCTCAAGTCACCAAGCGCCATTTGCTGGCGCGTCAACGTAAAGGGGAGCGCCCCGGCGCTTAACCAGCCTTGCGCTTCATTGGAGGCTAAAACGGTCGGCGTGTGCGTTTGTTGCCATTGGTGCAAAATCTGCGCCTGTTTATCTTCAATAAGTTTCGTTTGCTCTTTGACAAAGCTGGACAGAGAAGCCTTCATGTCAGCGGGGGCCTCTTTATTCGGACCCGACGTTACCAAAAACGTTGGCGCCGCTGCATTGGCCAAAGATTGAACCTGATAGGCCAAACGCTCTGCTGAAGTCCGCGCCGCCGCCGCAACAAAAGAGACATAGACATCGTCCTGCGGCGAATTCTGGTCCTGGTCTGCAACTGGCGATAAAAAGCTGTAGGATCCACAAAGAGCAACCTTCGGGAAAATATCATTTGTGTAGGACCACGTTTCATCATTCAATCGCCCCACCGATGTCTTTGTGAAATCTTGCATCGTCCCCGCCAAAGACGCGACCGTATTGACAGAGGCCGTTGTATAGGCCAGCTGATAAATACTGCGGCACAGCTCCATCTCCACAGCCGTCGCGACCACGCGGCCAACATCCGGCAAATGCGGCGCGAGTGGTTGAAAAACGCCAGCCCCAATATTTTTAACAACGCTTTGCCAGCCTTCCGTGGCTAGCTCAGACCCGCTCGTTGCAATTTTAACGACAAGATGTTGGCCAAGGCTCAAGCCGCTTGTGAACGGTATCAAAAGAGAAATGCCAACAAGCAACCGGATCGGCGCCCACAGCTGATTGGCGCGACGCCCCATTACAACGCCCGTCTGCGCCGTTTCGGCCACCATCGACACAAGCTGCGCCATCAAAAAGAACCCGCCGAGGACAAACATCGACAAGCCGTAAATATGCAAAGCCTGACGCAACGATACAGTTAGGGATTCAAGTGTGCCGCCCCCGCGTTCTGGCAGTGACATCTCGCCTGCAAAAAGATAGGACAACCATGATGATGCTAAATCCGTGTCCACACCACCAGCCAAAAACTGTGAAAAGCTCTCTTGTGTCTCTGCGGCATGAACATGCGTTGCGCAAAGACACAAATATCCCACGGACAAGAGCCCCGACAAGATTTTACGTAGCCCTGCATCACACTTGGTATGGTCGGCCATGATTGCGCCCCATTTCTCTGAGATCATCGTAATGGATTGAACATAATGATATGATCTGAAAAAGCAATCCACAGAACGACACAGGCCTCGGCTTTACTTATCTATCTATGAAATATATCTATAAAACCAACCTTTTCTTGGAGGTTCCCATGAAAACACTCAAAACACTCTCTCTTGCCCTCGTTCTTGGCTCCTTGGCGATTTCTTCCCCAGCCTTAGCCAAAAAGACAGACTATATGCAGCGCAAAGACATGTACCAACAAAAGTACTCACAGGATTCTCAGCGCGGGAACAGTCACAATTTGCGCAGTAACGACAGGGATCAAGCCCGCCAACACTATCAACAACGGGAAACTTATCAACGCGTTGACAACCGTTTCGATGATCAACGACGTGCCCGTATCCGCGCCTATTTGAAAGAGTCGCACCCCAAGTCCCACTGTCCGCCCGGACTTGCCAAAAAACATAACAAATGCACGCCCGTCGGCCACACTGTCCGCTATCAGATCGGCCACCCGTTGCCATCATACTATCGCCCGCTCCCCCAAATGTTGAGGGTTGAAATGGGAGCGCCACCTCCGGGCACGTTCTATGCCATGGTGGACAATGATGTGTTGCTGGTGACAGAAGCCACCAAGAAAATTCTTGATGCCGTTACGCTTTTATCGGCCATGGAATAAGACCAACCTGCGTATGAAAGCATCCCTATAGATCACGAGAGGATCGCGAGGCGCAGAGCGAGCGAATGAGAGCGGCCCTGTCAATGAGTCCGTTCATAGGTTCGCTGGTATAAGACTGAGAACAGAACATAGAAAGTCCCCGCAAGGGGGCTTTCCTTTTTCACCGATGAAGAGATGCCGCACGATGTCCCAAAACTCTAAATAACCGACCTATGGATCGGACCGCCTGCGGATACGTGGCAGAATCATCACAACGCTGAGCCATGTTTTTAAGACGCAGCGTTTGCGCAACGCCATAACGTGCGGCGAAAGTGGGATTAATAATATTCGTCACGAGATAATCAACCCGAATCTGATCGACAGGTGCCATCAAACGAGAATAAGTCTCGATACATCGCGGCTGAGTGTGGACGTACACTAAACGATTAGGATTAGCACATTCATGATAGGTCTTCATGAAATGCTTATTCCATGGCGCCATTAGATTTTGCGCTGCGAGGGAGGGATCCAACGCCGCACGCAAACGAAACCCAACAAGCCGATTCATTTTATCAGGCATGCCGCAAAAAACCATATACTCCTGCGTGGTGTGATTGTGGAAAACAACAACATCCCCGGCACGGCCCTCTCCCATCGGAAGCCCACCATGTAAGCAGTATAGATCAACCTCAAAAATGTTTATTACCCCCACTTGGGTTGGTTGCGACGAAGCGCTCACCAAAGCCGAAGAACGCTCACAGGCCGTCTTTTTTGTAAAGATGGGAGAAAGAATGTTACGATAATCATCTTCAAAATATTGAAGGGAGAGGGCCGACCCAATTTCTTGATGCATTTTTTCTATCACATTTTCTGCCATCCGATCCTGTGGAAGAAGAGGCTTTTTAAGCATTAAAGAACTCCTCCTCATTAAGATGCACTGGTCTTGACATGTTACACACAGAACGCCTTTACAACAATCTTGAAAGTAAATAGATCAAAACGGCCACGTCAGCGACGTTGATGAAAACCATAAAATTGTGGCTTGCCTGAATAAAAACTTACGTTCATCATAGGAGACATTGATCGGGTTTAAACCCATTTTCGGATCACTCACCAACGGATATTTTATGCTTAATGCTGTCCTTTCCCTTCTCGATCACGAACGTGAAACCGTTATCGAACTTCAACGCCTTCTCGTCGCAACACTGGCCATGGGCCCAGATAATGGCGGTGATGGTGAACGGAAAAAAGCCGATGTCCTGAAAACTTTCTTGCACAAAAAAGGTCTGCCGGAGGTTACCGAGTATAACGCGCCAGACCCTCGCGTTTCATGCGGCCATCGCCCCAACATGACCCTGATAATCCCCGGAGTGGACACATCCCGCACCTTTTGGATTATGGCACACATGGATGTTGTGCCCGCTGGTGACGCCTCGCTGTGGCAAACAAATCCTTTCGAGCTTGTGGTCGAAGGCGACGAACTTCGCGGACGCGGCGTTGAGGACAACCATCATGGACTGGTGACATCCGTTATTCTCGCCAAAGCCTTGCATGAGTCAAATTCCGTGCCGCCGATTAATCTCGGCCTTCTCTTTGTTGCGGACGAAGAAACAGGCAACGCATTTGGCATCACCTATTTGCTGAAACATCATGCAGAGCTTTTCAAGCCAAATGATCTTTTCCTTGTGCCCGATTCAGGCGAACCCGACTCGATGCAGGTCGAAACAGCTGAAAAAGGCCTTCTGTGGGTTAAGGTCACGGTGAATGGCAAGCAGTGCCACGCGAGCCGCCCGCATGATGGCGTCAACGCGCTGCGCGCCGCCGCAACGTTTATCACGAAGATGGGCAAGCTTGAGCAGCAATTCCCCGCCAGCAATCCCCTCTTCGCCCCACCGCAATCGACGTTTGAGCCCACGAAAAAAGAAGCAAACGTACAGAACATCAACACCATTCCCGGTCGCGACGTGTTCTATATCGATTGCCGCGTTCTGCCTCTGTACAAACTGGATGACGTGATGAAGGCTATTCGCGCCATTGGCGATGATGTGATGAAGGCCCACGCCGTCAGCATTGATTATGAGATTGTGCAGGAATCGCACGCCGCCCCCATCACCTCCGAAGACAGCCCCATTGTCGTGCGCCTGATGCAAGCCATTCGCGACGAATATGGTGTGGAACCGGCCCCCAAGGGGATTGGCGGCGGCACCGTTGCGGCCGATTTGCGCCACGCAGGCCTGCCAACTGTTGTCTGGTCCACGGTTTACGAAAATCCTCACGTACCAAACGAACGCACCAACATCACATTCTCTTTACGTGACGCCAAGGTCATGGCCCGCGTTTTATTTACTGATGAGTCACGCGTTATTCCGCACGCCGCAACGTAATCAGCGTAATCTCGCCGGGGCCACCTGTGCGCAATGGCGGTCCCCAAAAGCCAACGCCCTTGCTGACATAAAGCTTGAGTCCCTGAACATCATAGAGCCCATGGGTATAGGGTTCGATCAACTTGATAATCCACGTGAACGGGAAATACTGTCCCGCATGGGTATGGCCTGAAAGTTGAGCATCAATGCCTGCCTTGCTTATATCATCAAGATTTTTGGGCTGGTGCGACAAAAGGATCTTTGTGGCAAGTGGCGAGACATTCTTCGTGGCCACAGCAAGACTTGGCTGAATAGCGCCCGGCATGCGCTGCGCCGCTACATCAGGAATCCCCACGACAACGAGCAGACCATCTTGACGTTCAAACGTAACGGACTCGTTTATCAAGGCCCGAAACCCAAGCGTTTTTACTTGGTCAAGCCACGCATCAACGCCCCAGTAATATTCATGATTACCCGTGACATAATATTTACCGAATGGCGCAGAAAGCGCCGCAAAAGGCGCGACATCGTTCGTCAAGTTTTCAGGCTTCCCATCGGCCAAATCGCCCGTCAGAGCGATCATGTCAGGGGCCAACGTTGTGACTTCATCCACGATGTTCTGCACAAACGCACGTTTAAGATGCGGACCGACATGAACGTCAGAAATCTGGGCAATCGTGAACCCATCGAAAGAGAATGGAAGAGATTTAAGCGGAAGGTCTATCTTTGCAACCTCGATCTTACCTGCATCCCGAAGGCCCGCGCCTACACTCGCCGTCGTTGCCCCCACGACAAGGATCAACAAAACCACTCCCATGCCACGAAAAACCTGCGCAGAGAAAAACAATTTAGTGGCAAGCCATAAGATGTCGCCACAAACAGAATAAACAAACAGGCAAGTCAACACACCAAGCGCGATGTAAGAACTTTGCACGAGAGTAACGTAAAAATCGCCGATCCAGCGGTGATCTATCGGGGTCTGCGCCCAATCCCACCAAGGGGCGACCATTTGCAAAGCAAAAAACGCGATAAAGAACGCCGCGACAACACCGCCGCTCCAGCTGATCCCCGCGAGCTTCTGACGCACGCTTACCGCCAAATAGACATTGAACAACGCAAGAACCACGGAAACGGTAAGCACGGCTTTCATAACAAGACTCTCCATCTTAAATCTCTATCATCTGCGCGCGGGTCGGCGCATCGGACACGTCATAACGCAGGGAAAGAACCTGAAGTTCGCGGGCCTGCGCAGCAAGCGTATTTTGCAAAACCTTATGCATCGAAGAAACCGCAAAGGCCAACGCATGCGTGGCCGAAGCTTGGTGCAAATAACTTCCCAAAAAGAGGGCGGAAAACAAGTCACCCGTGCCATTCACCGGGGTCGAAAAAGCAAGTTCTGGTGTGGGGATCACATGGGACTTTTCGCCTTCGGATACAAATACGCACAAACCTTCCGCGACATCGGGCAATTTGATCCCAGTAATCACAACAATTCGCGTGCCGCGATCATGAAAAAAACAGCCCCC
>JAQUYN010000133.1 GCA_028691835.1 Alphaproteobacteria bacterium | reverse complement strand
GTGAACAAGCAAGCGCAGCGGCCGCTCTTGAACAGCTGATGATGCTCGCCCCTTTTGACATTGTTGAGACGGATGGCCAATTGCGCGCCGTTTTGCACGGGGCGGGGCAAGAGGTCATCGTTACGACCAACGAGGCGGCTGCTACAAATGAAGTTACAAGTGAACCTGCGCCGCTCATCACGCAATCGCGCACACAGGAACTTGATCTGCCGCTTGAACTTGGGATTGATTATTTGGATGCAACGCGGGATTACGAGATTGGCAGTCAGCGCGCGCGGCGGACCGCTTCGCGTGGGGTTGTGACTAAGGTTATACTTGATTTGCCACTTGTGACGACGGCCAGCACGGCCAAGCAACTTGCTCAGCGGCATCTTTATGCGACGTGGATCGAACGAGATCGGATGCGGCTTGTGTTGTCGCGTAAGTGGATCGGGATTGAACCTAGCGATGTTGTTGTGTTCGATGGTAAGCGCATCCGTGTTTTATCGGTCACGATGAAAGAAGGGCTAATCCAAATCGACGGCGTAGCGGCGGTTCCTGATGATTTGCAGGGGAGCGCGTCTGCGGATAATGGAAGCGCCATCAGCGCAAACCTGTCTGCGCAGGTTGCCACGTCGCTCTATTTGATGGACTTGCCGCTTTTACGCAATGAGGATGATCAACCCGGCGTGTATGTAGCGGCGAGCGCGCTTGATGGATGGAAAGGCGCGACCTTGTGGCGTGCTGCGGACGGCGTGAACTTTACATGTCAGACAAGTTTTACCGTTGCGGCTACCGCTGGCGTTACGGCCTGTGTCCTTGCTCAGGCAAGTCCGCTCTATTGTGATCGCGCATCCACCGTTCGTGTGCAGCTTTTACACGGGAGTTTGAGTAGTTGCACGTTTGCGGATCTTTTAAATGGCGCCAACGCTGCTTTGTGCGGTGGCGAGGTGCTTCAGTTTCAGACGGCAACGCTTGTGGGGCCGAACCTTTATGAGCTGGGCGTTTTTTTGCGTGGACGAAAAGGAACCGAGTCTGCGACAGCTTCGCATGTCATGGGAGAGAATTTTGTCGTGTTGTCCGAGGCCACGCTTCAGTACCTGCCCGCGCAACTGACGGATCGTAATGTGGCTTATCATTTTCGAGCCGTGTCGAACGGCGGATCATTAGATCTGGCTCGTGATGTCACGTTTGCTTATGCGGCGCGCAGTCAGGCCCCGTTTGCACCCGCACATTTAAGGGGCCAACGCGTTGCAGGCTCAGAAAGTGATCTTGCTATTAGTTGGGTGCGTAGGGCGAGGAAGAATGCGCAGTGGGTTGATTATATCGATGTGCCACTTGACGAGACAGAGGAACTTTACGATGTGGAGATTCTGAATGAAAGCACTGTCGTACGGACTTTCGCAAACGTCACGTCGAGCCATGTGACTTATACGTCGGCGCAACAGGTTGCTGATTGGGGCAGCGTGCTTCCCGCCGCGTACACCGTCAAGGTCTATCAGCTTAGCGCGAGCTATGGACGAGGAAACGCCATTACGCGCGTACTTTAAATGAAAACAAAGAGAAAGAGTGAAACATGACGACAAGTCCGAACCTATCAATGCCGTATCTGGTCGCATCGCAGGCACAAAAAGAAGTGACACATAATGAAGCGCTCGCCGATTTAGATTGCTTGGCTCAATTGTGTGCGGTTAGCCGAGCACTTACTACGCCGCCTGCTTCGCCAAGCGAGGGGGATGCTTATATTGTTGCAGACTCCCCGACAGGGGCTTGGGCCGGGCAGGCGGGGCGTGTCGCTATCTATTTCTCTGGTTGGCGGTTTAAAACGCCAAAAGCTGGCTGGATCGCTTTTGTGCAAAACGAGTCTAAGTTCGTCGTTTATAACGGGTCCGCTTGGGACCTGATGGGAGGTTATGTTTCATGAAGCTTGAAGTGAATAACGGGATCGTGCGCGGCGTGCCGCTTGCCGTGCTTGTGACTTTTCTTGTCCAAGGGGCCGCTGCTGTTTGGTGGGTATCCGCCAAAGCGCGTGACACCGATTATCTTGAGCAAAAAGTCACAACGCTTGAGACGGTGTTTTCTCGTGCCAATGAGACGCAAGGCAAAATGCTGGAGCGTTTGGTTCGCATTGAAGAGCGGACAAGCAGTCAAACGGTTCTTTTGGAGCGGATCGATAAGCAACTTTCATCATTAAGATAACAGGAGGATTTATAAATGTATGAGGATTTGGAAACGTGCGGTGGATTTGCCCCCCATCCCGCATGGATGACGCGGCGTGTGTCTGAAGAGGGGATTGCGTTGATCAAAGAGTATGAAGGCCTGCGTCTTCGCGCTTACCGCTGTCCGGGGCAGGTCTGGACCATCGGCTATGGACATACGCGATCTGTCCATCAGGGCATGGAAATCTCAGCCGTCGAAGCCGAGCAGCTTTTGAAGGATGATTTATTCATCGTCGAGCAAGCTTTATCCCGGCTCGTGAAGGTGCCGCTTAACGATAGCCAGTTTGCGGCGCTTGCCTGTTTTATTTTTAACGTGGGGATTGCAAACTTTGAACGGTCAACGTTGCTCAAGCTTCTCAATCGTGGCTGGTATGAACAAGTGCCCGCTCAATTTACGCGATGGAACAAGGTCGCAGGTCAGGAAATGGGTGGATTGTCTCGTCGGCGCGCTGCCGAAGGACGTTTGTGGAATTCGTGTGAGGACATCATTTATTAAGGGAGGTTTTGAGATGTGGCAAGCTTTGATAACGCCCGTGTGCGCGTTGATTGATAAATTGATACCCGATCAGGCCGCCCGCGAGGCGGCCAAGTTACACCTAATGCAAGCAGAAGGTCAGCAGGCCTTGCAAGAAATACAGGCGCAGCTTTCCCCGATTTTGGCTGAGGCGCAAAGTGCCGATCCTTGGACAAGCCGTGCTCGCCCATCGTTTATGTATGTGATTTATGTGCTTTTGCTGGCGTCTCTTCCCATGGGCATTCTTTTTGCCGTTGATCCCGTCATGGCCAAGAATATTACCGAAGGATTTAAGGCGTGGCTCTTGGCCATTCCCGACCCTATCATCCAGTTGTTCGGTCTTGGCTATTTGGGATACACTGGCGCCCGCAGTTTCGAAAAGTGGAAGGGAACGGGAAAAATGATGTGAGAGCCCCTTGGGGCTCTTTCTATCTGTCAACGGACGGATTTTGTGCTAGGATCTTCAGAATCGTGAACTTTAGAACCCTTCTTCCGACCTATGGCGAACTCCACATCATCAGATTCAGCACTTGTTTCGAATAAGCCCTCCTTCTTGTTCCGCCTGCGCGTGAGCTTGATGGGGCTGGTTCGTGATTATTGGAAGGACACGCCTATGGCTTGGCCTTCTTTGTTTGTTTCTGTTAACGGA
>JAQUYN010000132.1 GCA_028691835.1 Alphaproteobacteria bacterium | reverse complement strand
AGGAGTTGCGCGAGCTTCTGAAATACAAGCCCGAACCTTCCTTGGCCTTTATCTCGGCACGTGTAATTGGCGATACGGGGACGGCTTTTGTTCGGTCCCTTATCGTGACGGCAGGACGGTTGCAGGGGGTCAAGCAGGGAATGGCGGCTATGACGGGCGAAGGGCTCATTGGTCGTGTGGTTGAGGTCGGAGAGTGGACGTCGCGTATTCTGCTGATTACGGATATGACGTCGCGTATTCCTGTTATGGTCATGGGATCAGGTGATCATGCGATATTGACCGGGGATAATTCTTTGACACCAAAACTTATGTATTTGCCGCAAGATGCAGATGTCCGACCCGGTATGCGCGTCATGACGTCTGGGCATGGCGGGGTCTTTCCACCGAACCTTCCCGTAGGTGTGATTGCGCGGATGGATCATGGGGAAATACAGGTTGTGCCGATGACATCGCTGGGCCGTATCAACCAGATCCGTCTGGTTGATTTTGGTCTTGTCGCCGGGGAGTTTAACCCGATGACCGAAAAGCTTCAATCGGACAAGACGGCACCTTGATGCCACCCGTTTCAGAAAACAAGACAGTTTACTTTGCGCGCAGTTTGTTGCCATTTTTGACGACGTTGGCAATGGTTCTCGCCGGTGTCATGGTTTGGCCTGTACCTTTTCTGGGTGCGATTACACCTTCTTTCGGTCTTGTTGCTGTTTATTACTGGTCAATTCATCGGCCCGATCTTTTTCGGCCAGTGATTGTTTTTATCTTTGGCCTTCTTAACGATATTCTCCATTTTTACCCCATTGGCCTTACGGCGGTCATTTATCTTATCATTTATCAGCTTTCCTTTAGCCAGAGGCGGTTTTTTGCCGGGCAAATTTTTTATATGCTGTGGTTTGGTTTTGTTGTCGCGGTTGCGATCAATCTTGTCATTGTGTGGATAATCCTGTCGCTTAACAACCATGCGATTGTTCCTTTGTCATCTGTTCTGACGCAATTTATCTTTACCATTATTCTCTTTCCTTTTCCTGCGTGGCTTTTAATCCGGCTACAGCGCCTTTTTCTTTCAAAAGAGTAGATCATGAGCAGGGACACCGAAAAAGTTCGGTTGTTTACGCGGCGAGCCGTTCTTGTCGGAGGTTTGCAGTTTGGCGTGCTATCCGCATTGGCAGGACGACTTTACTACCTGCAGATATTGCAGAAGGAACGGTTTAGTACGCTAGCGGAAGACAATCGGGTTAATGTGCGTCTGATTGCGCCGCCGCGTGGCCAGATTACAGATCGGAACAGAACGCTTCTTGCGATCAATCAACAAAATTATCGTTTGGTTGCCTTGCCGGAGCAGGTTGACGACCTTCAAAAACTTTTAGACAAGCTGGATCGTTTTATGCCGCTTGATAAAAACGAGCATAAACGCATCTTTAAAGACTTTAAAAATCGTGATGGCCTCAATGCGGTCTTGATCCATGACAACCTGACGTGGGAACAAGTTTCGGCCATCTCGCTCAACCTGCCTGAACTCGCGGGAACGGATATCGAAGTTGGAGAGGTGCGAACCTACCCGTTTGCTCATTTGACGACACATGTTGTCGGATATGTTGGGCCCGTTTCCCAGTACGACAAGGACAAGGGCCGTGTCAGCTTTGCTATTCCTGGTTTTCGAATTGGCAAAAGCGGAGTTGAGCGCGAATATGATGAGCCTTTGCGAGGTCAACCGGGGGATCTTCAGCTTGAGGTCAATGCGCATGGGCGCGTTGTGCGCGAACTATCGCGTAATGAGCCTGTGGCTGGCGAAGACCAACGATTAACGATCGATATCAATCTTCAAAAAGTCTTACAGCAGCGTCTTGAGAAAGAGCAAAGTGCAGCAGGCGTTGTTATGGATGTCAAGAGTGGCGCTGTGTATGCGCTTGTTTCTCATCCATCTTATGATCCCAATCTTTTTACCTATGGGATCAGTCAGAAGGATTGGGATAGTTTGAACAACGATGAGTATGTCCCTCTATTGAATAAAGTTCTTGATGGTGTGTATGCGCCCGGTTCGACTTTCAAAATTGTGACCGCGCTTGCGGGATTGGAAGAGGGTATTATCACTCCGACAGATACGGTTTTTTGTCCCGGTCATTATGATCTTGGCAACCATAGATTTCACTGTTGGAAAAAGGGCGGGCATGGTCCCATGAATCTGACGGGGGCGTTGGCCGGCTCGTGCGATACGTATTTCTATGAAATGGGTAAGCGCATCGGGATTGATAAAATTGCTGCGATGGCCAGAAAGCTTGGCTTTGGCGAAAAAACAGGTATCGATTTTCCACATGAGCGTTCGGGGCTTGTTCCTACACGTGCTTGGAAAGTTGCAAAGCGCGGCAGTAACTGGCAGCAGGGTGAGACGTTAATTGCGGCAATTGGTCAGGGCTATTTGCTAACATCACCTATGCAATTAGCGGTCATGATGGCCCGCATTGCCAATGGGGGGTTTGCGGTCAAGCCCCAAATCGTTGTTCCTCCAGACGGAGAGTGGCGCGATGATAAACCGGACGGGAACGAGATGCGTTTCAAACAGAAGAATCTCACAACATTGTTGAATGCTCTTTCAGCTGTTGTGAACCAGCCAATCGGGACGGCTTTTGGCTCGCGCATTATGACCGAAGGTTTCGAGATGGGCGGCAAAACAGGCACATCACAGGTTCGTCGGATATCGATGGCTGAACGCGCCGGAGGTGTCATTACAAATGACGAACTGCCGTGGAAAGAAAGGGATCATGCCCTTTTTGTTGGTTTCGCCCCCGTTGATAATCCACAGTACGCTGCAGCGGTTGTGATCGAACATGGCGGCAGTGGTTCACATGCGGCTGCGCCTATTGTCCGGGATATTCTTGAGGAATGTCAGAAATTGAATGTTGCGGGTATTACGCGTATGCCGACTGACAAAACGCCAGACAAGGCAAGCTAAAAAACTTTCTCGCCACTTCGCCAGACGGCTGTAGCCTTGAAATTATGGTCAAGTGCAACGATGTCTGCTTCAAAGTTTGGTAAGAGGTAACCAAACTTTTTGTCAAGGCCGAGGAAGGCTGCGGGAATGGTCGAGGCCATGCGAAGAACTGTTTCGGGCGGAAGCTTCATGCGCTTGATTGCTTCCACAACACATTCGCCCAAGGTCAGCTTGGCACCGACGATGGTTCCGCTTTCATTCACACAGATTTTGTCTTGCGGATAAGCCATTACGCCACTCATTTTGAAGGGTTGGGCCTTTTCAGCTCCTGCCGCCGGCGAGGCGTCGCTCACGAAATAGAGGCGGTCTTTTTTCTTGGCGCGAAGGGCGAGTTTGACAAGTTCGGGATCGACATGCGTGCCATCGCCGATAATTCCGCAATAGCTATCGGCATCATTCATGGCATA
>JAQUYN010000054.1 GCA_028691835.1 Alphaproteobacteria bacterium | reverse complement strand
ACCGCGATTTAAAAGCCGAGCGTCCGATGCATGCGGGTGACGTGATGGTGTTGGTGCAAACACGAGGCGCGTTTGTTGAGCATTTTGTGCGGGCGCTCAAGCGTGCAGCCGTGCCTGTTTCCGGCGTGGATCGTATGATGTTGACGCAACAACTGGCTGTTATGGATGTGATGGCTCTGCTGCAATTTGCGCTGTTACCTGAAGATCATTTGACGCTTGCGTGTGTGTTGCGCGGGCCTTTTATTGGGGCCAGTGAAGAGCAACTGATGGATCTCGCCATCGAACGTCAAGGAAGTCTGTGGCAGTCGCTTTGCGAAAAAGCCTCGTCTTGCGCCGAGTATGCTCTATGGCGTGATTATCTTGGGACACTGCTTGATCATGCCGATCAAACACCGCCATTGCCTCTTTTAGTTGGGGTGTTAAATCGTGCTTGCCCTGCCGACGCGCGAAGTGGCCGGTGTGCGATTGCAGCGCGGCTTGGCCCTGATGCTGAAGATCCCTTGGATGAGTTGTTGAATGCTGCTGAGGCCTTTGGTGCCACGCATACGCCATCGTTGCAATCCTTCCTCCATTGGTTGGATTCGACCGAGGCGATGATCAAGCGTGAAATGGAGCAAGCGGTTCATCGTGTGCGAATTACGACAGTTCACGCGTCCAAGGGGCTTGAATCGCCAATTGTGATTTTGCCAGATACTGTGCGCGTACCGGATAAAAACAAGCTGTCCAAGATTGCTTGGGACAGTGATAGCAACCTGCCATTTTATGTGCCGCGAGAACCCGCTAATGCTTTTTTGCGCGGACTTCGTGGGCGGGCCTATGCAAGGCAGTTGGAGGAATATCGTCGTCTGCTTTACGTGGCCATGACCCGTGCGGCAGACAGGCTTTACGTGTGTGGGTTCGTGAAAGAGAAGGCGGATGAGGGCAAAGAAAATTGGTACAACCTTATCGCGCAAGGCTTGACGCCGTTACACCAGCAAGAAGCCGTCGCGGCGGAGGGTTCCGCTCTCGCGCCATCAATTGTGGTTGCGGATTATGCGAGGCAACACACAATCAGTCATCGCGAGGGTTTCACAGAGGCCTGTAGCGATCCATCACCCGCTATTCAGATCTGCACCCAAGCTTCTGTTCTGGTCGATGGAGTGTCACGGGGGCTAAAGCCCCCTCGCAATGACGGCAGGAAAACTTATGCTCTTCCCACGTGGCTTTTCGCGCCACCGCCGCCAGAGCCTTCGCCGCCAAGGCCACTTGTGCCGTCAAGACCCAGCGAAGAAGATCCACCCGCGATTTCGCCGAAAGATGCACGTTTTGCGCGGGGGCGCTTGATCCATCGGTTGCTGCAAAATTTGCCAGAGATTGAGGTGTCGTTGTGGGAGCGGGCGGTTTGTCGGTTTCTTGCCAATCCTCAGCATGGTCTTCATGAAATAGAACAGCATGAAATTGGCAAAGAGGTGTTGAACCTTTTGCACGATCCGCATTTTGCGCCGCTCTTTGGCGCGACAAGTCGCGCTGAGCAACCCATTGTGGGTCTAAGTGGCGAGCGCCTGATTGCCGGGCAGGTGGACCGTCTCGCTCTTGTTGATGGTGAGGTTTGGATCGTGGATTATAAGACGAACCGTCCGCCGCCAAACGATGCGGCTCAGATCCCTTCCGTTTACAAAAATCAGATGGAAGCCTACCGCACTGTGCTGCAAGCTATTTATCCCGCATGCAAAGTGCGGTGTTTTCTACTGTGGACCTATACGCTTCGCTTAATGGAAGTTGTTTAATATAACCCGCGTTATGGGTTGATACCGGTGATAAACATAAAGGACTCGTCATCGCGAGGCCCCTTCTTCAGGGGCCGTGGCGATCCATCTCCTACTATTTCAACATGGGCCTACGTTGAAAATGCGGGCGATGGATTGCCACGTCGGCCAATAGGCCTCCTCGCAATGACACCGTTCTTATTTTTATCAGTGTGTTAAACCCATAACTCGGGTTATATAATACTTTCTTTGTGGATATTCGTTAGGTTAGGCAAAAGGTTAATAGTTTCAAAAATGGAAATTTGTCCGCAAATTGTGTACAATGCGCATACCATCGTTTGTCAGGAAAGGGGTTCATATGAGACCGTGTGTGATAAAGGTTCCGGAAGGTTTTTTCCCAACAGCAGGAGACAATACATTCCCGCTCGGGGGGCGACAAAAAGGCTCTAACGTGAAAGCACCTCATCAAGGTGATTTGTATGCCTGTATGAGAAGAGCCATTGATGAAAGTGGCTTCCCTCCTGACATGGTGAGCGGCCTTTGTGCAGTTGCGGAGACGTTTAAGTTTGGTGGACAGAATCCGTCCCCATAAAACGGAGCTGATAATCCTTTGCCATGCTCTTGATATCGGGCTAAACTGTGCTTATGTAAGAAATGTTCATAAGCATAAGTAAAAGGGAGCACCTTCATGGGCGACTACAGCAAACAGATTTCCGATTCCTCTTTCGAGGCTGATGTAGCCAACACTTCGGGCCTTGTTTTGGTTGATTTTTGGGCCGAATGGTGCGGTCCCTGTCGTGCTCTGGGCCCCGTTCTTGAGGATGTTGCCAAAGAAATGGGCGGCAAGGTGACCATCGCCAAGATGAATGTTGACACCAACCCCGAAACACCAACCAAGTTTGGTGTGCGCTCCATTCCAACGCTCGTTTTGTTCAAAGACGGTAAACAGATAGAAACTAAGGTTGGTTCGATCCCCAAACAGGCGTTGATCGCTTGGTTGACCGAGAAGGCCGCTTAATCGAGGGTTCAGGGGACAGGATTCAGGGTTCAGGGAAAGAGGGTTTGGGACGGATCTGTGCGGTGTTAACCAATAACACCTACCTGACCCCTGAATCCTGATCCCTGAACCCTTTCTTCTTGCTTTCTCTCCGCCGACTCGCTAATAAAGCCCTTCCTGACGCGTTCGGAGCCATAGACATGCCCGACCGTCGCTTGAAGTAACGACTAACAAAGGAAAACGAAATGTCTAAAATGAAGACTCACAGTGGGTCCAAAAAGCGCTTTCGCGTGACCGGCTCAGGCAAGGTCAAGTGCGGTGCTGCTGGTATGCGTCATGGCATGCGCAAGCGTTCTCAGAAAATGAAGCGCGAAGCCCGTCAAGGCCTGATTTTGTTCAAGGCTGACGGCGAAAATATCATCAAACATTTCTTGCGTCCGTAAGGGGGAACTGAACCATGGCTCGTGTAAAACGCGGCGTGACGGCTCACGCAAGACACAAAGAAATCCTCAAGTTGGCGAAGGGCTATCGTGGCCGCGCCAGTACCTGCTTCACCGTCGCGATTGAAAAAGTCGAGAAGGCGTTGCGTTATGCTTATCGTGATCGTAAAGCGAAAAAGCGTGAAATGCGCGCTCTTTGGATTGTACGCATCAATGCTGGTGTGCGCGAACAGGGCTTGACCTATGCTCGATTTATGAACGGGCTCAAACGGTTGGGCATCGAGCTGGATCGCAAGCAGCTTTCGGAACTCGCCGCGACGGAGCCCACAGCCTTTAAGGCGCTGGTCGATCAGGCGAAGGCAGAACTCAGCAAAGCCGCTTAAGCTTTAAGCTATCATAATCGTCAGGCAACTGACACACTTGCGGAAGTCTTGCCACGCGGCGGGACTTCCGTTTTCGTTTGAAGACAGAGCGCATTTCTAGTTTTGTCATTCCGGACGCCCCTTGTTAGGGGAGATCCGGAATGACAAACGGAGAGAATGGGATAAAGCGATAAACGTTGTGAAATGGGGAACTGATGTCCGAGACTGAACTGAACACACTGCAAAGTGAAATCTTGAAAGCCATCGAAAGCGCGTCTGATGCCGATGCGTTGGACGTGGTGCGCGTTGAAGTTTTAGGCAAAAAGGGGAAGTTGACTGAGCTGATGAAGACGCTTGGCAAGCTAGAGCCTGAGGCGCGCAAAGCTTTTGGTGCGGCGCTGAACGTTGTCAAGGATACGTTGATGCAGTCGCTTGAGGCCAAGCAAAAGATTCTTGCTTCTGCTGCGCTTTGCGCTCGTTTGGAAAAAGAGCGTATTGACGTGACGCTTGCGCCGCGCCCCATGGCTGATGGGCGCATTCACCCCATCACGCAAACGACCGATGAGATTGTCACGATCTTTGCCGCGATGGGGTTTAACGTTGCCAAAGGGCCGGACATTGAAGAGGACTGGAACAATTTCACTGCGCTTAATATGCCGCCCGATCATCCGGCGCGTCAGATGCAAGATACGTTCTATATGCCGGACGGTGTGGACGCAGTCGCGGTTGCGGGGAGCGAAGCGGACCGCATAGCTGTCGCGTCTGATAAAAAAAGAGTCCTTCGTACCCACACCTCGCCCGTGCAGATTCGCACAATGCTGAATCAGAAACCGCCGATCCGCATCATCGCACCAGGGCGGACCTTTCGGTGTGACTCGGATATGACGCACACGCCGATGTTCCACCAGTTCGAAGGACTTGTGATCGACGAGAAAACAAACATGGGGCATTTAAAGGGCTGCTTGCTTGATTTCTTGCGCGCCTTTTTCGGCATCGATGATTTGCCCCTTCGCTTCCGCCCAAGCTATTTTCCGTTCACCGAACCAAGTGCCGAAGTGGACATTGGCTGCTCGCGCAAGGGTGGAGAGCTAAAGCTTGGCAACTATGGCGATTGGTTGGAAGTTGGTGGTTGCGGTATGGTCAACAGCAATGTTTTGAGGAATTGTGGCATTGATCCCGATGTATATCAGGGGTTCGCTTTTGGTACGGGCATTGAACGACTTGCGATGCTGAAATACGGCATTCCCGATTTGCGCACATTCTTCGATGGCGATATGCGTTGGTTGAAACATTACGGCTTTGTGCCGCTGGATATTCCTAATCCTGCACTGGTGGGGTCAGGGGCATGTTAAGATTCGACCTCTCCGTTTGTCATTCCGGAGCGACTTTCTTTTCGACACGTTGTGGCGAAAGAAAGTTGAATCCGGAATCCCGTTTTGTTTTCTTATAGAAAGGAGACGGGATTCTGGGTTCGCGCTAACCAGTGCGCCCCGGAATGACAGTGGACAGGCTCGTTGTTAGATTAGAAGTCGCTCACGCGGCTCATTGGTAAAGTTTCTTGTGAGGGTAAAATGAAGTTCACACTATCATGGCTTAAAGATCATCTGGAAACGCAAGCCTCGCTTGAGGCGATTTGCGAAAAGCTGACCGCGATTGGGTTAGAAGTTGAAGGCTTGGAAGATCCTTCTGCCGCGTTGGCTCCGTTCAGGGTGGCGCAGATTCTTTCTGCAGACAAGCATCCCGATGCGGATCGTTTGAAGGTGTGCATGGTCAACACAGGCAGCGAAACCATTCAAATTGTGTGTGGCGCGCCGAATGCGCGTGCAGGGCTTAAAACTGTTTTGGCGCGTGCTGGCGATGTGATCCCTTCCACGGGCGATGCGTTAAAGTTGAGCAAAATTCGCGGCATTGAATCGCAAGGCATGATGTGCTCTGGCGCGGAGCTGAAGCTGGATACGGATGCGGCTGGCATTATGGAATTGCCCGAAGACGCGCCCGTTGGCGCTAAGTTCATCGATGTGATCAATGTAGCCGATCCCGTGATTGAAATCAACCTGACGCCCAACCGCGCCGATTGCGCGGGCGTGCGCGGCATTGCGCGTGATTTGGCTGCTGCTGGCTTGGGAACGCTCAAGTCATTGAAGCTTGATGTACCAAAGGGAACAGAAGCTTGCCGCGTGGGCGTAACGCTTGATTTCCCTGACGATCAAAAACATCATTGTCCTCTGTTCGTCGGGCGCAGTTTGCGTGGCATCAAGAATGGGCCAAGCCCAACTTGGTTGCAAATGCGCTTGCGTGCGATTGGCTTGCGCCCGATTTCGGCGCTTGTCGATATTACGAACTATATCACGTTTGATTGTGGGCGACCTTTGCATGTGTTCGATATGGCAAAGGTGAAGGGCGATTTGTGGGTAAAGCCTGCAAAGGGGGGTGAAACATTCCGCGCTTTGAACGACAAAGACTACACGTTGGAAGCCGGGATGACGGCGATTGGTGACGATACAGGGTTTCTTTCGATGGCTGGCATTGTCGGTGGCGAAACGTCAGGATGCGAAGATACGACAACCGATGTGTTCATCGAGTCCGCTTATTTTGATCCCTCGCGTACGGCAAAAACGGGCCGCGCTCTGGGTGTTGTCTCCGATGCGCGTTATCGCTTTGAGCGGGGCGTTGATCCGGCTTTCGTGATTGGCGGTGCGGATCTTGCGGCGCAGATGATCTTGGATCTTTGCGGCACCAAGGAAACCATCATTAGCGAGCGCCTCGTTGTCGGAGAAGAACCCAGCGTTACGAAGAACGTGATGTATGATCCGGCAAAGATGCTGAAGTTCATTGGCGTTGATGTGCCAGAGCAAGAACAAGAACAGATTTTGACAGCCCTTGGTTTTGCCATTGAGAAAAAGAGCACAAGCGAATGGCAGATCACACCGCCATCATGGCGTGGTGATGTCGAAGGCGCACCGGATATTACAGAGGAGGTTATTCGTATCAAAGGATTTGATCATATTCCTGCAACGTCAATGCCGCAAACGCATGTGATTACGCAATGCGGCCTTGATCGCGTTGACCAACGTGCAGGGCAGGCAAAGCGAGCTTTGGCCTCCCGGGGGCTGATGGAAGCCGTGACCTGGTCGTTTATGTCTGGCGCTGTGGCGCAGGCTTTTGCACCCGTGAAGGATGAGCTGCGTTTGATGAATCCGATCAGTGCGGATCTTGATGTGATGCGGTCCTCGATTGTTGGGAATTTGGTTGGCGCGGCCAAGCGTAATGCGGATCGCGGTTTTGCCGATGTCGCTTTGTTTGAGGTTGGCCCGACTTATCAGGACGCCACGCCCGAAGGCCAAGTGTTGGTTGCAACCGCAGTGCGTGCGGGGCAAACGCCGCGCCATTGGGCTGAAAAAGCGCGAGCCGTCGATGCCTATGATGCGAAGGCCGATGCTCTGGCTGCTTTGGCGGCGGCGGGTGCGCCAATCGCCAATGTGCAAATCGGCAACGACGTGCCAAGCTGGTATCATCCGGGGCGTAGCGGCTCCTTGCGTTTGGGCCCTGTTTTGCTGGGCTATTTCGGTGAGCTGCATCCCGCAGTGATCGCGGCGTGTGATGCCAGCGGGCCGATGGTCGCCTGTGAATTGTTCTTGGCGAATATTCCTGCATCGCGCAGTAATAGCACGGCGCGGTCTTTATTGAAGATGGAAGCCTTGCAACCCGTATCGCGTGATTTTGCCTTTTTAATGGACGAAGCCGTTTGTGCGAACAAATTGATCGCGGTCATTGTCAAAGCCGATAAGGCGTTGATTCGTGATGTGACAATCTTTGACGTGTATCAGGGTAAGGGAATTGAGCCGGGCAAAAAGTCGGTCGCGCTTTCCGTAATGCTCCAGCCCACGGATCATACATTGACGGATGGTGAGCTTGAGGCCGTGTCGGCCAAAGTCACCGATGCTGTTGCTAAAGCGACAGGCGGTGTTTTACGAGGGTAGGGGCCTGATAAGTCTCACTCAAATTTTAACTGTTCTTGCAGATAGGCTATGGGGTCCGGTGCTGTTGCGAAGTCTCTTTGGCTGAGGGTGATTTGCTTCGGCACCCTATTCATGTGGAAATAAATCTGCACAAGGCCTGAATCTACGATTGGTTCTGCACTAAAGTTGCTTCCTTTTTCGCGCTTCACGAGACGATACGCCAGCGTTTGCATATCCGCCGTTTTTGCGGATGGAATAACTTTTGTTGTGCCTTGAGTTTTTTACGTAGGGCCATCTTGCGGGCTTTCTCTTGCATTTTGGAACGGTGCGGGGATGCCGCACCATTTCATCAAGCTTCGATTACATATGGGCTGTAACTGCCTGTGTAACTTGTTCCTGAAGGAATTCCTCTGGATTTTTGGCTTGCGCACACGCAAGGAGGTCAATCGACGTGCTTGCTGTTTTCTTGCCAATCACGAAAGTCAGCAATGTCGTGTTCGGCTTATTTTTGATGCTCATGTCTTTGATGTCTCTGGCCCCAGCATTTTTAAACATTTTATAAATGATCGGCAAAATATCAATTGAGATTTGAGTGGCTCCTTGCGGTCCTTTGTGTTTCTTATCTCTGGACGACATAAACTGACTCCCTGTAAGAATGTTGCGAATCGACAGGAAATTATAACGTCTTATTTCACTATAGGAAGTCGTTAACCAATAAAATTAGGCAGCGGGACGATTTTCCTTGGCCCGTTTTTTTGTGAGGAGAGAAAGCAGATCAAAAAGAGAGGGCGGATGGCTGCTTTAGCGATGTTTGAGCTCTAACGTGCCGTCAAGGCCCGGTTTACGGTGTGCAAATAGGGGACTTGTTCTTGGCCCCAGTGCGCACCCAGCAGTTTGTTCCGTTAAAAGTGTTTACTCGTTCATAAGTCCTGACATCTGGCGTTGCGTTATTGGGTAACTGGACTGTTACGGCAGTATAGCTTTCGTTTTTATACAAAAATGAGGCGTGGGCTACACAAGAGATGACGCTTTGTTCCCATAACTTAAAAAGGCGTCCCTGAGCGCTTCCCTTTTCGTGCAGCTTTCCTGCAAGGACTTTTTGGATTGCGGCGGTCTTTGCGGCTTCGTTAATCTCGAGGATGTTTTGATATGTTGTTGCGGCCAAAACAAGTGATAGGGCTGTGGCAGTAATGCAAAGTATGGGAGCAAAGAAAAGCGGCTTACGATTTAGCGCTGGCCATGATGTGGTCTCCTTTGCGAAAGATTGATGCCTCGTCGAGCCGCAAGGCAAGTCTGGGTGTTCGTCGTGTTTATGCGTAAGACCCTGTTGCGTGATCGGCTTGAATAAGAACCCGTCCATTTATATAACTTTCTTGAAAAGAAGGATAACCTAATGTGATTTGTCATAAGAGCTTTGTCCTGCCGCAAAGTGGATCAAAAACACATCTTTTTCAAGAGGTGTTTTAACTTAAGATTGTGGGGAACTGTGGGCAGGAAAAAGCCTATCTTGCCACAAAAAAAACGTAACATGTGGCCATTGAATGGACGTTATACCCCTCGCACATCAAGAGTTGGTCATTTTGAGCTGCATCCTCCCTTAGCGTCATCCTGTGCTTGACACGGGATCCAGCGACCTGCGTCCGCAGGTCATATGAGTCTTATGCCGCGTGGACACGCGGCTCTGGATCCCAGATCAAGTTTGGGATGACGCAAAAGGAGAGGCCTGCCGATGAAATATCTGTAGAGGTTCTCTTGGCATAACGGGACCATAAAAACCTACTCTTGAAGTACGAGCGGTATAGAACAAATTTCAGTTAGGTTGGCCATAACCGGAGTTAGAGAGGTCGTTGGGGTCTTCGTTGGGCTTGAAAGGCTTCGGGCGCGATGCTCGTCCGGACAAGAGGTTGAGTTTGATTTCATGCTTCACTCAGGTTATGCAAGAGCGTCAATACGTCAGTTCATAGGCTCGCTGGTATAAGAGATAATTTGTTTTCTTATTCCAGACTCAACCTTACCGTGCGAAGGAGAGCCGACGGTAAGAGAGGGCTTCAGCGATGTGGAACTTTGTAACCCCATCTTGGCCGGCCATATCGGCGAGGGTACGCGCTACGCGCAAAATCCGGTGATAGCCTCGGGCTGAGAGCTTTAACTGTTCTGAGGCTTGCAGGAGAAGGGCGCGACCTGCGGCATCGGGCGAAGCGACGGCTTCCAAAAGCTCGCCATCGGCTTCAGCGTTGGTGCGGATAGTTTTTTGTCCTGAAGTTGCTGCATAGGCGGTGTATCGTTCAGTTTGAATACTGCGGGCGGCTGCGACGCGGGCGGCAATCTCGGCTGAGCCTTCCCTTGGCGGGGGAAGGGAGAGGTCGGCGGGGCTGACGGCGGGTACATCCACATGGCAATCGATACGGTCGAACATGGGTCCAGAGATGCGGGATTGATAGTCCATGGCGCAACGTGGGGCACGGCCACAGGCTTGTGCGGGGTCACCCATGTGTCCGCAGCGACAGGGGTTCATGGCGGCAACCAACTGGATGCGGGCGGGATAAGCGACATGGTGGTTGGCTCGGGAGACGACGGCGCGGCCTGTTTCCAAAGGTTGGCGCAAGGCCTCAAGCGTGGCGCGTTGGAATTCCGGTAATTCGTCGAGGAAGAGGACGCCGTTGTGGGCCAACGAAATCTCGCCAGGTTTGGCGCGGGTTCCGCCGCCAATTAAAGCTGGTAAGGTGGCCGAATGGTGCGGATCACGAAACGGGCGACGACACAGAAGTTTGCCGTCTTCAAGTTGTCCTGCAAGGGAATGAATCATCGAAACTTCAAGAGCTTCATCTGGGGCTAGCGGAGGAAGCAGGCCGGGAAGGCGCGCCGCGAGCATGCTCTTGCCAGAGCCCGGCGGTCCAATCATCAGCAGATTATGGCCCCCGGCGGCGACGACTTCGAGGGCTCGTTTTGCCGTTTCCTGCCCCTTAATGTCCCGCATGTCCAGTATCTGGGTCATTGTGTCTTCGGTTTGCAGTTGGGGTTCAGGCCGGGGAATAACTTGCAACCCCTTAAAGTGGTTGATAAGTGACAAGAGACTCTGTGTGGCAAGAATGTCCAAAGAGGGGCTGGCCCACGCGGCTTCACGACCATTGTGAGCTGGGCAAATCAAACCCTTACCAGCAGCATTTGCAGCAATGGCGGCGGGGAGAACTCCTGCGACTGGGGCTGTGGCACCGTCAAGGCCGAGTTCGCCAAGCGCAACATATTGCGCGATTTCTTCTTTGGGAAGAACCTCCATCGCGGCCAAGACGGCCAAGGCGATGGGGAGGTCAAAATGACTGCCTTCCTTGAGAACATCGGCAGGCGCGAGATTGATCGTGATGCGTTTGGCCGGAAGGGCAAGGCCTAGCGCATGAAGCGCCCCGCGCACGCGCTCGCGGCTTTCGCCGACAGCCTTGTCCGGCAATCCTACGATGTTGAAGACCACCACGCCCGAGGAAAGTTGCACTTGTACGTCGATGGGAAGGACTGAGGTTCCTTCAAAAGCGACGGTGCCGATACGTGCAAGCAAAAGAGAATCCTTTCGGGAAGCGAAACAAACTGAGCAGAAGAGTCTTTATTATCTTCTAGAAAAGAGATAGTAGGCTCTGCATTTAACTCGTCAAGGATTTGTTGTAGGGTGATTTGCATAGGGCATCCTGCCTCGGTCTTAGTCAATTGTTCATAATCAGGCCTCTAAAAGAAAATCAGAGGGAGGATTTTGAATCAGTGGCTTGCTGTGTCTGTTTTTCGAGCCTACATTTCACAGACTGCGTGTCGGCTTGGGTGGTTTGATTGTCATATATCAAGAAGGGTCGCTGAAGGCATGGGAGAGTTTGACATATGATGAACTTGCTTGATGGCGTTCTTGCTTCGTTTTTGATGATTTCGAAGCAACCCGTTGAATCCTTTATTCAGTTAGAAACGGCTGATGATAACACCTCTCTTGTGGCTGGTGATGGCTCTCTCGTTTCCTTTGTTCAGATTCATGGATCGCGTCAGGTTATCGGGGATGCCGAATATCAATGGATCATTGAACAAGCCAGCATGAAGCTTGGCGCTCGCTTTGATCGTCCTGGCTATGCGTTGCAAGCTTATTTTATGCGTGATCCCCATATGTCGGGTCCCGATCTTTCGCGCGCGATGCAAAGTAATCGCGTTTCTGCGCAAGCTATGGATTTAGAGTTAGATGACCTTTTGGTCGAACGACAAAAGCATTTAGCCCGATTTTTGGCACATGAAGAGATCTTTTTTGTGTTGTGGACGCGCCCTAGCGCCGTCAGTAAAAGCGATCTGAACGAAGCTTTGCGCACCCGGCGCGAGCAAAAATGGGTGACGGCGAGTGATTCGCAGCATCCTATGTCTTCTCTTGAGCCATTGCGTGTCCGCCATAAAAGTTATGTGGCGTCTATGCTGGCGGCCTTGGAAGATATTTCGATTAAGGCCACATTAGAAAATGTTCACGCTTCGTTGAATGCTGTTCGGCGCAGCATTTATCCGCTTTTGAGCAATGAAAAATGGCGGGCCAATCTTCCCGGTGACCCGTTGCTGCCGCGTGCGCCCACGAGTCATTCGGACATGTCAGATATTTTGTGGCCTTCGTTACGTCGCCAAATTTGTGTTGGCGATGCCGAAGTTATCTCCCCAACACTGGTGCGTATTGGTGATTTAGTCTGGGGAGCGGTTGATATGACTCTCGCCCCAGCTGATCCATCACCTTTCCCCCAACTTTTGGCGCGGTTGATTGATGCGGATGTTCCGTTTCATATTTCGTTTCTTATTGAAAGCGCAGGCATCCAAGGGGCGGGGTTCAGGACGTTTGCGGCCAGTATTTTGGCTTGGACAAATGATGCTAATCGACAAATTCGTGAATCGTTGAAGGCCTTACAAGAGTTGGCGCAAAGTGACCCCGTCGTTCGGTTGCGCATTTCTTTGTCAACTTATGCCCCTGCACGGGATCGCAAACTTGTTGAAATGCGGCTGGCCGCTTTGACGCAAGCCCTAGAAGCGTGGGGATATTGTCAGGCTTCGTCTGCGGGTGGGGACCCTCTTGAGATGGTTTTGTCGTCGTCGCTTGGTATTGCCTGCGCGTCAACGGCCCCTGCCGCTATCGCGCCGTTGCGTGAAGTGATTAAGCTCTTGCCTTGGCAACGGGCTTCGTCTCCATTTAAGGAAGGTTCCGTTGTTTTTCGTACCTCTGATGGCCGTGTGTGGCCGTATCAGACGGGAAGTTCGCTTTGCACCACATGGTTTGATCTTATCTTTGCTCAACCGGGTTCTGGTAAGTCCGTTTTGATGAACGCGCTCAATCTTGGCACGATTTTGTCGGCGGGGAACACGCGTCTTCCTTATATGGCCATTTTGGACATTGGGCCTTCATCTGCTGGACTGATTTCCTTGGTTCGCGATGCGTTGCCGCTAGAACGGCGACATGAGGCCATGCATTTTAAGCTCAAAATGGCGCCTGAATATGCAGTTAATCCTTTTGATACGCAATTGGGGTGCCGGTATCCGCTGCCTGAAGAGCGATCCTATTTATCTGAACTGTTAACTTTGTTGTGTACGCCACCCGGACAGAAAACGCCCTATGATGGCATGGCTCAGCTTGTCGGTCTTTGCGTGGACGAGATGTATCGTTGGCGCGATGACAAGGGCGCAAACTCAGAACCTCGGCCATATTTGATAAATGTTGAGGTTGAAGTGGATGAGACGCTGCGTCGTTATAACGTGCATCTGCCCGTCGATCCTTATTGGTGGGATGTCGTGGACGCGATGTATGATGTCGGCGCGTATCATGAATGCATGCTGGCGCAACGACACGCCGTCCCTACGTTAGCGGATGCTGTTACGGCGGCCCGTCGCCCACAAATCCGGGCTCTTTTGGAAGAAACCTCTATCGGAGCCTCTGCGGAATCCATCATTCACGCGTTTGATCGCATGATTGCCTCGGCTGTGCGCGAGTTTCCCATTTTGGCTTCGATTACGCGCTTTGATGTGGGAACAACACGCGTTGCTGCGGTTGATCTTCAGGACGTAGCTCCGCAGGGGGATGACAGCGCGGATCGTCAGACCTCGGTCATGTATATGTTGGCTCGCCATGTTCTGGTGCGTTCTTGGTGGCTGGGGCCTGATTCTATTCGCATGATGCCTGAAAAGTATCGCCCCTATCACGAAGATCGTTTGCGGGATATTCGGGAATGCCCCAAGCGTCTGTGTTATGACGAGTTTCATCGCACCAGCAAAACGCAATCTGTCCGCGCTCAGGTCGTGCGCGACATGCGTGAGGGCCGCAAGTGGGGTGTCCAAATCGTTCTGGCATCGCAACTTTTGGACGATTTCAGCGATGATATGGTCGATATGGCGACAGGCGTCTGGATCTGTGGGACGGCTGTTTCCGAGCGTGCCATCAGTGCAACGGCTGAGCGTTTTGGTCTTTCTGATACAGCTCGCTGGGTTATGCGGTATCGCCTGACGGGGCCAAGAGCTTCCGGCGCGCCAGTATTGCTGTTGTTAAGTACAAGTGAGGGCCGTTATGAGCAACATTTGATCAATACGCTTGGTCCTGTTGAGCTTTGGGCCTTATCGACTTCGGCTGAAGATGTGGACCTGCGTTTGCGTCTTTACGAAGCTTTGGGGGCCCCTAAGGCCCGCAGTTTGTTGGCTCGTTTCTTCCCCGGCGGTTCTGCGCGACAGGAAATCAGGCGGCGTGTTATTCAGCGGTCTGAAAAGTCTTCGGGCGAGGCAGCGTCCACGGCAGTCATTATTCATGAAATGACAGAGGAATTGATCCGAATTTCTCGAGAAACGAAGGATGCAGACGACGGACAAGCCGCATAGGCCTTTGTAAGGTTAAGATATTGGTCGGCACGGGGTGGAGAAATCATATTGCAGCAAGTATTTACCCATGCCATCACTTGCTGGCCTCCGGGGCAAAAGTAGTTGTTTCCGATATGGAAGATCAAGGCCTTAGGTCGTTCTTGTTTTTCTAGGATGTGTTGAAATAATGACTTCTTTTCTTTCTTGTTTCGGGGGTTTGCGTTATGATGACGCGCGTGTGAGCGGCAGATTTGATTTCGGTGGGAATGACCGTTAAGGAAATCTTGTCAGATCAGGTGAACAGTAGATATTCCATTGATTGTAAGAGTGCGTAACGATGGCTGGCAATAGTAGCGAAGACCCAACAATCTTGTTAATGCTGTTGATCGGCATCTTTTGTGGTATCCTGTGGGGCGCTTGGTACTTTTTTCATCCCCAATTTTTGGACGCCCTAAGGTACGTTCGTTTGGTTGAATTTGCGATCCCGGCTTTGGTGAACGACCAATATTCGGCGTGTTTTTCGTGGTTGCGCCATGCCGAGGTTGGCAACAACATCCCCTCGCAGCAGACTTATGATGCGGCTCTTGGTTGTTTTGGTGCGGTACCGTTGAGCCGACTGACCTCGACTGAGGCTATGGCGTATTACAATATTAGCGTGGAAAGCCTAAGCTTTGTTAGCCATCTTTTGGCGACGTATTTACGTTGGATTGCCATCGGGATTTGTGGCGGCTTGGGCTATTATGCGTTTTTCCATGCCAAGAAGAACAAATTTAAAACCCGGCATAATTTGGAAACATTTATCAAGGCGCAGACACCTATTTGGCCTGTTATTTCGCCTATTATGGACTTTAATCCTTCGACGCACAGCGCGCGTATTTTGGGGCAGTCTATTCCTGAAAAAACACCGTTGTTCGCCGAGCCGTTTGCCCCTGAAGAATGGTTGTCTTATCACCGTATTCCTGTTGTCAACGGCGTCCCCGATCGTGAGGCGACGCGCCGGGCGTTTTCTTCCCAATTGGGCCCGCGTTGGACCGGTTTTATGGACTTGCCCCCTTATATTCAGGTGATTTGTGCTGCTCTTGCCATGAAGGGTGTGCAAAAACGTGAAGAAAGTGACGAGTTTTTGGGCCGTATTGCAAAATGCTGGTCGGCCAAAGGGGGGTATCACGTTCCTCCCGAGTTGGTGAAAGAAGTTCACGATATTCTTAAAGATCCTGCCGTGGGTGGGGTGGCGTTAGCTGTTGCTGAAAAACATGCTTATCGCACGACGGCGCTTTTGGGGCTTTTAAAGTGGGCGCGTTTTATGGGCGGTGTTTTGGCCGCAGCACAGTTTTTGTGGCTTCGTGGCGTTGATCGTGAACTTTGGTATGCTCTCAATAATTTGGGGCGTCGTTCTTTCCACTCTGAGGGGGCGGGGGCTATGGCGCATTTTATGGCAGAGGAACAGGCCCAGAAAGCCTTGCCTATTCCACGCATGGATACGGCAATCGTCACGTTGAATATTTACATGGGCGGTGATTTGCCCATTCAGATCCCGCCTCGGGAAGAACAGAAAAGACTTTAGGCTTGCGTACGTAACAAAAGGATGTGTGTCAAATGCTGCAGTTGATCAATGGGCCGCGCGCTCAAGTTAAGGCGAAAATTGTTTGTTGGAATAAGGTTCCTTGTCTTATTGCGTCTTTCCAAAATAGTACGCCTCCGCAGGTTTGGCAGATGGATTTGGAAAAATTGACAAACTACAACATAAAACTTGTTGAGAAAGAGGAAGCATGGGCTCTGGGCTATACCGTGTCAGATGGCGCTTTCACGGTCATTGCGTCTTTCGAC
>JAQUYN010000131.1 GCA_028691835.1 Alphaproteobacteria bacterium | reverse complement strand
TTTGCGTCAGCTGTTCGTAAGGATGGTGGTCAGTGGGGGGAACTTCCTATCATCGCACTTTCGTCTCATGCCACGCCTCGCGACATTGAACGTGGACGGATGGCCGGGTTCACCGATTATGTCGCAAAGTTTAATCGCGAAGCTTTGTTGGCGACGCTTCAACAGACACTCAGTAATATAAGGGTTAGCGCATGACAGACAGCAATCTTCCCATGGCCGTAGGCAAGTCTCTTCCTGCTTCCACTGAGGCCGCATCCGGGCGAGAATTCGTTACGATGATCATTGATGGACAGATCTTTGGCATTCCCGTGTTGCAAGTTCAGGATGTTTTGGGCGCGCAGAAAATCACGCGGGTGCCCCTATCCCCGCGTGAGGTGGCTGGGTCGCTCAACTTGCGTGGACGCATTGTTACTGCCATTGATGTTCGCACGCGTTTGGGGATTCCTGACCGTGAAGCCGGGTCTAAGAGCATGAGCGTCGTTGTCGATCATAATGGCGAGTTTTACAGCCTTATCGTTGATCAGGTCGGCGAGGTTATGAGCCTAGCTGCTACGGATTATGAACAAACGCCGGCTACGCTTGATGAAAGATGGCGGGAAATCTCTGACGGTGTGTACAGACTTAAGGATACGTTGCTTATTGTCATCGATGTTAAGCGTTTGTTGAGATTAGAAGAGTTAACTGCCGCTTGAGGGCATATTTACAGAGGTTCACATGAAATCATGTTTAATCGTTGACGACAGCCGAGTCATTCGTAAGGTGGCTCGTCAGATTTTTGAAGCCCTGGACTTCGAGTGTGAAGAGGCGGAACACGGTAAACTTGCTTTGGATGCGTGCCAAAAAAAAATGCCTGACGTCATCCTTTTAGATTGGAATATGCCAGTTATGGATGGCATGGAGTTTTTGCGCGCGTTGAGAAAACTGCCAAATGGCGGGGAGTCTGTGGTCGTTTTTTGTACGACAGAAAACGACATCAAACATATTCAGGAAGCCATGACGAGCGGTGCCAACGAATATATTATGAAGCCATTTGATGCTGACATTGTGCGAAGTAAACTCTCACAATTGGGGATTCTTGATCAATAGGTCTGCAGTTACCTCTGGTGCGAAAACATTAACGGAATTTGGTGCATATGAGTTCATTTTTAACGATAGATACAGATTCTTCTGAGCCGAGTGGCCCTGAAATTTACAGGGTTATGATCGTCGATGATTCTGCTTTCATCCGTGGTGCTATTGCCCGTGCGATAGAAAGCGATCCCTGTCTTCGTATCGTTGTTTCCGTAAGTAATGGGGAGCAGGCCATCCGTGCGTTGCAACGCGATCCCGTAGATGTCATCGTACTTGATATTGAAATGCCAGTTATGGATGGTATGACGGCGTTGCCCCAGTTAAAGGCGATTGACGGCGCTGTGCAGATTATCATGGCTTCAACGCTGACGCAAAAAAATGCCGAAATTAGCTTGAAGGCTATGTCGTTGGGGGCTACGGATTATATTCCAAAGCCATCAAGTAGCCATGAGGTTACTGGTGCGGCTGATTTTCGTCGTGAACTTGTAGAAAAGGTCAAAGCTTTGGGTGGGCTGGCACGCCGATCTGGGGTGCGAGAATCGTTGTTGAAGCCTGAGCTGCCCCCCACCGTGAAGAAGGAAACCCCGCCAATGTCTTCTGGGACATCGTCTTCTCGTGTCTTGTCATCACAACCCTCGGCAAAATCAGTCGTCAACCCCACGGAGCGGGCCAAGCCGATTCCGTTGCTTTCCGGTTCTATCAAACGTGAGGTTGTTTTGCGTCGGGATCCCCTTGTGAAACCGAATGTTGTCGCTATTGGAAGCTCGACAGGGGGGCCACAGGCTCTTTTCCGTGTTATCAAGGATATTGGGCCGGGATTGCCGCAGCCCATTGTTATTACACAGCACATGCCTCCTTCTTTTACGACAATTTTGGCCGATCATATTACACGGCAATGTGGCGTGACCTGTAAAGAAGCTCAAGATGGCGATCTTTTGCAGGCTGGCCATTTTTATGTTGCGCCGGGAGACTTCCATATGTTGATTGAAAAATCGGCAGCAGGGCCCAAGGTTAAGCTTGTTAAAGATCCTCCAGAAAATTTCTGTCGCCCATCTGTCGATCCTATGTTGCGCTCCCTTCTTGATGTTTACGGACGGAACGTTCTTGTCGCTATTTTGACGGGGATGGGGCAAGACGGCGCTCGGGGCAGCGAAGTTATTGTTAAAGGTGGCGGAAGTATCATTGCTCAAGATGAGGCTACAAGTGTGGTGTGGGGTATGCCGGGTGCGGTTGCGACTTTGGGGCTCTGTTCGGCTGTTTTGCCTGTGAATGACATTGGCGGCTTTGTCCGTCAGACCGCGATGAGGGCATAAATATGAAACCAGAAGATTTCGAATTGTTCTCAACCTTGGTCAAGCAAAGATCTGGTCTCGTTTTATCAAAAGATAAATCATATTTGCTTGAATCTCGGCTTACGCCTGTCGCACGAAAGTACAACTTAAAGACTTTGGAAGACTTGGCTCAATCTGTTCGTACGAAGCGAGAAGAACAGATGCTTCGCGATATTACGGAGGCCATGACGACCAATGAGTCCTTCTTTTTCCGCGATACAAAACCATTTGATCAGTTCAAAAAAGTTTTGCTTCCAGAACTGTTGCGGACGCGTGCGCCGAAAAAGCAGTTTCGCATTTGGTCCTCTGCTGCGTCCAGTGGCCAAGAGGCCTATTCACTTGCCATGATCTGCTCGGAAGAGATGGCTAAACTCCAAGGTTGGAAAATTGATATTCATGGCACGGATCTCTCATCTGAGATGGTTGAGCGCGCTAAGGGCGGAATCTATTCGCAATTCGAGGTTCAGCGCGGACTTCCCATTACGTTGTTGATGAAATATTTTTCACAAATCGGCACGGATAAATGGCAGATCAAAGACAATTTGCGCCAAATGGTTCAATATCGTGAAGGGAATCTCTTGGTGGATTTCGGCCCGATTGGTGTGTTTGATGTCATCTATTGTCGGAATGTGCTTATTTATTTTGATCAACCAACCAAGACGCGTGTGCTGGACGCCATTAGCCATGTGCTTGCGCCTGATGGTGTTTTGTTCTTAGGCGGGGCAGAGACCGTCCTTGGAATTTCAGACAAATTCAAGCCATTGGAAAATGAACGTGGGATGTATGTTTTGAGCAATAGACCTGATACAGGTATGTTGCCAAAAGTAGCCCCAGGTTCGGTGGCCCCTCCAGGCGGCTTTGTATCAAGTACGGCCAGTACCACGGCTGGTGCCATGTCTTCGTCTGCACATGTTTAGATCAACCTGCGTATGAAAGCATCCAATCAGATCACGAGCGGTTGCGAGGAGGGACCCTCTCGCCGGACAGTCCTCCCCTTAAAAAGCAAGGGGTGCCGTCCGGCATGAGGAGTGCGAGGCGCAGAGCGA
>JAQUYN010000130.1 GCA_028691835.1 Alphaproteobacteria bacterium | reverse complement strand
GTAGATAAAGCGCGGTGGCATGCGGGAGGCCAAAAAGCCCCAAGTAGGCAACGAGCCAGACTCCGAGGCTGATGGCTCCATGGAACATCGTGGCAAGCACAGAGACCATGGGAAAAATTTCCAACGGGTATACGACCTTTTTGACAAAGTTCGGATTGGCGAGGATCAACCCGGGGGCCTTATTGATGCATTCCGAAAATAAATTGAAAACGATAAGGCCGGCAAAGAGCACCAAGGCAAATTCGGTTTTCGAGTCGCTGCCAGCATTCCAGCGGGCTTTGAAGACGACGCTGAAGACAAAGGTATAAACAGCGAGCATAAAAAGCGGATTGAAAAAGGACCACAACAACCCCAAGGCCGAGCCGCGATAGCGTCCCAGAACATCTCTCTTGGCTGAGGCATGAATAAGCCCCCGGTTGCGCCAGAGGCTTGCGATCATTTCTCTTGGCGTGGCAGGAAAGTGACGCATCAAACAAAAACCTCCGATTCATTAAACGGTCGACCTTGCGCGTCCTTGGCCGAAAGAATAGGCGCGATGCCCTTCGGCCACTCGATATGAAGCGCAGGGTCGTTCCAGGTCACGCATCGCTCATAGGCGGGCGCGTAATAGTCCGTGGTTTTATATAGAATCTCAGCGGTTTCGCTCAGAACCACAAAACCATGGGCAAAACCTTCGGGAATCCAAATCTGGCGCTTGTTTTCAGCGGAGAGGAACTCGCCCACCCACTGGCCAAAGGTTTCGCTGCTTTTTCTGAGATCAATTGCCACATCGAAAACCTCGCCCTGCACTGCGCGCACCAGCTTCGCTTGCGGATGTTGAATTTGATAATGCAGACCGCGCAGGACGTTTTTCACGCTACGGCTATGGTTGTCCTGCACAAAATGCACAGATTTGCCGAGACCCTTTTCAAATTGCGCCTGATTAAAGCTTTCAAAAAAGAATCCGCGATCGTCTCCAAAAACTTTGGGTTCCAAAACAAGAACCTCAGAAATGCGGGTGGGGATAATTTTCATGATTGCCCCCCTTCTCTTAACAATCGCAGCAGGTATTGTCCGTACCCATTCTTTACGAGAGGCTGCGCCAATTTTTCCAGTTGCGCCGCATTAATGAAGCCCTTGCGGTAGGCGATTTCTTCCGGACAAGCGATTTTCAAGCCTTGGCGGTGCTCAATAGTCTCAATAAAATTGCTGGCGTTAATCAAGCTTTCATGCGTGCCCGTATCAAGCCATGCGTATCCGCGCCCCAATATTTCGACATTCAGTTGACCGCGCTCTAGGTAAATACGGTTCAGATCGGTAATTTCTAATTCCCCACGCGCCGATGGTTTCAGTTGAGACGCAATGTCGAGGACTTGGTTATCATAAAAATAAAGACCGATAACAGCGTAATTGCTTTTGGACGCGACGAGTTTCTCTTCAAAACTGGTCGCCCTGCCCTGCCTGTCAAAGGCGACGACGCCGTATCGTTGAGGATCCTGCACCTGATAGGCGAATATGGTCGCCCCTTGAGCGCGCATCATTGCCTGCTCTACCTTCGCATGCAAGTCATGGCCGTAAAAGACGTTGTCGCCCAGCACCAAAGCGCAGGGCGCCTTGCCAACAAAGTCCTTGCCGATGATGAAGGCTTGAGCCAAACCATCTGGACTCGGCTGCACGGCATAATGCAGGTCAAGACCCCAAGCGCTGCCGTCTTCAAGAAGTTGCTCAAAGCGCGGCGTGTCTTGCGGCGTAGATATGATAAGAATATCGCGGATGCCCGCCAGCATCAACGTGCTGAGCGGGTAGTAAATCATGGGTTTGTCGTAAATGGGCAGCAATTGTTTTGAAACTGCCTTCGTGACGGGATAGAGCCGGGTTCCCGACCCGCCCGCTAGAATAATGCCCTTACGATTCATAACAATTTTGCCCAGACAAGTTCATCGACAAATCTCTCAACGTGCGTTTCCCACCCAGGCAAAACAAGGCCGAATTGGGCGCATAGTTTTCTGTTGTCCAACAGGGAATTCTTCGGTCGCTTGGCAACTGTTTTATATGTGTCGGCACTCACTGGGAATACCATATTTGATGTGACCTTGAGGGGAATTTTTTTCTTTTCGGCTTGCCCGACAAGAAACTTTGCATATTCATACCAAGATGTTTCTCCCGAAGCGGTCAGATGGTATGTGCCGCCAGCCGACTTTGTCAACGCCGGATCCCAAACGCTTCGGTAAAGAACGTGCGCGGTAACATCCGCGATCAGACTTGCGCTCGTCGGCGCGCCCACGCTATCGCTCACGACGTCGATCCGATCTCTTTCAAGAGCGCGCCGAAGTATTGCAAGAGGAAAATTGGTTCCGTAGACGGAATAAACCCAACTCGTGCGGAAGATGAGGTGCTTGCACCCGCTCTTTCGAATGGCATTTTCACCATCCCGCTTTGTTCGTCCGTAGACGCTGAGCGGCGACGTTTCATCGTCCTCTTGATAGGCCGTCGTTTTATTCCCGTCGAAAACGTAGTCCGTTGAATAATGAACAAACAAAGACTCAAGGCGAAGCGCTTCTTCAGCGAGCGTCTTGACGGCATGGTCGTTGACTAATCGCGCTTGTTCGGGTTCAGTTTCAGCCTTATCTACGGCAGTATAAGCCGCAGCGTTCACGATAACTTTTGGGCGGTGCGCCCTGACACAATCGCGAACGGCATCTATATCTGTCAGATCGATTTGTTGCCGTCCAAGAGATACCAACTCGCCAAGGGGCGACAACGCTCTTTGAAGCTCCCAGCCAACTTGACCATCCTTACCGATAAGAAGCGTTTTCAAGATACCGCCTTCCGATACATATCCTCCGTCCAAGATTGGTAATCGCCGCGCTGCATGTTTTTCACCCAGTCTTGGCTCTTCAGATACCATTGCACGGTTTTGCGGATTCCTGTCTCGAAGGTTTCAGCAGGCTTCCACCCCAGTTCATGTTCGATCTTACTCGCATTGATGGCGTAACGGCGATCATGCCCGGGGCGGTCTTGCACATGAGATATCTGGGTTTTATAGCTTGCGCCATCGGCTTTCGGGCATAATTCGTCGAGCAGTTCACATATGCGACGCACGATCTCCATGTTAGGCTTTTCATTCCAGCCGCCAATATTGTAGGTTTCGCCCGGAACGCCCGACTCCAGCACGCGACGAATGGCGCTACAGTGATCTTGAACATAGAGCCAGTCACGCACTTGCATGCCATCGCCGTAAACGGGTAGAGACTTGCCCGCAAGAGCATTGACAATCATCAACGGGATAAGCTTTTCGGGAAATTGATATGGCCCATAGTTATTGGAACAGTTCGTCGTAAGCACAGGCAAGCCGTACGTATGGAACCATGCGCGCACGAGGTGATCACTGGCGGCTTTGCTGGCGCTGTAGGGGCTGTTGGGCGCATAAGGGTTAGTCTCAGCAAACGGTGGGGCATCCTTGTCCAAGGTTCCGTAGACCTC
>JAQUYN010000053.1 GCA_028691835.1 Alphaproteobacteria bacterium | reverse complement strand
GTTGGAGGTTGCCTGATGAAGCCCAACCTTCCATCCACCACCGACGACAGCGGCGAGATTCTCCTTTATCAAACAGAGGACGGAGAGACCCGCATTGAAGCGCATATGGTTAACGAAAGCGTCTGGCTTTCTTTGAGCCAGATGGCTGAGCTGTTCCAGCGCGATAAGTCTGTGATTTCGCGGCATGTTTCAAATGTTTTCGAAGATGGGGAGCTGTCAAAGGATTCAGTTGTTGCAAATTATGCAACAACTGCCGCCGACGGCAAAACCTATCAGGTCGACTATTACAACCTCGATGTCATCATCTCTGTCGGATATCGCGTCAAATCGCATCGCGGCACGCAATTTCGCATTTGGGCGACGCAGCGGCTGCGCGAGTATTTGATCAAGGGTTTCGCGCTGGATGACGAACGTCTGAAGCAAGCAGGCGGCGGTAATTATTTCGATGAGCTGTTGGCGCGTATCCGCGACATACGTTCATCGGAAAAGGTGTTTTGGAAAAAGGTTCTGGATATCTACGCGACCAGCATCGATTACGACCCCCGCGCCGAAGTATCGGAAAAGTTTTTCTCGGTTGTGCAGAACAAGATGCACTGGGCGGCGCATGGCCATACGGCTGCGGAGATTATCCACGCGCGCGCCGATTCGACAAAGCCCAATATGGGGCTCACTTCGTTTTCTGGCCATGCGCCAAGGCGTTCAGAAATCGGTGTCGCCAAGAATTATCTGAGCCATGAGGAGCTGGAGACGCTCAATCGCCTCGTCAACATCTACCTTGAATTTGCCGAACTTCGCGCCAAAGAACGGCGCCCGATGTATATGAAAGATTGGATCGCCAAGCTGGACGACTTCCTTCGCCTTTCCGAGCGCGACATTCTCTCCAACGCCGGAAAGATCAGCAACAAAGCCGCCCTCGACCACGCCAACGCCGAATTTGATAAATTTCGGCAACAACAGCTCGCCGCGCCAAGCGTTGTGGAAAAAGATTTTGAGAAAAGTCTGGAGAAGCTGGAGCACATCGCAACTGCCGCGAAGAAGAACAAGAAGGGCGGATTCGATGATTAATTATACGCCATTAGAACTTGCTTCTTTGATTGAGAATTTAAGGTCTTCTGAATGGCTTGTGCGTTCTGTCTCCACAGGCACATGGTTTGACCAAAACGTAAATATGATAAATGCTTTTTCGGCTTTAGCGACTAGCTTGGCAACGATAGCTCTGGCAGGATTAACTGTTTTCCTTGTTCAAGAAAACAGAGCACTTCGAAAAGCAGGAACCGAACCAGAGGTCGTTGCATTCCTAAGGCCTCATCCCGATGGAAATGGAGCCATTCAATTTGTTATCGAGAACATAGGAAAAGGGACAGCCTTTAATGTTTCTTTTGAGCTAATCTATGATCAAGAAGATTTCAAAAGTCATGACGTTTTGATCGAGAATGATCAAAAGCGTTCACTAACAAGCATTTTGCCTCAAGATGAGAAGATCATCGCATTGCTGGGTATCGGATATGTTTTGGCTGGGAAGGCCAAGGATGGAACCGGTCATCCACTAAAACAATTTGAAGTCAGATTATCATACGAAAATTCTAAAGGTAAAAAACGGTCGAAGAGTCAGGCTTTAAATTTGCTCCAGTTTTCAGGATTGTGTGGAATATTTGAAACCCCTGCAAAGGTCAAGATGGCAACATCCCTACAGGAGATCGAAAAGCATCTGGCACAAATGGCGAAGAGTGTGGGTGTCTTACGTAACATTCAAGATATCACCTCAGTTGATGACTCCGTTAGGCAACACACAAAAACGTCACCTTCAAATATAAAAGAAGGGCGCGGCAATGAGTGAGTGGCAGAAAACAACGCTAGGAGAGCTATGCGAGGAAAGCGGTGGCGATATCCAAACAGGGCCGTTCGGTTCGCAGCTTCATGCTGCTGATTACGTTCCTGTTGGCGTCCCATCAATCATGCCTCAAAATATTGGAGATAACCGGATATCAACGGATGGGATTGCAAGAATTAATAGTGACGATGCCAAAAGACTATCGCGGTATTTGGTAAAAGAAGGAGATATCGTTTATAGCAGGCGCGGTGATGTAGAGCGTCGAGCTTTGATTCGTAAAGAGCAGAATGGTTGGCTTTGTGGAACGGGATGTTTGCGGGTTCGCTTTGGCAGTAAGAAGCCAATTGACCCAACATTTATGTCTCACTATTTAGGTGATCCGATAATTCGAGCTTGGATTGTACAACACGCTGTCGGCGCTACGATGCCGAACCTGAATACAAGCATTTTATCAAATGTTCCCGTCTTGCTACCAAGCTATAATGAACAAAAAGCTATCGCCGCGATCCTTGGTGCGCTGGATGACAAGATCGAATTGAACCGGCGGATGAACGCGACGCTGGAGGCGATGGCGCGGGCGTTGTTCAAAAGCTGGTTTGTCGATTTCGACCCCGTCCGCGCCAAGATGGAGGGCAAACAACCCTTCGGCATGGACTCCGAAACCGCCGCTCTTTTCCCCTCCCGCCTCGTATCATCCGAACTGGGCGATATTCCGGAGGGGTGGGACGTTGGCGCTGTCACTGATATTGTTGAGCTGAATCCTTCAACAGCAATTCAAAAGGATACAACCGCACCATATCTTGATATGGCTGCACTGCCCGTTGTTGGTTCATGGCCTGATGCGCCAAGTCAAAGGGCTGTATCGTCGGGTTCGCGTTTTAAAAACGGCGACACCTTACTCGCCCGCATCACGCCGTGCTTAGAAAATGGCAAAACAGCATTTGTTTCTTGTCTTCCTGATGATGTTGTCGGCTGGGGATCAACAGAATTTATTATATTGAGACCACGCCCACCCGTACCGTCTGAATATGGATATATCCTCGCTCGGTTCGATAGCTTTAGGTCTCACGCAATCCAATCAATGACGGGAACATCAGGACGACAACGAGTTCAAGTTGAGTCTCTTGGAAGATATCAACTCCCAATCCCTGATAAGAACATCTTCATCGAATTTGGGAAACAGGTTGCTCCACTGTTTGAGAAGATACAGTGCAACGCGAAAGAAAATGAAGATTTGAGCAATACTCGCGATTATCTCCTTCCCAAACTCATCTCCGGCGACATCCGCATCCCTGACGCCGAAAAATTCGTGGAGGCGGCATGACGGGTGTTGTCTTTCATTATCCGCCTGAACTTATGTCTCTGTTGAAAGACGGAATTCCAAAACTATGCAGATCAAAACGAGATTTGTTGACTTTTTTCAAAGGAGCAGGTGTCGAGCACGAAATACTTGCGCCTTATGCAATAACTTTAAAAAACAGCAAAGACTCATTCAATAAATATGTCGTGACGGCAGAAATTCTTGAAAAGCTCAACGAGAGCGACGACAAGGCAATTCGTGAGCGGCGAGAAATCATAAAGCGCATAACTGAGTTTCAGGACTTCTCGGTTTGTTGGGATAATGATCGGGCCGCTGCAATAGGCATTGTTTCTCAAATTCGCGATGTTGTGAATGTCAAGCCCATTGCAGGTACCCCCGACATTCCCACGCTGACTAAAGCAACGCTGAAAGAACTGAAGCTTGTTCCAGAAGGCATTCCAGACTCTGCGAGGGGCGGCGATGTTATTAAACGGCTGCTTCAAAATCTCGGTACCATCGGTAATGGATTGGCAGAACTTCGTGGTTTGTATGGCACCGGTCATGGCAAACATGGAAAGACCGAAGGATTATCTCCCCGCCACGCAAAGCTTGCCGTCGGTGCAGCCTCGACGCTTGTCACCTTTCTTTTTGATACACATAAGGAGACGGCATCGTGAGTTTGTTATCTTCAGCATTTCAGCTTTCTGTTTTGGAAGACATGTGTAAAAAATATGCTGAGCCTGTAGGTGAAAGCGAAGAGTCGCGTTGCGAGCGTGCAGAACGCATGATCAAGGGCGCAATCCAGCAATCGAATGTTTTCGACGCAGCCCAAATGTCAAACATTTCTATCTTTGCCCAAGGCTCATACAGGAATGGAACAAATGTTCCACAGGAGAGCGATGTTGATATCGCTATTTGCTATCGCGGAAGTTTTTTCTATGACACAGGTCAGCTTTCTCCCTTGGCAACTTTTGGCCTCGGTATAACGCCCGCAGCTTACACATACGACCAGTTTAAGGCGGATGTCTTACAAGCTCTGCGCGCTTCCTTTGGTCAAGAGCTACAGATCGGAAACAAGTCGCTAAGGATACGCCCAAACTCCGGTAGAGTCAGCGCAGATGCCGTCCCATCATTCGAATTCAGGTTGTTCCGCCCGTCCGGAGGCCCGATGATCGGTACGCGCTTCATAGCCAATGATGGTAAAATCATCACAAACTGGCCAGACCACCATTACTATTTTGGCGTTGAGAAAAACAAAGCAACAGGATTTCGGTTCAAAAAGGTTGTTCGTATTCTGAAGTCACTACGCGAAGATATCAGAAATTCAGGGTACGCCGCCATTGCAGACACGCCGTCATTCTTTATTGAGTGTCTGGCTTGGAATGCTCCAGACGCGGATTTCCAAAATGAGTCTTTGCTGGCGGACTGTGAATCAGTTCTGCAATCACTTTTTTTAATGTTACAGGATGTTAGAACGCCCCAGTCCATGGTTGAGGTCAACCAAATGAAACTTCTGTTTTCGAATGAACAACCTTGGTCTGTACAGGACGCACAATATTTTGTTCTGTGCGCTGGCAAGGAGTTAAAGATATGGTAGGAAACATCGCTCAGAATAAAATGAGGTGTTTGGTCACTATGGTTGCAGCTTTGGCTGTGGTCTTGGCTTTTTGTCCCTATTTTCAAACAGGAACTCCGTTTGAATTTGCTAAAAAGATAGTTGGTTATACCGTTAGCATTACGAGTTTTTTGGTTTTCATATTTAACATCTGTCTTTGGCGCTTGTTGCCAGAGTTTTTGACAGGCACGCCTGATCTGAACGGTACATGGAAAGGGAATTTACATTATAGATGGGCAAACCCAGAAACGAAAAATGATGTTCAGGCAACAGTTGATCCGATTTTCTTGGCCATAAAACAAACTTTCTTGTCCATCAAAATATGCGCATTTACAGAGGAATCGGAATCTTTATCTTTAAGCGCAGACTTAAGGGCAACGGAAATAGGCTTTTGGCTTCTTTCTTATACATATGACAATACGCCAGATCTTAAACTCAGGGGCAGAAGTCAGCGCCATCGCGGAGCTGCCGAACTAAAGATCAGCAAGCTTAACGGCATATATCAACTGGGCGGTGAATACTGGACAGACAGGTGGTCGCAAGGTGACATGTCGTTTGTTCAAAAGAAAAATATTGTTGCCACAAACTACGCCGCTGCGGTCGCGGCATTTGGGGACAACAAATGCGCCTAACCGAATCCAACATCGAACAAGAAAACCTTGATTGGATCTCTAGCCTTATGTGGTCTTATTGCGCATGGACTTATGCCAAAAAACTCGTGGGGGCGGCATGAGTGATCTGCAAAACAAAATCGCAGAGTTAATCTCTCTTAATAAAGAAGGAGAGTATTGGGATTTTAAACTGAAGCACCATGAAAATCCGGTTGATCTTGTTCTCGATATAATTTGTCTTGCAAACACGGTTCGGCACAAAGGGAATCGTTTTCTGATCTTAGGTGTTGATCCCATTTCATATGAGATAAAAGGACTGGAAGAAACAACGCCGGTACGGACGCAGGCAGATATCATAACGACATTACGTAACGCTGGCTTTGCCAATCAGAGTTTTCCTGACATTACGCTTGAGAATGTTTGTGTTGCGAGCCACACCCTACACGTTGTTGTCATATCAGATAAGCATCAAAAACCATATTATCTTGGAAAAGACTATGCGAAGAATGGAACGCTGATTCGTGCTGGCGTGGTCTATTCTCGAACCGCAGACACAAACACCCCCAAAGATTCAACCGCGACCCCAAACGACATCGAACTTATGTGGCAGGAAAGGTTTGGCCTAACACTCCCTATATTCGAGCGGTTTAAAATTTATTTGAAAGACCATAAAAGCTGGAACGCAGAAGAGTATGTATCATATTACACTTTAATGCCTGAATTTTCTATTCGATGTGATGACGCCGACTATTCGTTAGACTATACGCAAGAATGGACGCGTGGGGAAATTGGGAGCCACTATGCATCTGGAAATAATGCGCACTATATGAACGCTTGCTATCATCAAACGGTAATAGCTAAGATTCATTTGGTAGGTTTTGATGGGGGAAAGAAACACATCGTCGCCCCTGATTGGTCGCCTTATGGATCGGGCCGAATTTACTATTATTTACAAGACAGCCTAGAATATGCCTACCAGATGCACCTTGCTGGTAGATATGGGGAAGATCATTCTCAACAAATCTGTTACACCTCAGGTAATTATTTAAATACTTTTTCGATCCCGCTTTTTCGAGACAAGGGCGACCTTGCTTCGTTTATAAGCTATGCTCAGAAGCCCGCCACGGATCGATCTGAAACAAACAAAGAAGAACAGACTAAAATATTTTATGAAGCCCTTGAAGCTTACAATAGATTTCGAGCGTCAGGAGCTGTTGGATCAGGCGAGGTTACAACATGACGATACTCTCCAAAACATCCCCACTTGAAGATGTCCAAGAAGCATGGGAAGCTGATTGCCTTAACGTTAAAAAGGTTGCGGATTATCTGACGCCTGTGATTGGAAGCATTCGTCAGCCATTCGTTATATCTTTGAATGCGCCGTATGGAACGGGAAAAACCTTCTTTATCAGAAACTGGCAGAAGGATCTTTCTGATCAGGGATACAAGGCTGTTTATTTCAACGCATGGGAAACCGACTATACAGACAATGCACTTGTAGCCTTTATAAGTTTGATTGATGATCAGCTTCGTGATGGCGTATCTAAGACTGCCTCTCTGATCAAAGCCGGAGCCGGATATATCGCTCAAAAAGGCCTTGTCACGCTTGCAAAGGGAATTGCCCGAAAATGCATCGGCAATGAAACCGTCAAAGAAATTGTCGATTTGGTTTCCCTAAGCGAAGAAGATATCGCTGGCTTTGCAAGCACATTGGCTGAGGATGCCTATAAGAAACACAAGGAAGTCACAAAGTCGGTTGAAGTTTTCAAAGAACAGCTAGGCTCTTTTGTTCAACAGCTTTCTGACAAAGCCGACCACGATGACAAAAAGAAGCTTATCATTTTTGTCGATGAACTTGATCGTTGCCGCCCGACATATGCAGTTGAGGTTTTGGAGTGTATCAAGCATCTGTTCAATATTCCCGGCATTGTTTTCATTTTGGCCATTGATATCGATCAACTGAAAGCAACCATCGCCAAAACCTATGGCGCACCAGATGACGGCGAAGGATATCTTCGCAAATTTATTGATTGGCAACTGAACTTGCCGAGGCTTTCATCGCGCCAATTCTGTGAGGTTTTGTACGGAGAATTTGGTCTTAATGAAACGGGGAAATTTACTAGTGACCGCACAACACACACAGATTACACGCTAATGATGGATGGTGCGGCATGGGTTGCAGATGTTTTTGGTTTGTCTTTAAGGACTCTTTCTCAGGTTTTTACAGACATAAATTTGTGCGTAAGGCATTTTTCCGGAGACGGGGTTCCTTTCAGTTTCCCTCTGGGATGCCTTGCCGCGCTTCGCCATGTGAAGGATGTGCCAAATTTAAAGAAATGCTGTGATGGGGACGATAGCGTTAAAGATATTCTTAAGAAGATGTCTTCCTACCTAGAAACAAACAAAGTTCCGTCAAGCCTTCAATCGCGTGGAATAGCGGAAACTATGTTGGAGGCCACCTTTATGAATAGCGAGACCTATAGCAACGTGAGGAAGGAATGGGACAAGTGGAGCAATGGAAATAGTAGTCAAAATAATGACGCCCCGGACAAAGCAGAAATTAAACGCAGACAGAATATTGAGGCGCTCCTGAATTCATTTGAGAGTCTTAATTATGGAATTCGAAACCCACGTTGTTCAATAGCGATGACGGTATTTCAGCGCCTAGAGAAGGCGTCGTTTTTGACGGAGAAGCCATGAAACTCACTGAATCCGACATCGAACAAGCAAATCTCGATTGGCTCTCTGGCCTCGGGTGGGGCGTTGCACATGGGCCGGATATGGCTCCGGAGGGGAAAGCCCCGGAACGGGCCAGCTATGGCGACGTTTTGCTGTTGGAGCGTTTGAAGGATGCTCTGGCGCGGATCAATCCGCAGTTGCCGCCGGATACTATCGACGACATTGTGCGCAAGATCGTGGCGGCGGAAATGCCTTCGTTGATTGAGGAAAACCGGCGTTTGCATAAGCTGATGGTCGATGGCGTGGCTGTGCAATATATGCAGGCCGACGGGACCATCAAGAACGACATCGCGTGGATCATCGATTGGGCGAACCAGAAAAATGACTGGCTGGCCGTCAATCAATTCACCATCATCGAAGAACGCAACAATCGCCGCCCCGATATTTTGCTGTTTGTGAATGGCCTGCCGCTCGGCATTATCGAACTCAAGAACGCTGGTGATGAAAATGCTACCGTTGACGGGGCGTTCCGCCAAACGCAAGCTTATAAACAGCTTATTCCGTCTTTGTTCCGCACCAACGCGATCATTTTGATCTCGGATGGGCTGAAGGCGCGTATTGGCAGTTTGACTTCGGATTTCGAGCGTTTCATGCCGTGGCGTACCGTCGATGGCACCAACATCGCGCCCAAGGGCACGCCGGAGCTGCACACCATCATTCATGGCGTGTGCGATCAGCGTTTCTTCCTTGAAATACTCCGCCGCTTCACCGTTTTTCAAAGCAATGGCAAAGACGTTTTCAAGATCATTGCGGGCTATCACCAGTTCCATGCTGTGCGTCACGCCGTTGATTGCACGCTTCAAGCCACTGCTTCTGGCGGTGATCGCAAGGTCGGCGTTATTTGGCATACGCAGGGTTCGGGCAAAAGCCTTTTGATGGCTTTTTATGCGGGAGCCGTTATTGCCTCGGCAGAGATGCATAATCCAACGCTTGTCGTTTTGACCGACCGGAACGATTTGGACGATCAGCTTTTTGGTACCTTCAGCCTTTGCCGTGATTTGATCCGGCAAACACCGGCTCAGGCCGATAATCGGGATGAGTTGAGAAAACTTCTTTCTGTTGCCTCTGGCGGCGTTATTTTTACAACCATTCAAAAGTTTCTCCCCGCCGATGGCGAAGAAACTTTCCCGCTGTTGACGGATCGCAAGAACGTCATTGTCATTGCCGACGAAGCGCATCGTAGCCAATATGGATTCAAGGCCAAGATCGACAAAAAGACGGGCGATATGGCCTATGGCTTTGCCAAGCATCTCCGCGACGCGCTGCCAAACGCCTCGTTCATTGGATTTACGGGAACGCCAATCGAAAATACGGATGTCAACACGCCCGCCGTTTTTGGCGATTACATTGACGTTTATGATATCCAACGCGCGGTCGAAGACGGCGCGACAGTTCCCATTTATTATGAAAGCCGTCTTGCCAAGCTTCAGCTTGATGATGAAGAGGTTAAGGCTTTGGACGCCGAAGTCGATGATTTGACCGAGGATGAAGAAGCCAACGACCGCGAACGTAAGAAAAGCAAATGGTCTCGTGTCGAGGCCATAGTTGGGGCAGAAACGCGCCTGAAACAAGTTGCCGCTGATATAATCCAGCATTTTGAAAATAGGCTCAGTGCGTTGGATGGCAAAGGTATGATTGTCTGCATGAGCCGCCGTATCTGCGTCGCGCTTTATGATGAGATCATCAAACTTCGTCCCGAATGGCATTCCGAGGACGATACGCTGGGCGCTCTTAAAATCGTCATGACGGGCAATATCGCCAACGATCCTCCTGAATGGCTGAAACATACTGGCAGTAAGGCGCGGCGTGACCTTCTGGCCAAACGCGCCCGTAATGCGAAAGACCCGCTGAAGCTCGTGATTGTGCGCGACATGTGGCTGACTGGCTTTGATGCCCCTTGCATGCACACCATGTATGTTGACAAGCCGATGCATGGCCATGGTCTGATGCAGGCCATCGCTCGCGTCAACCGCGTTTTCCGCGACAAGCCGGGCGGATTGATTGTTGATTACATCGGCATCGCGCATAATTTGAAGCAGGCTCTTTCGATATACTCACCGGGCGACCGCGAAGAGGTTGGCATTGACGAAAGACAGGCTGTGTCTGAGATGATGCGGCGCTATGAAATCGTGCGCGATATGTTCCATGGCTTTGATTATCTGCGAGGACTTCATGGAACGCCCGCCGAACGGCTTGGGATTATGGCCGAAGCCTTGGAGTGGGTTTTGGATCAACAACAACGCGACGCTGCGCGGGAGCAATCAGAAGAGGCCAAGAAACAGGTTCGGCGTAAATTCCCAGATGCTGTTGTTGGACTGTCCAAGGCTTATGCGCTTGCAGCGACTTCTCCTGAGGCTGGCCGTATCCGTGACGAGGTCGGGTTCTTTCAGGCCATACGCGCAGCCTTAATGAAGGGCGAGCCGGGCAAAGGAAAGACGCAGGCCGAAGTCGATGTCGCGGTTCAACAAATGGTCAGCCGCGCGGTTGTCTCAACAGAAATCGTCGATATTCTATCGGCGGCGGGCATCAAATCTCCTGATATTTCGATTTTATCAGAGGAGTTTTTGGCCGAAATTCAGGGGATGAAGAAGAAAAACCTCGCCTTGGAAGCCTTGCAAAAGTTGATCAATGGCGAGATTAAATCGCGCACAAAGTCAAATGTTGTTCAATCCAGAAAATTCAGCGAGCGTCTTGAGGCGGCTGTGCGCCGTTATCACAATAATGCGATCACCGCAGCCCAGCTTCTGGAAGAACTGATTGCCATTGCCAAAGATATCAAGGCTGACCGCGAGCGCGGAGAGGAACAGGGTTTAAGCGAAGAAGAAATAGCTTTCTATGATGCCTTGGCAGAGAACGAAAGCGCGATAGAACTTCTTGGCGATGCCAAACTCCGCGTGATCGCGACCGAATTGGTCATTTCTGTGCGCAACAACGTTTCCGTTGACTGGATGCACCGTGATAGCGCCCGCGCCAAGCTTCGTATCGAGGTCAAGAAAATCCTCAAGAAATATGGCTATCCGCCAGATCTTCAGGATGCTGCGGTACAGTTGGTGCTGCAGCAGGCGGAAGTCTTGGCCCCGTTGTGGGCGTAAGGATATACTTCCCCATGCCCAAAATCGATATCAACGACCGGTTCAAAGAAGCCCTGCGCCTTATGGAAAAGACGGGGCAAAGCTTGTTCATCACCGGCAAGGCGGGGACAGGCAAATCGACGCTGTTGACTCATTTCTGTAAGGTTACGGATAAGAAGCCTGTCATCCTTGCGCCGACGGGTGTGGCGGCGTTGAACGTCAAGGGGCAGACGATCCACAGTTTCTTTAACTTCTATGTGGACGTGACGCCGCAGAAAATCCGGGAAAAGAAATCCAAACCTCGACGGGCGAAACTTTATAAAAAGCTCAAGACCATTATTATCGACGAAGTTTCCATGGCGCGCGCCGATTTGTTGGATTGCGTCGATGCGTTTCTGCGGCTCTACGGCCCCGATCAGGGCAAGGTGTTTGGCGGGGTGCAGATGATCTTTATTGGCGACTTGTACCAACTGCCGCCGGTTGTGTCATCGAACGAGCGCGAGCTGTTCACGACGCATTACAAAACACCGTATTTCTTCAGCGCTCACGCGTTGAAAGATGCGAATCTGGAGGTGGTGGAGCTTGAAAAGGTTTATCGCCAGAAAGACCCAACCTTTATCAACCTGCTGAATAAAATCCGCAACAATTCGGTCGAGGACGCGGATATTAAGTTGCTCAATAGTCGCCATGACGCAGACGACGCACCAAAAAAGAAAGACGGCTTTTACATCACGCTGACGACGACAAACGCGCGCGCCGACGAGATTAACGCCACGCATCTAGACGCCCTTAAAGGCAAAGCGCATTGTTCGGAGGCCGAAATAAAAGGCGAGTTTGGCAAGGAATATTTCCCGACCGCGACCGAATTGCGCTTTAAGCCCGGCGCGCAAATCATGATGCTGAACAATGATACCAACAAACGCTGGGTCAACGGCAGCATTGGCGTGATCGAGGCTATCAAGAAAGACATTGAAGGCGAGGAATATCTGCAAGTCCGGCTGGAGGATGACGATGAACTGGCCGAGGTTTTTCCCCACAGCTGGGAAGTCTATCGTTTCGGTGTCGAGGGCGATACCATCGTTTCCGAACCCGTCGGCACCTTCACGCAGTATCCTTTCCGTCTTGCGTGGGCGATTACCATTCACAAAAGCCAAGGCAAAACATTTGAACACGTTACCATCGACATCGGGCGCGGCACTTTTGCGGCGGGGCAAACATATGTGGCGCTCTCGCGCTGCACATCGTTTGAGGGCATCATCCTCAAAGTTCCCATCGGCAAACAGAATATCCGCACCGATTACCGCATCTTTGAGTTTCTAACGGGGCATCAATATCGCAAAGCTGATGCTGCCTTGCCGCGCGACGACAAAATCGCGCTGATTAAGGCATCAATCAAAGGCAAGAAACTGCTCGACATCGTTTATCTGAAGGGCAACGACACAAAAACCAAGCGCACTGTACGCCCGCTTTCGCTGAAGGATGAAGAGTTCAAAGGAAAGGTCTTCCTCGGCATGCGTGCCTTTTGCACTTTGCGCGAAGAAGAACGCATGTTCAGCGTGGATAGGATTTTAGATGTCAAAGAGGCTAAAACTAAGTCCTTGTAATGCCTGCAGGAATGGATGCTCCGCCCATTATGCGTTGAACAATGCCACTTGCCTTATTAACGAATAGATAATATATTGTCTATATAATGCCTATATATCGAATGAGGGGCAATATATTGTCTATAGAAATCAGAACACCGCAGGATGTGCTTTTGGAAATCGCGGGCCGGTTTAAGGCTCGGCGGTTGGCTATGAATTTGTCTCAAGAAGGGTTGGCGAAGCGGTCGGGCGTGAGCTGGGGGTCGTTAAAACGTTTCGAGCATACAGGCCTCATCGCGGTGGACTCGTTGCTTCGGATTGCCTTGGTTCTTGATTGTCTTGGCGACTTCGACAGACTTGCAAGCGACACTTCGCCTCTCAATACCGTCAAAACTCTTGATGACATCCTATCGGAACCCGCGCCCAAGACGCGCAAGAAAGGCCGGATCAAGTGACCTATGTGCCGACAGAACTGTTGACTGTTTATCTGGATGCCGGAGAGCGCCGGAAGGTGGGGCGTCTTGCATTTAAAGATCGTCACATATTGTTTGAATATGATGCGGCTTTTGTCGACTCCGGTATCGAAATCTCGCCAATCAAACTTCCATTGAAATCCGGCGTTTTTGTTTGTCCGGACATGATTTTTGATGGGCTTTATGGCGTCTTCAATGACAGCCTGCCGGACGGATGGGGACGGTTGCTTCTGGATCGTACGGTTGAGAAACATGGCATCAACCGCCGTCAGATAACGGCGCTAGACCGTTTGGCTTATGTCGGGCGGCATGGCATGGGCGCGCTGAGTTATGAGCCGGATCACAGCGTTACTGACAGCGATGGATCGGATTTGGCCTTGGATAAATTGGCGGAAAGTGCAGCGCTTGTTCTAGACAGCGAGAATGAAGAAGTTTTTGAAGAATTACTGCGCCTCAACGGTTCCTCTGCCGGGGCGCGTCCGAAGATCGTCGCGCAAGTCAGCGCGGATAAAAAGCGGATCATTCATGGAAACCAGAATCTACAGTCCAGTTTCGAACATTGGATGATCAAGTTCCCGTCCTCTCAAGATCCGCATGATGTGGGGGCTATAGAATATGCCTACAGCCTGATGGCTGAAGAAGCGGGCGTCGATATGCCGGAAACGCATCTCTTCCATGCTAAGAAAGGGCATTATTTTGGTGCGAAGCGGTTTGATAGACAGGGTGACAGACGCATCCACATGCACAGCCTTTCCGGCCTGATCCACGCTGACCACAGAAATCCGAGCCTCGATTATGATACGATCCTGCGAGTGGTTCTGGCTCTGACCAAAAACATTATCGAGGCGGAAAAGGCCTATGCACTGGCTTGCTTCAATGTGCTGTCGCATAACCGCGACGACCATGCCAAGAATTTTTCATTCCTGCTGAACGAGCGAAACGAGTGGGTGTTCGCGCCTGCCTATGACCTGACATTCTCCTATGGCCCTAACGGCGAGCAAAGCACGATGGTTTTGGGTGAAGGAAAAAATCCGGGCGCGGAGCACCTACAGGCGCTTGGCAAAAAACACGGCCTCAAAAACGCGCCTGACATTCTGGCTCGCATTCAAAAGGCGATCTCCCGCTGGAGCAAACATGCCGACAAGGCGGGAGTTACAAAAAAGTCAGCTTCTGAAATAGCTGCGAAAATTGGCAATCGCTGAAGAACCTTGTTATATTGGATGAACGCCCACACCGTGATGATGATCGAAAGGAACTGATATGAAATCCTGCGCAACATGCTCGATGCCTTTTTGTGACCCGAACAACATAGGTCTTGAAACAGAGGGCGATACCTTTTGCATTCACTGCGTTACCGAAGATAAAAAAGTAAAATCCTGCAAAGAAATCTTTGAAGGTGGCGTCGCATTTTTTATGAGCTTGGACAGTAATTTTTCCCGGTCTTTCATCGAAAAGTGCGTCAGGCGGAACATGTTGAACCTTCCTTATTGGAAGAACAACACCGATCCATGCCTCTTGGGCGACGTTGCAACAGAAGAAGAATTCAACCAAGTTTTGGCAAAGCTGTAATCATCAAACAGCGGCAAACAGAATATCCGCACCGATTTTGGAGATCAAGGAGGCCAAGGCGAAGGGGTAGCAATCAGGACTTATAAATCCTCGGTTTTGAACTCATTATAACCTTCGTAGTAATAGCTGATATCGATGCCCTTCATAAAAATCTCGCGGTTCTTGGTTTTACCGGTCAACGCATTTTTCAAAAGCTGTTTGATTTCGACATCTTTCGCCGTGCTGCGTTCCATAGCCGAAAGGTAATCCGCCTTATCCACCTTGTCCCAATCCACGACTTTCTTGATTTTCGTTTTTAATATCAAATCCAGCCATATGCGCGTCGCGCGGCCATTGCCTTCGCGGAAGGGATGGGCAACGTTCATTTCAACGTATTTTTCAACGATCTCATCAAAAGTGCTTTGCGGCATTTTGTCGATGTGTTTCAGGGATTGCTTTAAATACATCACAGGGGCAAAGCGGAAAGTGCCCTTGGAAATATTCACTTCGCGCATTTTGCCCGCGAAATCATAAATCTCGCCAAAAAGATATTTGTGGATTTGCTTTAATCCGGCAAAGGTGCCGACCTTGATCTTATCAATATCGCCGCTTTCAAAAAGCTTTTTGGCTTTTTGTTTGCTGATTTTCTCTTCCGCCTTGCTTAATTCAAGCTGATTGGTGATGCCAAGTTTGTTTTTAAGTGTCATGCGGCCTCCTGAAAGGTCAAAAGCTGATCGTAATATACTCGGGTTCCGTGCCTTACGCCTTATGTTTTGTGGAATTGCGAATGCGTTTGGGAAGACGATCTTCCTCCAATCTCAAACCCAATTCATCATTTTTGATATCGGCAATATCAGCCAAACGTCCTTCAAGGCCGAGGACAAAAAGAACTGTTGCATAAGCACCGAGCGAAGAGGTTGGTTCGCCGTTTTCAATCTTGCTCAGGGTAATGCGGCTAAGCCCTGCGCGAGCCGCCATAACGGCAACAGGTATGCGTCGGCGCAACCGCGCGTCACGAATATCCTGTCCCAGTTTTCGCAAGATGCGAATAACGGGGAGCGGGGTCGAGGACGATTGTTTGACTACTGACGACATAACGATCACCATAACAGCCATAATACGCCATAAGGTATACCACACTATACGTTAAAGCAAGGTTAGCGCCGATATGTGCGATTGGCAGAAAGAGGGCAGAATTTTGCCTTAACCCTTTGAATTGTTGGATTCTCGCAGACAATCATAATCCCTTGGTCGGGGGTTCAAATCCCTCCGCTGCTACCAATTCCTATACAAATACTCTATAAGATCAATAAGTTAAATAATTTCCAGCTTTCCAACACACAAGCCAACCCACAAGTAAGTGGTGGGTTGGAGTAAGACAAAGACGTTCTTTTGGGATGCCAGAAAGAGGAACCTGAGAACCCCCTACCTTTTTATGCCTTGTCGCCGCGCTCGTGCCGCGAAGCACATCAGGGTACAGCCAAACAGTGGCAGAGCTGCCGGAAGAGGGACGGCTGACGCATAAGTGAGGTCACTTCGTAACGCATAATCGCCGAACGGATGAAAATTTGATCCAACATTAGATTCATACGCGAACAATTGCGCGCCGGGCATGTTGGACGTGATCAGAACGCCAGCGGCCCCGTTGCCAAGGAGTTCTATTATATACTGGGTGTTCCCGTTCACCGAAATCTGTGGCGAAAAGACTGTTGGCCGGACGCCCCAATAAGAATCAGGAGTGCCGTTGTTTGGCGAGGTCAGCGAAAATAGAGGGCTTTGATAGAGCGCCGGGCCTA